>JBMOMH010000096.1:0-11781 GCA_049323135.1 Actinomycetota bacterium
CCGGGAGGCGCGACCGCGGTCGGCCTTCGCCCGGGAGGCGTAGACGTCGACGTACTCCTGCCCGGACAGCAGCATGAGCCGGTACATGATCTCGTCGGTGACCGACCGGAGCACAAACCGGTCGGACTCCATGCCCTGGTAGCGGGAGAAGTCCAGCGGCGCCCCGATCCGTACCCCGGGCCGGACCAGCCGGGGGCGTAACCGGCCGGGCGGCTGCAGCTTCTCGGTGTCGATCATGGCGACGGGCAGCACGGGAACGCCCGCCTGCAGCGCCAGCCGGGCCACCCCGGTCTTGCCGCGGTAGAGCCGGCCGTCCGGGGAACGGGTCCCCTCCGGGTAGATACCGAACAGCTCCCCTCGCTGAAGCACCTTGTGGCCGGCGCGCAGCGCGGCCTCGCTGGCCCGCCCGCCGGCCCGGTCCACGGGCAGCTGACCCACGCCACGGAAGAAGCGGGCGGTGAGCCAGCCTTTCAGTCCCCGCCCAGTGAAGTAGTCGGACTTGGCGATGAACGTGATGCGACGGGGCACCACGAGCGGCAGGAAGATGGAGTCGGAGAAGGACAGGTGGTTGCTGGCGAGGATGGCCGGACCCTCGGCGGGGACGTGCTCGAGGCCCTCCACCCACGGCCGGAAGATGAGCCGCAGGAACGGCCCGAGAAGCACCCGCTTGAGAAACCAGTAGAACACCCGCCACCTCCCTCACCGCCTGCGTCCGCGCAGCGTAGCCCGTCGCGCCGGCTGGGGGCGGCGTGCGACGATGCGGGGACCACCCCGGGGAAGGAAGGTCCCATGCCGTTGCTGCCCGGCGCGGAGCCCTGGTCCCACGACGGCGGACCCACCGCCGCGCTGCTCTGCCACGGGTTCACCGGGTCCCCCTGCTCCCTGCGGCCGTGGGCCGAGCACCTGGCCGCCGCCGGGTTCACCGTCGACCTCCCGCGGCTGCCCGGTCACGGCACCCGGTGGCAGGACCTGGCGCTCACCCGCTGGGAGGACTGGTACGCCGAGGTGGACCGGGCCTTCCAGGCGCTACGCCGCCGCTGCTCGACCGTGGTCGTGGCGGGGCTGTCCATGGGGGGCTGCCTGGCGGTCCGGCTGGCCGAGCAGCACGGCCCGGACGTCGACGGCCTGATCCTGGTCAACCCGTCCCTGACCTCCGCGAAGCGGGCGCTGCGGGTGCTGCCGCTGCTCAAGGCGGTGGTGCCCACGGTGGCCGGCCCGGGCAACGACATCAAGAAGCCGGGGGTCAGCGAGCATGCCTACGACCGGATGCCGCTGCGCGCCCTGCACTCACTGACGCAGCTGTGGCGGCTGACCGCCGAGGACCTGCCGCGGGTCACCCAGCCGGTGCTGCTCTACCGCAGCCGGGTGGACCACGTCGTGGAGCCGGACAGCGCCCGGATGCTCCTCGACCGGATCTCCTCCACCGACGTCGAGGAGGTCGTCCTCGAGGACAGCTACCACGTCGCGACGCTGGACAACGACGCCGAGCGCATCTTCGCGGGCAGCGTGGACTTCCTCCGTCGGGTGGCCCGGCCGGCCCGGGCCGGGGGCTGACGTGGCGCGCGGCAACGGGCTGCAGGCGGCGTCGTACGTCGCCGTGGTCGACCTCGACCCGCGGCTGGCCGACGAGGTGCTGGACCTCCTGCGCGGCGCCGGGGTGGCCGCCTACGTGACCCCGGCCGCCGGGCGGCGCGGCCCCTACCTGGACGTGCAGCTGCCGGCCCGCCCCACCGACCGGCTGTACGTCGACGCGGAGCGGGCCGCGGACGCCCGGGCCACCCTGGCCCACCGGCTGCCCGAGCTGGAGCAGGCGCTGGAGCAGGCCCGCTCGAGCGCCGGTCCCAGCCCCGCGCCGGTGGACGAGGAGGCCGCCTGGGCGGCCATCGTCGCCGGCTTCGACACGGTGCCCGCGGACCCCGTGCCCCGCTGGCCGGTCAGCGAAGACCTCGCCGAGCGGCCGGGACCCGACTCGACCCCCGGACCCGTCGGGCCGGCCGCGTCGACGACGCCGGGCCCCCCGGCCGAGGACCCCGCCGACCACTACGTGCCCCCTCCCCCGCCGCCGTTGCCCCAGGGGGACCCGGTGACCCGGCTGGCTTGGATGGGGGTCGTCGGCGGGCCGCTGTTCTTCCTGCTCACGGCGCTGCTGCAGACCCAGGTGCCCGCGCTGCTGGCCTTCCTCGGGGTCGCCGCGTTCGTCGCCGGGTTCGTGACCCTGGTCGCCCGGATGCCGGACCGCCCCGGACCCGACGACGACCCCGACGACGGCGCCGTCGTCTGACCGTCGCCTGACCCCCCTTGCGCCGGACCCCGCTGCATGCCCCCAGGTCGCGCTCAGCGTCGGCCAGCGCGGCCCGCTCCCCCCCCGCCTCCACCCACATCCGCTGCAGGACTTCAAGGCTCTGTCGGACACCCGCACCCTCACCGGCGAGGAGTGGGAGGCCCGTGAGGTGCTGGACGAGATCGCCCTTCTCCTCGGTGAGGACGACTGACCGACGCCCGGGCGTGCGCGGCGCCGGTCAGCGTCGGCACCAAGGAAGGAACTCGACCCGCTGGTCGAGGCTGGTCCAGCACGTGTCGCCGCCGGTCACCGGAAGGCCGAGCCGTTCGCCGACGACAGGGGCGGCTCGTTCGCGCAGGACGAAGGCGAGGACAGCTGAGGCGTCGACGCCGGGGTCGTGCTCTTGCCGGGCGCCCCCTGCCTCATCCCCGATGGATCAGTTCCCGAATCGCTGCTGTGCGGCTTGGCGGGTGGTGTCGAGCGCGGCGCCGATGATCGTCCAGGAGTCGCCGGCTTCGCGGGCGGCGCGGACAGCGTCGCGCAGCTCCTGCTCTGCTGCGGCGAGATTCTCGCGGGCGGCGAGGATGCGACGGAAGTGTGCAGCGTCGCGGGCCGGGCGGCTAGCGACGTCGAGCTGGTCCAGGCCGGTGCGGTCGTGGTCGGACGTTGTCTTGGTCATCGATGGTCACCTCATCTCAGGTAGTCGTAGAACGTGGGTCGTAGCCGGTCGGCGTGGATGATCCGTGTGGGCTCACAGTCGGATGGCGTTCCGCCAGGCGTGCTCGATGTCCGCGTCGTCGATGCCGTGCTTGCGAGCCGACGGCTGGATCAGTACCCGTCAAGTATGCCTTGACGGGTAGACAACTGTCAAGATTGGCCGGACGCCGTCTCGCCGCGGCGACCACGTCATACCGCCGCGATCGACGCGGACTGCGGCTGCACCGATCCAGGTAGGGGATCGTTCCTGCAGTGGGAAGGCAGTAGGGGGCGGGGGTCAGCGGTACCGGGCCAGGTCGGCGGCGCCGACCAGCCCGGCCTCGGCGCCGAGCTCGGCCAGCCGCACCTCGGCGTACGGGCGGTGCCCGCGTCCGGTCAGCCGCTCCCGGAAGGACCGGCGGGCCGGTCCGGCCAGCAGCTCCCCGGCCTCGGAGACACCGCCGCCGAGGACGAACAGCCCGGGGTCCAGCGCCGCGGCCAGGTCGGCCAGGCCGTGCCCCAGCCACGTTCCCACCACCCGGAACGACTCCACGGCCGCCGCGTCACCCTCCCGGGCCGCCTGGGTGATCTCCGGTCCGCTGATGGCCGAGACCTGCCCGCCGGCAAGCTCGAGCAAGCGGGCCCCCAGCACCGGGGCGGCAGCCAGCTCGCGCGCCTCGCGTTCCAGTGCCCGCCCGCTGGCGTACTGCTCCCAGCAGCCCAGGTTACCGCAGCCACACCGCCGGCCCTGCGGGACGACGTTGATGTGCCCGATCTCGGCCCCGATGCCCCACCGCCCCCGGTAGAGCTCGCCGTTCAGGACGAAACCGCCGCCGATGCCCGTCCCGACGGTGACCACGACCACGAACCGGTGCCCGCGGCCGGCGCCGAACCGGACCTCGCCCCAGGCGGCGGCGTTCGCGTCGTTCTCGACGATCACCGGCAGCCGGCAGGCCTGCTCGACCGCGGCGCGCAACGGCTCGTCCCGCCAGGCGACGTTCGGAGCGAACAGCACCGTGGACCGGTCGGCGTCCACGAACCCAGCGGCCCCCACCCCCACCGCAGACACGGCATGCCCGGCAACCAGCTCCTGCACGCAGGCGGCGATGACCGCCACGGTCTCCGCCGGGCTGTCCGACGGGGTGGCCCGCTTGACCTGGGCCAGGATGGCCCCGGCCTCGTCGACCACGCCCGCGGCCACCTTCGTCCCGCCGATGTCGACGCCGATCGTGAGGCTCATCGGCTCCTGCTCCTCCTCATCGGTCGACGTCGATCCGCTGGACCCGCCGTCCGACCGGTGGGGCCTGCGGGTCGGCGGGGCCACCGGGTCGCCGGGTACCCGAGTCCTCGGCGGCGGCGCGCCCGGCGAAGCCGTCGCGCAGCGCCTGCCACGCCGCGCCAAGGGAGGTGCCGGCCGCGGCCAGGTGACCGAGCGCCTCCGGGCCGCCGACGCGCAGGGCACCCAGCACGTCGCGCCAGAGCCGTGCCGCCTCCTCCGCCGCGCTGCCCAGCCGCTCCTCGGCGGCACCGTCAGGCCGGGTCATCCGGTCATCCACTGCGCCGGGTCGGGGACGAACCGGACGTGCAGGCCGGCCGGCTCCCAGCGGGCCCCGACCACCTCGCAGCGGCGCAGCACCCCCGGCAGCCGCAGCAGCCGGCGACACCCGGCCACGGTGAGGACCAGGTCGTCGCCGCTGCGGGCCAGGTCGAGGTCCTCCGGCCGGGTCAACGGCAGCTCCAGGTCGAGGACGAAGCCCTCCCCACAAGGGGTGACCCGCACCTCGGGGGCGGGGGCCGGGGGGCCCACCGGGTCGGCGGACCCGGCGTACAGCTGCGCGGCGAAGGCCGCCAGGTCCTCGACCCCCACCGGCTCGCTGGCCCGGTACGGGGAACGGTGCACCGGCAGCGGGGCGAAGGCGGCCTCGACGTCGGCCAGTTGCTGGCGCTGCGCCGCCGCCCACCCGGCGCGCCAGAGGTCCGCGCCGCCGGTGGGGAAGACCCGGTTGGCGACGACCGCGTCGACCCGGTAGCCGTACAGGGCCAGCTGGGTCCACAGCCGCCGGCTCTCGGCGACCACGAGGGCCTCCGGGGTGAGCACCAGCCGGACCGTGGTCCCGGAGGCGGTGAGCACCGAGCGTGCCTCGGCCAGCCGGTCCTGCAGCGGCAGCAGGGCGCGGGCCGCCCGGCCCGGCCCGAGCGCCCACGCGGAGTACCAGCCCAGAACGTGCGGCGCGGCGAGCAGCCGCACCGCCGCCGCGCTGGCCGGGCAGTCCACGACCACGAGGTCCCAGCGGCCACTGCGCAGCTGCTCCCCCAGCGCCAGCACGGCCAGCACCTCCTCCGCCCCGGGCAGGGCCACGACCTCCGCGGCGGCGAGGCGGTCGGCCGGCCCGCCGTCGAGCAGGCCGGCGAGGTGCGGGGACAACCCCGGCCAGGCGCGCTCGAAGCAGCGTTGCCCGTCGACGTGCTGGACGAACAGCCGGTCGTCCACTTGCACCGGCTCGGGGCCGGCCGGATGGTCGAAGGCGTCGCCGAGGGAGGGCGCGGCGTCCAGGGACAGCGCGAGGGTGCGCCGGCCCCGCTGGGCGGCCAGCGTCGCCGTACCGGCGGCCACGGTCGTCTTGCCGACCCCGCCCTTCCCGGTGAACAGCAGCGCGCGCATGGCCGGCAAGGCTACCGGCCGGCCACCGGCGGTGGACCGGCCCGCCGCGAACGCCCGGTCACCCTTCCACCCGGCGCTGCAGCCCCCGCAGCGCGGTGTCCACGATGACCTTCTCCGCCTTGCGCTTGAGCATGCCGATCATGGGGAGGCTGACGTCCACGGTGAGCCGGTAGGTGACCTCGGTGGGGCCGGCCCGGTCGTCGGCGGCGCGCAGCGTGTAGGAGCCGTCCAAAGCCTTGAGGATGGCCCCCCGTTCGGCCAGCGACCAGCGGACCGACCGCTCCCCCTCCCACGTGTAGCTCAGCACGTAGGAGTCCTTGATGGGCCCGCTGTCGAGCCGGAAGCGCACGCGGCGGGGCCGGCCCGCCGCGTCACGGTCGAGGACCTCCACCTCCCGGACCCCGTCGGCCCACTGCGGGTAGGCCGGCAGGTCCGCCAGCACCGACATCACCGTGGCCGGGGGCGCCTGGATGGTGATGCTCGAGGTGGTCTGCTCGGCCATGCGGCGGAGCCTACCGGCGCTCACCAGGCCAGCGGGTACGGCGTCCCCGTCGCCCGGAAGTGCCCCACGTTCACGCACTCGGTGCGGCCCACCCGCATCCGCCGCTGCAACGGCTGGTGCACGTGCCCGAACAGGACCAGCTCGGGCTGGGTGTCCCGGATCGCGTCGAGGACGGCCTGGCTGCCCCGTTCGACACGCCGGGCCACCACGTCGTAGCACAGCTCGGGCAGGGCGGGCGGGATGTGGCAGCACAGCACGTCGACCGCCCCGAGCGCGGCCACCTTGGCGGCGTACTCCTCGTCGCTGCACTCGTACGGCGTCCGGTACGGGGTACGCAGCCCCCCGCCAACGAAGCCGAAGCGGCGACCGCCGATGTCGGCGACGGCGCCGTCGAGCACGTGGTGCCCGTCCCGCAGGAACTCCGGCCACAGCGCGGGCAGGTCGACGTTGCCGTAGGTGAGGTACGCAGGGGTGGGCAGGGCGGCGAACAGCTCGGCGTACTGGCGGCGCACCTGGGCCTCGACGGCGGCCCGCGGGTCGGTTCCCAGCCCCTGCCACAGGGACTGCGCGTACCGGCGGGCGTCGTCGAAGCGCCGAGCGGTGCGCAGGGCGATGTAGTGCCGGGCCGCGGCCGGCCCGAACAGGTCGGCGAAGATGCCCCGTCCGTGGTCGGCGTAGTCCAGGAAGAGGACCAGGTCGCCCAGGCAGACCAGCGCGTCCGCTCCATCCCGGGCCCGGGCCAGCGCCGCCACGGCGCCGTGCACGTCACTGACCACATGCAGCCGCACCCGCCCCAGGGTAGGGACCCCGGGGCCGGCTGCCTGGTACCGGCCTCACCCCGGCAGCAGCAGGCCGGCGAACGTGGCCAGACCGAGTAGCAGCAGGGTGCAGGCCGCTAGGCCGCCGACCATGGCCAGGATGCGCGCCCGCGGGCTGTGCAGCCGGGCCGCCCACCGCCGCCAGGGCTCCTCGGGATGCGTCGTGGGGACCGCGGGCGCCGGGTGGGCCGTGGCGAGCCGGGCGTGCCGCCCCGGCCGTCCGTCCCCGCCGGTGACCGCGCAGGACGGGCTAGGCACGGGGGGCAGGACGGGGGCCGGCCGCAGGTCGGCGTGGCAGAGCGTGCACCAGGCGACGGCTCCGTCGACCCGCGCCCCGCAGCGCGGGCAGCGGGCCGGCAGCCTGGGGTCAGCGGGGTCCGCGGCTGCGGTCACGCCCACCTGCATCGGTCGCGGGGCCCACCGGCTTGACCCGGCCTGGCCGAGGGGTGCCGGGCGGCCGGTCCGCGTCCAACTGGTCCGCCAGCGCCCACACCAGCCGCTTCCAGCGCCGCCGGTAGGCCTCCCGCCACCGCTGCGGGTGGTGGGGACGCCCGGACCAGCGGTCGAGCCAGACGTAGTGGTGGACGACGACCCCGTCGCGGCAGGGCTCCAGCCACACCTCCAGGTGACCCACCCATGCCCCGGTCACGGCCGCCCGCAGCCCGGCGGGCCCCCGGTCAACCATCAGGTGCAGCCGCAGCCCGGGCCACCAGTGCGGCCAGCCGGCGGGGTCGGCGAACCGGGCGGCCACCGCGACCGGGTCGGCGACGAGGAAGGTGTCGTCGGCGAGGTCGACCATCGGCACGCTGCCAGCATCGCAGGGCCGCTGGCGGCACCGTCGGAGGTGCCGACGCCTCGTGCCCGGACCGCCCAGGCAGTAACCTCCCGGTAAAGCCGGCCCACCTCGGACGAGGAGAGATCGTGCGCGAGTACTCCGTCCCGGCCCTGGTCGACTACCCGACCGGCAACCTCACCGACCTGGTCCGGGACAACGCCACCCAGGCCCCCGCGGCGGTCGTGTTCTCCCGCCGGGTCGGTGAGCGGTGGGAGGACGTCACCGCCGCCGACTTCCACCGACAGGTCACCGCCGTCGCCAAGGGCCTGGTCGCCGCCGGCGTCCGCCCCGGGGACCGGGTCGCCTTGATGTCTCGCACCCGGTACGAGTGGACGCTGTGCGACTTCGCCATCTGGTACGCCGGGGGCGCCACCGTGCCCGTCTACGAGACCTCCTCCGCCGAGCAGGTGCAGTGGATCCTGGAGGACTCAGGGGCCGTCGGGATCATCGTCGAGTCGGGGGAGCACGAGGCGGCCGTGCAGTCGGTCCAGGCCGCCGTGCCCGGCCTGACCCACCTGTGGCGACTGGACACCGGTGCGGTGGAGAAGCTGACCGCCGCCGGCGGCGACGTGGCCGACGAGGAGGTGACCCGGCGGTGCGCGGCGCTCGACCCGGGGACCCTTGCCACGATCATCTACACGTCCGGGACGACCGGCCGCCCGAAGGGTTGCGAGCTCACCCACGGCAACTTCCTGCACGACGTCGGCAACGTGGTACGGGCCCTCGACGAGGTGTTCGTCGCCGGCTCCTCGACGCTGCTGTTCCTGCCCCTGGCCCACGTGTTCGCCCGCATCATCCAGGTGGGCTGCGTGATGCGGCGGGTCCGGATGGGGCACTCCGCCGACGTGAAGAGCCTGCTCGCCGACCTGGCCGTGTTCCGGCCCACCTTCATCCTGTCGGTGCCGCGGGTGTTCGAGAAGGTGTACAACTCGGCCAGCCAGAAGGCCCAGGCGGAGGGCAAGGGGGCCATCTTCGACCGGGCTGCGACCACCGCGATCGCCTACAGCGAGGCCCTCGACCGCGGCGGCCCGGGCCTGGTGCTGCGCGGGCAGCACGCCCTGTTCGACCGGCTGGTGTACAGCAAGCTGCGCCACGCCCTCGGCGGCCAGGCGAGGTGGGCGATCTCCGGGGGCGCCCCCCTTGGTGTCCGGCTGGGTCACTTCTTCCGTGGCATCGGCATCCGGGTGCTGGAGGGGTACGGGCTGACCGAGACCACGGCGGCGACGACCGTCAACCGGACCAACCGGGCCAAGATCGGGACGGTGGGGCAGCCGATCCCGGGGACGGCGGTGCGGGTGGCCGACGACGGCGAGGTGCTCATCCGTGGCCCGCACGTCTTCCGCGGCTACTGGCGCAACGAGGCGGCCACCGCGGAGGCGATCGACCCGGAGGGCTGGTTCCGCACCGGGGACCTCGGCGCCCTGGACGAGGACGGGTTCCTCACCATCACCGGGCGGAAGAAGGAGATCCTCGTGACCGCGGGTGGGAAGAACGTGGCCCCCGCGGTGCTGGAGGACCGGCTGCGGGCGCACCCGCTGGTCAGCCAGTGCCTGGTCGTCGGCGACGGCCAGCCCTACATCGCGGCCCTGGTCACCATCGACGCGGAGGCGCTGCCCCTGTGGCTGCGCCAGCACGGGCGTGCCGAGTCCACCGCCGTCGCCGAGCTCGTCGACGACCCGACGCTGCGGGCGGAGATCCAGGGGGCCGTCGAGGAGGCCAACCAGGCGGTGTCCCGGGCCGAGGCGATCAAGCGGTTCCGGATCCTGCCGGTGGACTTCACCGAGGCGGGCGGGCAGCTCACACCGAGCCTGAAGCTGCGTCGGGCGGTCATCCTCAAGGAGTTCGCCGGCGAGGTCGAGGCGCTCTACTCCTGACCGGGCTCCCGACTGGGCTCCTGGCCGGGTTCGCGACTGGGCCCCCCGGGGGGCAGCTCGCCGTCGAGCAGGGCCCGTAGCCGGTCCGCGGCGGTGTCCCACCGCCAGGACCGCTGCACCCAGGCTCGGCCGCGCTCCCCCATCCGCCGGGCCAGCCCCCGGTCGAGGAGCAGGCCAACCAGCCGGTCGGCGACCTCGGCCACCGACCGCCCGTCGACGACGTACCCGGTCTCCCCGTCCAGGACGGCGTCCGGCGCCCCTCCCGAGTCGCCCGCCACCACCGGCAGCCCGGTGGCGGAGGCCTCGAGGAACACGATCCCCAGGCCCTCCACGTCCATCCCTCCCCGCCGGGTCCGGCAGGGCATCGCGAAGACGTCCCCCGCGTCGTAGTGGGCGGGCAGTGCCGCCCACGGCACGGAGCCGGTGAACCGGACGGAGGACCGCAGCCCGGCCTGCTCCACGGCCCGTTCCAGCCGCCCCCGCAGGGGACCGCCGCCGACCAGCAGCAGCACCGCGTCGGGGACCTGGCGGAGCACCTGGGGCCAGGCGCGGACCAGCACGTCCTGACCTTTGCGTCGGACCAGCCGGGACACGCACACCACCACCGGCCGCTCGCCCAGCCCCAGCGCGGCCCGCACCCCGGCGCCGCCCGCGCCCGGCCGGAACTGCCGCTCGTCCACTCCTGGGGGCACCCGGACCAGCCGGGTCGCCGCCGCTGCCGACAGCACCGGGGCCACCCGGTTGCGGGTGTACTCGGCCAGGTAGGTGAGCGCGTCGACGTCGTCGCCGATCCGGCGGAGCAGCTGACGGGCGCCGGGCAGCATCGCCCAGCCGTTCTCGTGCCCGTGCATCATGCTCACCACCCGCCGTACGCCGGCCGCCCGCAGGTCCGGGGCCATCAGCGCCAGGGGGGCGGTGGCGCCGAAGAGGGCGGCCTGGCAGCCGTACTGGGCGGCGAGGGCGGCGGCTCGGCGGCGGACCCGCGGGGTGGGCAGCAGCACCCCCGTGTCCTCCCGCACCACCGGGAAGGGCAGGGCCGCGTCGTGCTCCTGCCAGCCCCTCCAACGGGAGGTGTAGACGACCACGTCGCCCGCGGGCAGTCGGGAAACGAGGTTGAGCACGAAGGCCTGGATGCCGCCCGGCCGGGGGGGGAAGTCGTTGGTGACCACCAGGGTGCGCGTCATCGCACCAGCCCCGCCGGGACGCTCTGGCCGTGCTGGGCGGCCCAGGCCCGGGCCAGTGCGATCCGCTCCGGGGCCGTGGGGTGGCTGGCGAACAGCGCGTAACGCACCGGGTTGGGGTCGAGGTCGGCGAGGTTGGCCACCGCCAGCCGGCGCTGCATGGCCACGAAGCTGGCCGGGTCACCGGTGAGGTCCAGGGCGTGGACGTCGGCCCGGGCCTCGACCCGGCGGGAGACCAGGTTCTGGACGGGCCCGGCGAGCAGGCCCAGCGCGCCGACCAGGAACACCACCAGCGCCACGACCCTCGGGTCGGCGGCCCCGGCGGCCCCGGCGCGGCGGAGCAGCGTCCCCCAGCCGAGGAGCAGGAACAGCAGGGTGGCCCCCGCCGCGGCACCCAGCGCCCCCAGCAGGGTCGCGTGCCGCACGTCTTGGCGGCGCACGTGGCCCAGCTCGTGGGCGACGACCAGCCGTACCTCGGCGGGCGTGGCCGAGGCCAGCAGGGTGTCGTACACGACGATCCGGCGGGTCGCGCCGAAGCCGCTGACGTAGGCGTTCACGGCCGCGGTCCGCCGGGAGGCGTCGGCGACCAGGACGTCCCGCACCGGCACGCCGTCTCGGGCGGCCAGGTCGAGCAGCGAGGTACGCAGCGGCCCGGCGGCCATCGGGGTGAACCGGTTGAACACCGGTTCGACGAGCACCGGGTACGCGAAGGACAACCCGACAACGAGGGCGGCTGCGGCGGCTGCCGCGGGCAGCCACCAGCGATGCGGCCAGGCCCGGGCCAGCCCGACCACCGCCAGCAGCGCCCCGAGCAGCACCACCGTGGACAGACCGAACCCCTTGGCCAGGTCGAGCGCCCAACCCGCCCAGCCGCGGGTCGACAGGCCGAACCGCCGCAGGACGGTCTCGGTCCAGGCGTCGAAGGGCAGCGC
>JBMOMH010000097.1:0-11530 GCA_049323135.1 Actinomycetota bacterium
CCTGTCGGTGCTCACCGCCCGCCGCCGGCCCGGTGCGGTGATGGCCGTCGCGCTCACGTCGTACGCCGTCAAGGTGGTGGCCCTGGGGCTGTTCCTCTGGGCCTTCCGGTCCACCACCGCCTTCGACACCCGGGCGTTCGCCATGGCCGCCCTGGCCGCCGCCGTGGTGTGGCTGGCCGCGGAGGTCCGCGCCTTCCTGCGGGCCCGGGTCCCCAGCGTGGACTCCACGCCCCGGGGGGCGCGGTGAGCCGCCGTCCCGGCTGCTATGGTCCCGTGTGCGATGAGCCCGGACGCGGTACCGCCCACGGGCCGGCCCACGGGGGGCCCGCCCGGCGGGGACGCGTGGAACATCGTCAGCTACCTGCTCGCCGGGCTGCTGGTCTGGGGCGGGGCCGGCTGGCTGCTCGACCGCTGGCTGGACACCCGGTTCTTCGTGCTGGTCGGCCTGCTCGTCGGGGCGGCGGCCGCGACGTACCTCGTCTACCTGCGGTACGGACGGAGCTGAGCGGCGTGCACCCGGTGCGCCGAGGGAAGGAGCGCCAGTGAGGGGCCTCGTGCTCGCCGCGGAGGGCGCCGGGTTCACCCCGCCCAGCAGCAGGGAGTTCTTCCCGCCCGCGGTGTTCCACGTCGGCGGCTTCGCGGTAACCCGCATCCTGCTGCTCGTCGTCGCCACCGCGGTGGTCCTCGCCGTGTTCTACTGGTTGGCCGCCCGCCCGGCGGCGCTGGTGCCGGGACGGCTGCAGTTCGTCGGCGAGGGCGTGTACGGGTTCGTCCGCAACAGCATCGCCCGGGAGGTCATCGGCTCGCGTGACTTCCGGGCCTACGTGCCCTACCTGGCCACGCTCTTCTCGTTCATCCTGCTGAACAACCTGCTCGGGATCATCCCGTTCATCCAGTTCCCGACGATGTCGAAGTTCGGGTTGCCGCTGTTCCTCGCGATCATCTCCTGGCTCCTGTACAACATCGTGGGGATCCGCCGGCAGGGCGGGATCCTGCCCTACCTGCGGCTGCAGTCGCTGCCCCCGGGCATGCCCGGCTGGATCAAGCCGCTGATCATCCCGCTGGAGTTCGCCTCGAACATCCTGGTGCGGCCGGTGACGCTCTCGCTCCGGTTGTTCGCCAACATGTTCGCCGGCCACCTGCTGCTGCTGGTGTTCGCCCTGGGGGGGGAGTACCTGCTGGTGGAGAGCGTCGGGTTGCTGCCCAAGCTGCTCTCGCCGTTCGCGTTCCTGCTGTACATCGTCATGACCTTCTTCGAGGCCCTCGTGCAGGTGCTGCAGGCCTACATCTTCACCTTGCTCTCCGCCCTCTACGTCGCCGGTGCCCTCGCCGAGGAGCACTAGGCCCGCGACCGACCGGAACCCCGCAGGACCCCACAGGAAAGGACACCCACCCGACATGACCGGCAACCTCAACCTCGTCGGCTACGGCCTGGCCGCCATCGGCCCCGGCGTCGGCATCGGCCTGATCTTCGCGGCGTACATCAACGGCGTCGCCCGCCAGCCCGAGGCCCGGGGGCTGCTGCAGCCGCTGGCCTTCCTCGGCTTCGCCCTCGCCGAGGCGCTGGCGCTGTTCGGGCTGGTCCTGGCCTTCATCCTCTGACCATCTCGCTCACCTGACCGCTGGCGCACCGGACCGGAGGGCCGCATGTTCCTCGCTGCAGAGGCGGGACCGAACCCGCTGATCCCGAACCTGACCGAGATCGTGGTCGGGCTCATCGCCTTCGGGGCGCTGTACTACGTGCTGGCCACGAAGGCCTTCCCGCTGTTCGAGAAGGCCTACCGGGAGCGCACCGAGGTCATCGAGGGGGGCATCGCCCGGGCCGAACGGATGCAGGCCGAGGCGCAACAGGCGCTGGAGGAGTACCGGGCCGCGCTGTCCCAGGCCCGGCACGAGGCGGCCCAGATCCGGCTGAAGGCGGAGAGCGACGGCAAGGCCATCGTGGACGAGGCCCGCGGTCGGGCGGTCGAGGAGGCGGCGCGCATCATGGCCGCGGAGCGGGCCCAGATCGAGGCGGAGCGGACCCAGGCCCTGGTCCGGCTGCGGCAGGAGGTCGGGGGGCTGGCGTTGGTGCTCGCCGAGCGCATCGTCGGCGAGTCCCTGGCCGACGAGGAGCGGCAGCGGCGAGTCGTCGACCGCTTCCTGGCCGAGCTGGAGCGGGAGCCGGCCGGCGACGCCCGGACCCCCGCCTCCGCCGGGGAGCAGGTGGGCTGATGCGCGGCACCTCCGCGGCCGCCCACGCCGCCGCCCGCGACCGGCTCGAAGCCCTCGCCCCCGGCGCCGACCTGGACGCCCTGGGCGGGCAGCTGTTCGCGGTGGCCGGGCTGCTCGACGCCACCCCGGTGCTCCGCCGGGCCCTCGCCGACCCGGGGCGCACCGCCGCGGACAAGGCGGCGCTGGTGCGCGGGCTGCTGGCCGGGCGGGTGGACGAGGCGGTGGTCGAGATCCTGGTGACCGCCAGCGCCGGGCGGTGGTCACAGGTGCGCGACCTGGGCGACGCGGTGGAACAGCTGGCGGTGCACGCCGAGGCGCTGGCGGCCGACCAGGCCGGCCAGCTGGACGAGCTGGAGGACGAGCTGTTCCGGTTCGGCCGGCTGCTCGCCCGGGAGCCCGCCCTGCGAGGCGTCCTCGCCGACCGGGCCGTCCCGGCGGAGCGCCGACGCCAGCTGCTCGACGACCTGGTGGCCGGCAAGGTCACCCCCCCGGGGCACCGGCTGCTCGCCCGGGCGGTCACCGCGCCCCGTGGCCGGGGGCTGGAGCAGGCCCTGGAGGTGGCCGCCGCCGTGGTCGCGGCCCGGCGTACCCGGTGGACCGCGGTTGTCTCTTCCGCGGTACCGCTGACCGAACAGCAGCGGGAGCGGCTGGCCACCGCCCTGGCCCGGGTCTACCGGCACGAGGTGCACCTGCAGACCGAGGTGGTGCCGGGGCTGCTGGGCGGCTTCCGGGTCCGGCTCGGCGACGAGGTGCTCGACGCCTCCGTGTCAGCCCGGCTCGACGCGGCCCGCCGCCGGCTGGCCGGCTGACCGGCCGGCGCGGTCGACCCGGGCTGACCCATCCGCCATCCGAGAGACCATGGCAACACCCGACGAGGAGAGCAGGGACGAGACGACATGGCCGAGCTGACGATCCGGCCGGAGGAGATCCGGGACGCGCTGGCGCGCTTCGCCGAGAGCTACCAGCCCGCGGCGGTCACGCGCGAGGAGGTCGGGCAGGTCACCGAGGCCGGTGACGGGATCGCCCGCGTCGAGGGCCTGCCCTCGGTGATGACCAACGAGCTGCTCGAGTTCGAAGGTGGCGTGCAGGGCGTCGCCCTCAACCTCGACGTCCGCGAGATCGGCGTCGTGGTCCTCGGCGAGTTCGCCCACATCGAGGAGGGCCAGTCGGTCCGGCGGACCGGTGAGGTGCTGTCGGTCCCGGTGGGGGACGGCTTCCTCGGCCGGGTCGTGGACCCGCTGGGCAACCCGATCGACGGGCGCGGCGAGATCCGGGGCGACGAGCGCCGCGCCCTCGAGCTGCAGGCACCCTCGGTGGTGCAGCGCCAGCCGGTGAACGAGCCGCTGCAGACCGGCCTGAAGGCCGTCGACGCGATGATCCCCATCGGGCGGGGCCAGCGGGAGCTGATCATCGGCGACCGGCAGACGGGCAAGACGGCCGTCGCCATCGACACGATCATCAACCAGCGGGACAACTGGGCCAGCGGGGACCCGGTCCGGCAGGTCCGGTGCATCTACGTGGCGATCGGGCAGAAGGGCTCGACCATCGCCACCGTGCGCCAGGCCCTGGAGGAGGCCGGCGCGCTGGAGTACACGGCCATCGTGGCGGCCCCCGCGTCCGACCCGGCCGGGTACAAGTGGCTGGCCCCCTACACCGGCTCGGCCCTCGGCCAGCACTGGATGTACCAGGGCCGGCACGTGCTCATCGTCTTCGACGACCTGTCCAAGCAGGCCGAGGCCTACCGGGCCATCTCGCTGCTGCTGCGCCGGCCGCCCGGCCGCGAGGCCTACCCCGGGGACGTGTTCTACCTGCACTCGCGCCTGCTGGAGCGCTGCGCGAAGCTGTCCGACGAGCTCGGCGGCGGGTCGATGACCGGCCTGCCCATCATCGAGACGAAGGCCAACGACGTGTCGGCGTACATCCCGACCAACGTCATCTCCATCACCGACGGGCAGATCTTCCTGGAGACCGACCTGTTCAACTCCGGGGTGCGCCCGGCCATCAACGTGGGCATCTCCGTCTCCCGGGTGGGTGGCGCGGCGCAGATCAAGGCGATGAAGTCGGTGGCCGGCCGGCTGCGGCTGGACTTGGCGCAGTACCGCGAGCTGGAGGCGTTCGCCGCCTTCGGCTCGGACCTGGACAAGGCGTCGAAGGCGCAGCTGGAGCGGGGCGCGCGGCTGGTCGAGCTGCTCAAGCAGCCGCAGTACACCCCGTTCCCGGTGGAGCGCCAGGTGGTGTCGGTGTGGGCCGGGACCACCGGCCAGCTCGACGACGTCCCGGTGGAGGACGTCCGCCGGTTCGAGGCGGAGTTCCTCGACTACGTCGCCCGCGAGCACGCGGCCGTGTACGACGCCATCAGCTCCACCGGTGCGCTGTCCGAGGACTCGGTGGCCACCCTGAAGGACGCCATCGGCGCGTTCAAGGCGCAGTTCGAGAAGGGCGACGGCACGCTGCTGGTCAAGGACGAGCCGGTGGCCGCCCTGGAGGCGGAGGAGGTCGGCCAGGAGAAGGTCGTCCGACACGTGCGGGCCTCCGAGCAGCGGGCCTGAGAGGGCGCGGCGATGGGTGCTCAGCTGCGGGTGTTCCGGCGACGGATCCGGTCCGTCCAGGCCACCAAGAAGATCACGCGGGCGATGGAGCTCATCGCCGCGTCGCGCATCATCAAGGCGCAGCAGCGGGTCGCGGCGGCGACGCCGTACGCCGCGGCCCTGACCCGGGCCCTGTCCGCCGCCGCCTCGAACACCACGGTGGACCACCCGCTGACCCAGGCGGTCGCGGAGCCTCGCCGGGCCGCCGTGCTGCTCATCAGCAGCGACCGGGGCCTGGCCGGCGCGTACAACGCGAACGTCATCCGGGCCGGGGAGCAGCTCGGCGAGCTGCTCCGTGCCCAGGGTCGGGAGGTCGTGCCGTTCCTCGTCGGGCGCAAGGCGATCGCCTTCTACCGGTTCCGCGGCCGGGAGGTCGCCGGGCAGTGGAGCGGGTTCTCCGAGCAGCCGGCGTACGCCGACGCCAAGCGGGTCGCCGGCGCGCTCCTCGAGGCCTTCGTCTCCGACACCGAGCAGGGCGGCGTCGACGAGATCCACGTCGTGTTCACCGAGTTCGTCAACATGGTCACCCAGCGGCCGGTGGCCCGACGCGTGCTGCCGCTGGAGGTGGAGGAGACCAGCGAGGAACCGCCCGGCGGCCCCTTCCCCCTGTACGAGTTCGAGCCCAGCGCGGAAGGCGTCCTGGACGCGATCCTGCCGCGCTACGTCGAAGCCCGGATCTACCATGCCCTGCTGCAGGCCTCGGCCAGCGAGCAGGCGGCGCGGCGCCGGGCGATGAAGTCCGCGTCGGACAACGCCGACGAGCTCATCAAGAGCCTCACCCGGCAGGCCAACCAGGCCCGCCAGGCCGAGATCACCCAGGAGATCAGCGAGATCGTCGGTGGCGCCGACGCGCTGGCCGCCACGACCGCGGGGAGTGAGTGAGAGACCGATGACCGCAACCGTCGAGCACGCCGAGACGGCTCCCGCCGGCGAGGGGACCGGCCGGGTGGCCCGGGTCACCGGGCCCGTCGTCGACGTCGAGTTCCCTGTCGACGCGATGCCGCAGATCTACAACGCGCTGCACGTGGACGTTGCCCTCGGCGGCCAGCAGCGCACCCTGACCCTCGAGGTGGCCCAGCACATCGGCGACAACCTCGTCCGCACCATCTCCATGCAGCCCACCGACGGCCTGGTCCGTGGCACCGTCGTCCGGGACACCGGGTCGGCGATCTCCGTCCCGGTGGGGGACGTGGTCAAGGGCCACGTGTTCAACACCCTGGGCCTGCCGCTGGACGTCGATGAGTCGACCCTGCAGATCCAGGAGCGGTGGCCCATCCACCGGCAGGCCCCGCCCTTCGACCAGCTCGAGGGCAAGACCGAGATGTTCGTCACCGGCATCAAGGTCATCGACCTGCTCACGCCGTACGTCACCGGTGGGAAGATCGGGCTGTTCGGTGGCGCGGGCGTCGGCAAGACGGTGCTCATCCAGGAGATGATCACTCGGGTCGCCAAGAACTTCGGTGGCGTCTCGGTGTTCGCCGGGGTCGGGGAGCGCACCCGGGAGGGCAACGACCTGTTCCTGGAGATGACCGAGTCCGGCGTCATCGCCGACACCGCCCTGGTCTTCGGCCAGATGGACGAGCCGCCGGGTACCCGGCTGCGGGTGGCGCTGGCCGCGCTCACCATGGCGGAGTACTTCCGCGACGTACAGAAGCAGGACGTGCTGCTGTTCATCGACAACATCTTCCGCTTCACCCAGGCCGGCTCGGAGGTGTCCACGCTGCTGGGCCGGATGCCCTCGGCGGTGGGCTACCAGCCGACGCTGGCCGACGAGATGGGCGAGCTGCAGGAGCGCATCACCTCCACCCGGGGGCACTCCATCACCTCGATGCAGGCCATCTACGTGCCGGCCGACGACATCACCGACCCGGCGCCGCACACCACGTTCGCCCACCTCGACGCGACGACCGTGCTCTCCCGGCCGATCAGCGAGAAGGGCATCTACCCCGCGGTGGACCCGCTGGACTCCACCTCCCGGATCCTCGACCCCCGCTACATCGGCGAGGACCACTACCGGGTGGCGCAGCGGGTCAAGGAGATCCTGCAGCGGTACAAGGACCTGCAGGACATCATCGCCATCCTCGGCATCGACGAGCTCAGCGAGGAAGACAAGATCATCGTGGGGCGGGCCCGGCGCATCGAGCGCTTCCTGTCCCAGAACATGTTCGTGGCCAAGGCGTTCACCGGTCAGGAGGGCTCCTTCGTGCCGCTGGAGGAGACCATCGGCTCGTTCAAGGCGCTGGCCGAGGGTGAGTATGACCACCTGCCCGAGCAGGCGTTCTTCATGTGCGGGGGCATCGAGGACCTCGAGGCCAACGCCCGGCGGCTGGCGGGCTCGTAACGTGCGCCGCGGCCCCGGTATCGTGAGTCCCTCCCCAGCCCGAGGAGCCCCCGTTGGCGCAGCTGCAGGTTGAGCTCGTCGCCGCCGACCGCGAGGTGTGGTCCGGCCAGGCCACCACGGTGATCGCGCGCACGGTCGACGGGGACCTGGGCATCCTGCCGGGGCACGCCCCGCTGCTCAGCGTCCTGGTCGACAGCGTCGTGACGATCCGTACGCCGGAGGGCCGGGGCATCTTGGCCGCCGTGCATGGCGGGTTCATCTCCGTGGCCGACGACGAGGTGGCGCTGCTCACCGAGGTCGCCGAGCTCGCCGAGGAGATCGACGTGGCCCGGGCCGAAGAGGACATGCGCCGGGCCGAGGCCGAGGGCGGGGAGACCAACGAGGCCAGCGCCGCGCTGCTGCGGCGGGCCCGGCTGCGCCTGCGCGCCGCCGAGCTCCAGCGGGACTGAGCGCGGGCGGGGGCGGCGGGGGCCGGCATGCTGCTCACCCTCGACCTGCTCGCCGGGACCGCCCTGCTCATGCTGCTCGGGCTGGCAGGGCTGGTCGTCCGCCGCCGGTGGCTCAGCCGGGGGGGCGGCACGTTCGACTGCAGCCTGCGCCGTACGCCGTCCGGCCGGGGCCTGGGCTGGGCCCTGGGCCTGGCCCGCTACCGGGACGACGCGCTGGAGTGGTACCGCGTGTTCTCCTTCGCCCCGCGGCCGCGCCACGTGCTGCGCCGCGGTGACCTGCGGGTGCGGCAGCGGCGCCGGCCGGGCGGGCCGGAGGCGCTGGCCGTGCAGGCGGGCGCGGTGGTCCTGGAGTGCCTGGAGCGCGGCCGGCCGGTGGAGCTGGCGATGAGCGACCGCGCGGTCACCGGGTTCCTGTCCTGGCTGGAGTCCGCGCCCCCCGGGCGCCACCTCGACGCGGCCCTGTCATGATGCGCCGGGTGGGTGGGGCGGGCGGCCAGCGGCCGTCGGGGTCCCGGGCGGGCACTGGGGTCGGCGTACCTGCCTCTGCTGTCACTCTGGCCACGCTGACCGTCAGCGGTTACGTGCCACGGCGGGAGGCACCGGAGGTTGTGGTAGGAAACATGGGCTATAGACCACAAAAACTGCCACAACCGCTCCTGACGGCTCGAGCCGTGACTAGGTGGCGGTGCCCAAGGTGCCTGAGGGGACGGTGGGCCGAATCGTGAGATCGAAGCGTCCGCTTCGCATCGCCCCGACGTTGGTGGGGTCTGGGCCGGCACCGCGAGTGGCGCCCCCGTCGTACCCGCTGAGCTGACTCGGCGGCGACGGCCCCGCGCTGCGTGCCCGGCAGCCTCCTACGAACCATCCGGCTCGCCGCCGGCCGCGGCGAGCAGCCGGCGGGCGCGGGACGCGTCGTCGGGGAAGACCATCAGCCGCAGGCCGTCCCGGGTAGGGACGAGGGCGGCGCGGACGCCAGCCCGGCCCAGCAGGGCCCGCAGCGCCGCCCCGTTGGCCTCGTCGGTGGGCTGGGCGACCGGGACGAGCAGGCCGTACGCCTCCGGGGGGCCCGGCCGGGGCGGGGGCGCGACCAGCGACGCCGTGGGCCCGAACGCCCAGCGCAGGAACAGCGCCAGCAGGCCGACGACCACGAGGGCGACCATCGGCCCGGTCACGAACTCCACGCCTCCCAGTGTGCCCCCAGGAGGCACGGTTACCCGCGGGTAGACTCCGGCCATGGAGCAGCGCTACGCGCCGTGGGTGATGCGGACCTACGCCGGGCACTCCTCGCCGGCGGAGTCCAACGCCCTGTACCGGCGCAACCTCGCGAAGGGCCAGACCGGCCTGTCCGTGGCGTTCGACCTGCCCACCCAGACCGGGTACGACCCCGACCACGAGCTGGCCCGGGGCGAGGTCGGCAAGGTCGGGGTACCGGTGGCGCACCTCGGCGACCTGCGGGCCCTGTTCGAGGGCATCCCCCTGGCCCAGATGAACACGTCGATGACCATCAACGCCCCGGCCATGTGGCTGCTCGCGCTGTACCAGGTCGTGGCGGAGGAGCAAGGGGCCGACCTCGCCGCGCTGCAGGGGACGACGCAGAACGACGTCATCAAGGAGTACCTGTCCCGCGGCACCTACGTCTTCCCACCCGGGCCGTCCCTGCGGCTCACCACCGACGTCGTCGCCTACACGGTGGCGCACCTGCCGAAGTGGAACCCGGTCAACATCTGCAGCTACCACCTGCAGGAGGCGGGGGCCACCCCGGTGCAGGAGCTGGCCTACGCGCTGGCCGCCGCGGTCGCCGTGCTCGACGCGGTGCGCGACTCCGGCCAGGTGCCGGACGACCGCTTCGGCGAGGTCGTCGCCCGCATCTCCTTCTTCGTCAACGCCGGCGTGCGCTTCGTCGAGGAGATGTGCAAGATGCGCGCGTTCGTGCAGCTGTGGGACGACCTGACCCGCCAGCGGTACGGCGTACAGGACCCGCGGCAGCGCCGGTTCCGGTACGGGGTGCAGGTCAACTCCCTGGGGCTGACCGCGGTGCAGCCGGAGAACAACGTGGCCCGGATCGTGCTGGAGATGCTCGCCGTCACGCTGTCGAAGGACGCCCGGGCGCGCGCCGTCCAGCTGCCCGCGTGGAACGAGGCGCTGGGACTGCCCCGCCCCTGGGACCAGCAGTGGTCGCTGCGCCTGCAGCAGGTGCTGGCCTACGAGAGCGACCTGCTCGAGTACGACGACCTGTTCGCCGGGTCGACCGTCGTACAGGGCAAGGTGGCCGAGCTCGTCGAGGCGGCCCGCGCCGAGCTGGACCGGGTACTGGCCATGGGCGGGGCCGTGGCCGCCGTGGAGAGCGGCTACCTGAAGTCCGCGCTGGTCACCTCCCTCGCCGAGCGCCGCCGGCGCATCGAGTCCGGGGCCGAGCGCGTGGTCGGGGTGAACTGCTTCACCGAGACCGAGCCCAGCCCGCTGCTCGCCGACGGCGCGGCCAGCGTCCAGTCGGTGGACCCGGCCATGGAGGCGGCCGCGGTGGCCGGGGTGCGGGCCTGGCGGGCGCGGCGCGACGCCGGCGAGGTCGCTGCGGCGCTGGACCGGTTGCGCGCCGAGGCGGCCGGGACCGGCAACCTCATGGCGGCCACCCTCGCCTGCGCACGGGCCGGGGTGACGACTGGGGAGTGGGCGGGAGCGCTGCGCGAGGTCTTCGGCGAGTACCGGGCCCCCACCGGGGTGGGCGCGGTCCCCCCGCCGGGCGACGACCTGGCTGGGCTTGACGAGGTGCGGGCGGCGGTCCGGCGTACCGCGGCCGAGCTGGGGGGGCGGCTGCGGCTGCTGGTGGGCAAGCCCGGCCTGGACGGCCACAGCAACGGGGCCGAGCAGGTGGCGGTGCGGGCCCGGGACGCGGGCTTCGAGGTGGTCTACGAAGGGATCCGGCTCACCCCCGCGCAGATCGTGGCCGCGGCCGTCGCCGAGGACGTGCACTGCGTCGGGCTGTCCGTGCTGTCCGGCTCGCACCGCGAGGTGGTGCCCGCGGTCGTCGACGGGCTGCGGCGGGCCGGGCTGGCCGACGTCCCCGTGGTGGTCGGTGGCATCATCCCGGCCGCGGACCGGGAATCCCTGCGCGCCCGGGGGGTGGCGGCGGTGTTCACCCCGGAGGACTACGACCTCGACGCGATCCTGGCGCGGGTGGTCGCCGAGATCCGGCGCGCGCACCGGCTGCCCTAGCCGACGCTAGCCGGTCCCCATCCCGCCGATGGTCGACCGCCCACCGCGGTCGGTACGAAAGGCCCCGGCGGCAGGGCCGCCGGTCGGTGCCGCGCGGCCGGTGCGGTGCGAAGACTGGGAGGTAGCCCGCGTCGGACCGGCCGACGCCCGGTGAGGAGACCCCCATGACCGTGTTCGCCACCGACGTGGACGCCGACGCTCTGCTCACCGAGGCGGGCATCGTGCGCATCCGGTCGGCCCGCCCCGAGGACGCGGCGGCCCTGCGCGCCCTGCACGAGCGGGTGTCCCCAGACACGCTGTACCTGCGGTTCTTCACCATGTCGCCCAGCCTCATCGGAGCCGAGGTCGACCGGCTGACTCGACCGGCCGACGCCGACCACCACTCCCTCGTCGCCGAGGTCCACCGCGAGGTCGTGGGGGTCGCGACGTACGAGCGGCTGAGCGACGGTAGCCAGGCCGAGGTGGCCTTCCTCGTCGACGACGCCCACCAGGGTCGCGGAATCGGCATGCTGCTGCTCGAACATCTGGCCACCGTGGCCACCGCGCAGGGCATCGTCACCTTCGTCGCCGAGACCCTGCCGGCGAACGCCCGGATGCTGCACGTCTTCGCCGACGCCGGGTTCCCCGTCACCACCCGGCTGGACGACGGGGTCGTGCAGGTGGCCGTGCCGCTGCGCCTCGACGAGGACTTCCGGCGAGCCGTCGACGCCCGCGAGGCCCGAGCC
>JBMOMH010000098.1:0-1092 GCA_049323135.1 Actinomycetota bacterium
GGTGGTCGGCTTCAGCACCACCATTCAAGTCCCAAGGACCACACCAGTCACAGGCGCCACACCGTGTCAGTGATCACCAAAACCGCAGGTCGCACGCCCAATCAGCCGACTTTGCCGAGGCCCTGGGCCGGGTGCACTGGACCCGCCGCCCCTGGCCGGGCTACGGGGTCAACGCCGGGCTCAGCGGCCCCTCCGCCCTCTGCGTCGCCACCGGACGCTGCTGATGGGCGCCACCACCGGGCAACCATTGCGGCGGTATCGGCATGCAATGTTCAGGCTTGTGTGGCCATTCCTGCTTGCCCCGCTGTATCTGGGCTGGGACTGGTTTCGGTTGATCTCGCCCGCGTCGTCCTGGTCCTGGGTGCAGCAGGTAATCTTCGGTCCAGCCTTCATAGCGCAGGTGTTGTTGCTGATTGGTCTGCGAACGTCTCTAAGTATCAGCGACGAGGGGCTGCTTGTCGTGAATCCGTTGCGGACGTTTCGGGTGCCGTGGTCGGCGGTGCAGGGCTTGGAGTCCGGCTGGGTGCTGCGGGTGCGCACCGGGGACCGGCTGATCGGGGTGACCGCGGTGGAGGCGTCGAACGCGTCGCTGACGACCGGGGCGTGGCAGACCCGGCCGCAGCGGGTGAAGGCCGAGCTGGAACAGCGGTTCGGCGACCGGTTCGGCACCGGCCCCCCGGGGCGGGTGCAGGTGTCCTACCGGGGGGCGGTGTGGGTCATCGTCGGGGTGTGGGCGGTGTGGATCCCGGTGGTGCTCCTGCGCTGGGCTGGAATCCTCTGACCCGAGGGGAGGCCGGCGTACGAGGAGGGGGGTGGGCCGGGACAGCCGGCAGGTGTTCGGCTACGACGCGGCGGGCCGGCTGGTGCAGGTGGCGGACACGGTGACCGCGGCGGGGTCGGCGGGGTGCACGGTGCGCCGCTACACCTTCGACGCGAACAGCAACCGCACCGCCCTGGCCAGCGTGCTGTCGCCTGCCATGAGCATGGGACCGCGGTAGGCGGTTTTTCGCCAGTCTCATGGGACCACCTGTTCTGCCAGTCGTGGGACCACGCGGCGCGTCTGTCGGGGGTGCTCGGGATGCGCTCGTTGAC
>JBMOMH010000099.1:0-11497 GCA_049323135.1 Actinomycetota bacterium
TGCTCTACATCCCGCGGCTGGGGCCGGGCTGGTCCCGGGTGGTCGTCGAGGGGGTCGCCCCGGCGGACCTGAAGAAGGGGCCCGGCCACTACCCGGGCACCGCGCTGCCTGGCCAGGTGGGCAACGTGGGCATCGCCGGGCACCGGGCCACCAACGGGGAACCCTTCCGGGACCTGGATCGGCTCCGGCCCGGTGACCCGGTGGTCCTGCAGACCGCCGACGGGTACTTCACCTACACCGTCGACCGCCGCAGCGTCGTGCTGCCCACCCAGGTCGACGTGCTGCTCCCGGTCCCCCAGCGGCCGGGGGTGGCGCCCACCACGTCGCTGCTCACCCTGACCACCTGCGAGCCTCGCTGGGCGTCGACGTACCGTCTCATCGTGTTCGCCCACCTGGTTGGCCAGCAGCCCGTGTCCGCCGGCCCGCCAGCGGTGCTCGCCGGCTGACCCCGCCGTCCGTACCCTGAGGAGTGGTCCCCACCGTGTACGCCTGGATCTGGCGGCACCTGCCCGGTCCGACACCGGTGCGGCTGCTGTGCGCCACGCTGCTCGTGCTGCTCGTCGTGGCGGTGCTGTTCACCGTCGTGTTCCCCTGGGCGGAACGCGCGCTGCCGTTCCTGAACGTCACCGTCGACCCGGCCCAGGGGCGAGGGTGAGCTCCGCGCCGGCCGGCGACCGGCCCCGGCGGATCCTCGTCGTCGACAACTACGACAGCTTCGTGTTCAACCTGGTCCAGTACCTCTACCAGCTCGGGGCGGAGTGCGACGTCCGCCGCAACGACGCCGTCGACCCCGAGGAGGCCCCGTCGTACGACGGGGTCCTGCTCTCCCCGGGGCCCGGCACCCCGGAGCGGGCGGGGGTGTGTGTCGAGCTGGTGCGGTACGCCGCGGGGCGGGTGCCCGTGCTGGGGGTCTGCCTGGGGCACCAGGCCATCGGTGTCGCGTACGGCGCCACCGTCGGTCCGGCCCCCGAGCTGCTGCACGGCAAGACCAGCCTGGTGGCGCACGACGGCGCCGGCGTGCTTGCCGGGCTGCCCAGCCCGTTCACCGCCACGCGCTACCACTCCCTCGCGGTCGACCCCGCCACGGTGCCGCCGGAGCTGGAGGTCACCGGGCGGACCGCCGGCGGTGTGGTCATGGCGATGCGGCACCGGGACCTGCCGGTGGAGGGGGTGCAGTTCCACCCGGAGTCGGTGCTCACCGAAGGGGGCCACCGGCTGCTCGCCAACTGGCTGGTCACCTGCGGGGACCCGGCCGCGGTGGACCGGTCCGCCGGCCTCGCCCCCGTCGTGGGTTCGACGCCGGCCGGCCCCCCGACTCCCCGGTTGACCATGTAAACGTGGTCAACCGGGCCGAGGCTCGGCTTCTGGACCGTGCAAGGGTCCGGTTCACCGTGCAAAGCCGCCGGTACGCCGCCGGTACGCCGCCGCGCCGCCGGATCAGCCGCCGGTACGCCGCGCCGCCGGGTCCGTTCAGTCGACCCCGAGCGGCAGGGTCACCCGGGGCTTGGGGCTCGCCGGAGGCGTGGTGGGAGGTGGCGTGCCCGTGCGCGTCGGCGTCGGCGTGGGCGTCGGCGTCGCGGGCGGCCCCTCGCTGATCACGATGACCACTTGGGTGCCCGCCGGGACGACCTGGTTGGGCTGCGGGGACTGGCTGGCCACCTGTCCCGCGGGGGCGTTCGCGTCGGGCACCCGGCGGGAGGTGACCTGCAGCCCGAGGCCCTGCAGCGTGGCCGTGGCGTCGGCCTCGCTCTTACCCTTCACGTCGGGCACGGTCACGTTGCCGCTGGACACGACCAGGTTCACCTTCGTGCCCGGCGCCACCGCCGTCCCGGGGGCCGGGTCGGCGGAGAGCACCTCGTTGGCCGGCCGGCCGGTGTCGTTGCGCGGCGTCACGGTGCCCACGGCGAGCCCTGCGCTAGCCAGCTTGGCCGTGGCCTGTTGCTGGGACAGGCCAACGATGTCCGGCACGGTCACCTGCTGGGGTCCCTTGGAGACGGTGAGGCGCACCGTGGAGCCCTTGGGCACGGTCACGTTCGCCGCCGGGTCCTGGCTGATCACCTGGCCGACCGGCTGCGTCGAGAACTGCTCGGTGACCTGCGGGGCGGGGACCAGCCCCTTGTCCCGGAGCACCTGCTCGGCCTGCGCGCGGGACAGGTTGAGTACGTCGGGGACGCTGACCCGCTGGGTGGTCGTGAACAGGCCCCGGAACAGCAGGGCCAGCCCCACGATCACGGCCAGCACCGCTAGGGCGAGCAGCGCGTACACCAGGCCGCGCCGCCCCCGGTTCCGGTCCTCCGGGACCGGGGGCAGCATGCTCGTCCCCGCCGCCGGGTAGTACTGGGTGGCCACCGAGTCGGCCAGCACGGGGGTCGCCAGCACCGGCCGGCCGACCAGGGCCCGCTCGACGTCCGCCCGCATCTCGGCCGCGGTCTGGTACCGGTTGTCCGGGTGCTTGGCCAGCGCCTTCATCACGATGGCGTCCACCGAGGCCGGCACGTCCGGGTTGAACTGGGACGGCGGGACCGGGTCCTCCCGAACGTGCTGGTAGGCCACCGACACCGGGGAGTCGCCGGTGAACGGGGGCCGGCCGGTGAGCAGCTCGTACAGCAGGCACCCGGTGGAGTACAGGTCGCTGCGCGCGTCGACCCGCTCCCCCCGGGCCTGCTCCGGCGACAGGTACTGGGCGGTGCCGATGACCGCGGCGGTCTGCGTCATCGTCGAGGAGGTGTCCGCCACCGCCCGGGCGATGCCGAAGTCCATCACCTTGACCTCACCGTGCCGGGTCAGCATCACGTTGGCCGGCTTGATGTCCCGGTGCACGATGTTGTTGCGATGGCTGTACTCCAGCGCCCGCAGCACCCCCGCGGTGACCTCCAGGGCTCGCTCGGGGGTGAGCCGCCGGTCCGAGTGCAGCAGCTCGCGCAGCGTCATGCCCTCGACGTATTCCATGACGATGTAGGGCACCTGGGTGCTGCCGACCTGGCTTTCGCCGGTGTCGTACACGGCGACGATCGCGGGGTGGTTCAGCGAGGCCGCCGACTGCGCCTCGCGGCGGAAGCGGGCGTGGAAGGACGGGTCGCGGGCCAGGTCCTCGCGCAGGGTCTTCACCGCCACCGCGCGGCCCAGCCGTACGTCGCGGCCCAGGTGGACCTCGGCCATGCCGCCCCGACCCAGCAGCTCGCCCAGCTCGTAGCGCTCCCCGAGCACGTGGGGCTCAGTCGTCATGGTTGTTGCCCTTCCCCTTCCCGGTCTTCTGGCCCGGGTGGTGGTGACGGCGGTGGTGTCGCGACGGTCAGGGTGACCGGTTGGGTCAGGGGCACGGTGCCGTCCGGTGTCACGTCGAGCACGGTCTCGGGCGGCCGGTCAGCGGTCTGCCGGTTCAACCGGGTGACGGTGAGTCCGAGCTGGCGCAGCGTGCTCGCGGCGTCGGTGTAGGTCGCCCCGATGAAGGTACGCCGGTCGATGGTGACCGCCCCCGGGGACGGGGGGCTGGACGGGGACGGAGTCCCTCCGCCCGCGGGCACCTTGCCGGCGGTCGGCGTGCTCCCCTGGTTCGCCAGGAGCAGCGCCGCGGCCAGGACGAGCAAGGCCAGTACGGCGACCAGCGCCAGCCGCCGGCCGGGTGCCGGGCGACTCGCACCGGTCCCGCCGGCCCCGACGGTCGCGCTGGCCCGGGCTGCGCCGACCGGCAGCACCGTGGTGGGCGGCAGCACCGTGGTGGGCGCCGTCCCGCCCCGCTGCGCGGCCGCCCGGGTGGCGACCTCTCCCGCGCTGCCCGGGCGGGCCGCCGGGTCCTTGGCCAGCAGGGCCCGGACCAGGTCGGCCACCGGGTCCGGTACGTCGGGTGGCAGGGGCGGCGGTTCGTCGTGCAGGTGGGCCAGGGCGACCTGCACGGGGGCGTCGCCGGTGAACGGCCGGGTCCCGGCGAGGCACTCGAAGGCGACCACGCCGAGCGCGTACAGGTCGCTGGCCGGGGTGGCCGGCTGGCCCGCCGCCTGCTCTGGGGACAGGTAGTGGGCGGTGCCCATGACCGTCCCGGTGCGGGTGATGGACGCCGCACCGGTGGCGCGGGCGATGCCGAAGTCGGTGACCTTCACCGAGCCGTCGGTGGCCACCAGCAGGTTGCCGGGCTTGATGTCCCGGTGGACCACGCCCGCGTCGTGGGCGGCCTGCAGCGCCCGGGCGGTCTGCGCGACGACGTCGAGGGTGCGGTCGACGCCGAGCCGGCCGTCGCGGGCCAGGATCGTCGACAGCGCCTCGCCTCGGACCAGCTCCAACACCAGGTACGCCGTTCCGGCCGCCTCCCCGTAGTCGAACACTGCGGCGATGCCGGGGTGGGTCAGGCCCGCGGCGTGCCGGGCCTCGGCGCGGAACCGGGTGCGGAAGTCCGCGTCGTCGACGTACTCGCGGCGCAGCACCTTCACCGCCACGGCCCGGTCGAGCACCGTGTCGCGCCCCTGCCACACCTCGCCCATGCCGCCGCCGGCGATCCGGTGCACCAGCTCGTAGCGGCCGCCGAGCACGGCGCCGCCTCCCAGCCCACTGTCGGTCACTTGCCCAGCACCGCCCTCATCACCGCGTTCGCAATGGGCGCGGAGATCTGGTTGCCGCTGACCTCGGGCGCGTCCCCCCCGTTCTCCACCACCACGGCGACCGCGACCTGCGGGTTGTCGGCGGGTGCGAAGGAGACGAACCAGGCGTGCGGCTTGACCCCGGGCAGCGTCTGCGCCGTCCCCGTCTTGCCAGCGACAAGGATCCCCGGGATCTTCGCGTTGCTGCCGGTCCCCTTCTCCACCACGTTGACCATCATGTCGGTGAGCTGCTGTGCGTTCTCCGGTGTCATCGCCCGGGACAGCACCTGCGGCTGGGCCGCCTGCAGCACGGACAGGTCCGGCGCCCGCACGTCCTGCACCAGGTACGGCTTCATCACCACACCCTTGTTGGCGATGCCTGCGGCCACCATCGCGATCTGCAGAGGTGTGGCGCGCACGTCGAACTGGCCGATCGCCGACTGCGCGGTCTGGGGGGCGTTCGGCCGGGCCGGGAACACCGACCGCGCCGCCCGCATCGGCACCGTGATGTCGCTGCGGTCGAAGCCGAACTTCTCCGCCTGGGCGCGCAGTGCGTCGGCGCCCAGCGCCATGCCGATGGCTCCGAAGGCGGTGTTGCAGGAGATGCGCAGCGCGTTGTCGACGGTGGTCTGGTCGTTGGGGCCACACGGGCGGCCGTCGTACGTCGGCAGCCCGACGGTGGTCTGCGGCAGCGGCAGGTTCGCCGGCCCTGGCACCACGGTGTCCTTGGTGTACTTGCCGCTGGCCAGCGCGGCGGCAGCGGTCACCAGCTTGAACGTGGACCCCGGGGGGTACGTCTCGGACAGCGCCCGGTCCAGCATCGGCTGGTTCGGGTCCTTGGTCAGTGTCTCCCAGGCCTGCCGCTGCTTGGTCGGGTCGTGGTCGGCCAGGGCGTTCGGGTCGTACGACGGGCTGGTCACGAGGGCGAGGATGGCGCCGGTCGTGGGGTTGAGCGCGACCACCGCGCCCTTGCGGCCGGCCAGCCCCTTCATCGCCGCGGCCTGCGCGGCGGGGTTCAGGGTCAGCGTCACCGAGCCGCCGCGAGGCTGCGTGCCGCTGAGCAGGTCGGCCAGCCGGTTGACGAACAGCCGGCTGTCGCTGCCGGCGAGCACCGGGTTCTCCGCCTGCTCGATGGCGCTGGCCCCGTAGACGAAGGAGTAGTAGCCGGTGGCGGGTGCGTACAGCGGGCCGTCGGCGTACCGGCGCAGGTACTTCAGCTCGTCGGTGGTGGGCTGGCTAGAGGCGATGGGCTGTCCCGCTACCAGGATCGGGCCACGCTCCCGGGAGTACTCCTGCACCAGCAGCCGCCGGTTGCCCGGCTTGTTGCGCAGCTCGTCGGCGGTGACGACCTGCACCCAGTTGGCGCCGACCATCAGCACCACGAGCAGCAGCGCGCAGAACATGGCGACCCGGCGCAGGGGGCCGTTCACAGCCGCACCACCTGGGTCGCGGCGTCGTCGGGCGCCTGCGGCGGTGGGGGCGCCGGGCGTCGGGCGCTGTCGCTGATGCGCAGCAGCAGCGCGACGAGCGCCCAGTTCGCGACGAGGGACGACCCACCGTAGGACAGGAACGGGGTGGTGAGGCCGGTCAGCGGGATCAGCTTGAGTACGCCGCCGGCGATGATGAACACCTGCAGCGCCACGGTGAACGCCAACCCGCCGGCGAGCAGCTTGCCGAACGAGTCGCGGGCGGCGAGGGCGGCGCGGAAGCCGCGCTCGACGAGGATGCCGTAGAGCAGCAGCAGGGCCATCAGCCCGGTGACGCCGAGCTCCTCGCCGACGGTGGAGATGATGAAGTCGGTGTTGGCGAAGGGCACGCGCCACGGCTGGCCTTGACCCAGCCCGGTGCCGACCACGCCCCCGCTGGCGAGGCCGAACAGCGCCTGCACGATCTGGTACCCGGACCGCTCCGGGTCGGCGAAGGGGTGCAGCCACACGTCGACGCGCAACCGCACGTGGCCGAACAGCCGGTAGGCGACGTACCCGCCGACCAGGAAGAGCAGCAGGCCGAGGATGACCCAGGAGCGCCGTTCGGTGGCGATGTAGAGCAGCACGACGAACAGCCCGTAGAACAGCAGCGCCGTACCGAGGTCCCGCTCGAAGACGAGGACCAGCATGCTGGCCACCCAGGCGACCACCAGCGGGCCCATGTCCCGCCCGCGGGGCAGGTCCAGGCCCAGCACCCGGCGGCTGGCCAGCGCGAGCACGTCCCGCTTGACGACCAGGTAGCCGGCGAAGAAGACCAGCAGGACGAGCTTGGCGAACTCGCCGGGCTGGATGGAGAACCCGGCCAGCCGGATCCAGATCTTCGACCCGTTGACCTCGCTGAGCGACGCGGGCAGCAGCGCCGGCAGGGCGAGCAGCGCCAGCCCGGCGAACATCGCGGTGTAGGTGTAGCGCTGCAGCACCCGGTGGTCGCGCAGCAGCAGCAGCACGCCGAGGAACAGGGCGATCCCGATGGTGGTCCAGGCCAGCTGGGCGGAGGCGCTGCCGGAGAAGGTGGCGCCGCCGACGGTGCGCCCACCCGCCCGCGCCGCCAGGTCGAGCCGGTGGATGAGCACCAGGCCCAGCCCGTTGAGCAGCGCGGCGCAGGGCAGCAGCAGCGGGTCGGCGTACGGCGCGAACCGGCGCACCGCCAGGTGGGCGACGAGCCACAGCCCACCCAGGGCCGCGGCGTAGCTGGCCAGGTCGGCGGGCACGGCGCCGCGCACGGTGAGGCCGACTTGCGTGTAGGCGGCGAGGGTCAGGGCGAGGGCGAAGACGAGGAGCGCCACCTCGGTGCCCCGGCGGCTGGGCAGCCGGGGTACCACCGTGCCGGTGATGGTCACGGCCCACCCCCCGGGCAGCCGCCAGCGGGGGTCGGGGCGGGGGTCGGGGCGGGGGTCGGGGCGGCGGTCGGGGCGGCGGTCGGGGCGGGGGTCGGGGCGGGGCTGGCGAGGGCGGTCGAGACGGGGCAGGGCGTGGCCTGCTGGCGCAGCAGGGTGACGATGCGCCGGGCGTCGTCGAGGTTGCCTGCGGGGATGGTCTGGCGGACCCGCTCCTGCTCGAACGGGGGCAGCGCGTCGACGCGCACCTCGGTCCGCTCGGCCGCCCGGGACAGCCCATAGCCGCCGACCCGCTCGTTGACGCCCCGGTAGATGGCCACCTGGCTGCCCGCCGTACCGACGAAGTACTGCGTCTGGGTCCACCGGTACGCCGTCCAGGCGCTCCCACCGAGCGCGCCGACCAGGAGCAGGACGAGCACGGTCCACAGCACCCAGCCGCGGCCGCGACGATGGGTCCGACCCATCGCGCCGGGGTCCAGAGTCGGGGTCCGGTCGCGGGGCCCGGTGAGGACGGCGGCCCGCGCCGCGGGGCTGGTGGGGTCGGCCGGCGGCGGGTTCGGCCCCTCCCCGGCGGCGCCGACGACGAGCGGCGGGCCCGGTGGGGGCGCCGCGGTGTCGACGACGTCGGCGACCACGCAGGTGATGTTGTCCGGTCCGCCGCCGCGCAGGGCGAGCCGCACCAGCTCGGCCACGGCCTCCTCCGGGCTGCCCTGCGCCAGGGTGGCGGCGATGGTGTCCTCGCTGACCACTCCGGACAGGCCGTCGGAGCAGAGCAGGTAGCGGTCGCCCAGCCGCACCTCCCGGACGGACAGGTCCGGCTCGACCTCGTTGTGCCCGTCCAGGGCGCGCAGCAGGAGGGACCGCTGCGGGTGGTGGTCGGCCTCCTCCCGGGTGATCCGACCCTCGTCGACCAGCCGCTGCACGAAGGTGTGGTCGTGGGTGATCTGCTCCAGGACGCCGTCCCGGAACAGGTAGGCCCGGCTGTCCCCGATGTGGGCCAGCCCGGCGCGGGAGCCGTGGCAGAGCAGGGCGGTCAGCGTCGTACCCATGCCGTCCAGGGCGTCGTCCGCGGCGACCATCGCGTGCAGGTGGTCTTGGGCGGTCCCGATGGCCGTGGTCAACGCGGCGAGCAGGTCCGGGCCGGGCACGTCCTCGTCCAGCGGGGCCAGCGACGCGACGGCCACCGAGCTGGCCACCTCCCCCGCGGCGTGCCCGCCCATGCCGTCGGCCACGGCCAGCAGCCGCGGCCCGGCGTACCCGGAGTCCTCGTTGCCGTCACGCAGCAGGCCCACGTCGGAGCGGGCCGCGAAGCGCAGGGACAGGGTCATCTCCCCGGCCTACTTCCGCAGCTCGAGCACGGTCTTCCCGATGCGGATCGGTACGCCGAGGGGCACGGGGGTCGGTCCGTTGACCTTCTGCCGGTCCAGGTAGGTGCCGTTGGTCGAGCCCAGGTCCTCGACGAACCACTGACCGTCCCGCGGGAACAGGCGGGCGTGCCGGGTGGAGGCGTAGTCGTCGGTGAGCACCAGGGTGGAGTCGGCGGCCCGGCCGATGGTGACCGGGGCGTCCCCGAGGCCGAGGCTGGTCCCGGCCAGCGCCCCCTGGGTGACCACCACCTTGCTCGGCAGCCCCTTGCGGGGCCGGGGGCTGCGGGCCGGTTTGCGGGGCCGTGGGGCGGGGCCACGCGCCGGCCGGGCCGCCGGCGGGCTGCCGTAGATGTCGCTGCGCATCACCGACAGGCCGGTGATGACGAACAGCCACAGCAGCGCCAGAAAACCGATCTTGATGACGGTCAGCGTCAGCTCGGACATCGGGGTCCGGTCACCGCCCGCCGGTCCGGACCCCGGTGTCCCCGCCGGTCCGCACGCGGACCTCGGTGGCCCCGACCCGCAGCACCGCGCCGTCGTACAGCGGGGAGCGAGTGACCCGCTGCCCGTCGACGTACGTGCCGTTGGTGGAGCCCAGGTCCACCACGCTCACCGACTGGTCGGCCCCCAGCACCACCTCGGCGTGCCGCCGCGACACCCCGGGGTCGTTGATGCGGATGTCCGCCTCGCTCCCCCGGCCGAGGACGGTGTGGTCGCGGGTCAGCGGGAACACGCCGTCACCGATCTCCAGCCGGGGGCCCTGCTGGCCGCCTGGCACGCCGCGCGCCGCGCCGGTGGCCGCCGGGACCGGAACCGCCCCGGACACCGCGGCCACCGAGGAGCTCTGCACCCGGAAGACCCCCGTCTCCAGGTCGTCGGCCCGCTCGAAGGACACGTGGACCGGGCCCAGGAACGCGTAGCGCTGCTCCCGGGCGTGGTCGGTGACCAGCTCGATGAGCTCCTCGCGCAGCGCGTCGGCCAGGGGGGCCAGCCGCTCGTGGTCGGCGGGGCCCAACTCCACCACGAAGTCGTTGGGGACCAACGTCCGCCCCCGGGCCATGATCGCCGCGTGGTCGTCGCACTCCCGCTGCAGCGCCGCGCCGATCTCCACCGGCTGGACGTCGGCCTTGAAGACCTTGGCGAAGGTGCCGTCGACGAGGCCCTGCAGGCGCCGCTCGAAGCGTTGGAGAACGCCCACGTCCGACCTCCTCTCCTCGCCGTGCCCGTCGCCCGCCGCCGCCCCCCGGCCTCCCCGACGTCGCTGGACCGGTGACCCTGCGTTCGGGGTCACCGGGCTACCTGCGCCGATCGTATCCGCGTCCACCGCCCCGTCGGGTACCCCGCTGCCGGCGTGCTAGCCTCGGTAGCCGCTAGCGCGAGTGGCGGAATAGGCAGACGCGCAGGATTCAGGTTCCTGTGCCCGAAAGGGTGTGGGGGTTCAACTCCCCCCTCGCGCACCACCAGACGGGCCTGTGACCAGGCAGCTTGGGCTCGATGCTCCCGCCGCACGCCCCAAAGGTTCAGCGGTTGCGCCACGAGGGATCCCCGGGGTCCGGCGAGCCGTCGGGCGGCCCCGTAATCTTCCCTTGCGTCTGTCCGAGCACCACCAGTCTCCCGCTTAACAGAGGGTTAGCAGTTTGTGGACGTCTATGTGGGCTATAGGCCACGATAACTACCACAACCTCCTGTCCCTAGGTCCCGGAAGCGCCACCCCTGAGACTGCAGTGACCAGTGGGGCCAAAGGGGCAGGTTCTGGAGGGGGGACACCTCGCCGTACGTCGCGTCGGGAGGCCGCCGGACCGCGGTCGCTGGGCCCGGCCGCCGCGGTCGCTAGCCGCGGCCGCCCGACCGCGCCGCCGTCCCGGCCCGCCCGGGGGCTCGCAGCCGGCCCCCGGCGAGCTCCAGGACCTCGTCGACCAGGTCCAGGCCCTCCGGCCGGTGGGTGACCAGGACCACCGTGCGCCCGGCGGCGGCGTCGAGCAGGTCGGCCACCACCGCGGTCGCGGTCGGGCCGTCCAGGCCCTCGGTCGGCTCATCCAGCACCAGGACCGGCTGGTCGGCGAGCAGCGCCCGGGCCAGGGCGAGGCGGCGCCGCTCCCCGCCGGACACCAGCGAGCCGCCCGGGCCGAGCCAGGTGTCCAGCCCGGCGGGCAGCCCGGCGTACCACCGCCCCAGGTGGGCCCGCTGCAGCACCTCAACCAGGGTCTGGTCGCCGGCGTCCGGCCGGGCCAGGCGCAGGTTCTCCCGCAGGGTGGAGCCGAAGATGTGCGCGTCGTCGGCCACCAGGCCCACGACCCGGCGTACGTCGTCCACGGCCAGGCCCGCGACGTCCACCCCGGCCAGCAGCACCCGCCCGTCGCTGACGTCGAGGAAGCGCAGCAGCACCGCGACGAGGGTGGACTTGCCGGCACCGGAGGCCCCCACCACGGCGACCCGCCGCCCCGGCGGCAGGACCAGGTCGACGCCGTCGAGGACCAGCGGTCCGGTGTCGGTCCAGCGGGCGCGCACCCCGTCGAGCACCACGGGGTACGGCGCGGGAGGCAGCGGACCGGGGTCGACCGGTTCCCGCACCGCCGGCACCGCCCGCCACAGTGTGGCCAGCCGGGCGCTGGCCTGGCGGACCCGGCCGGCCAGCACGGCCGCCTGCGGCAGCGGGGCCAGCGCCTCGACCGCGGCCAGGGGCAGCAGCACCACCACGGCCAGGGCCACCCCGGACAGCCGTCCCTCGCGGACGG
>JBMOMH010000100.1:0-11438 GCA_049323135.1 Actinomycetota bacterium
TCACCGACCGTGGCCGGGCGCTGCTCGTCACCGTCCTGCTGCTGGTCGGTCTGCTGGCCGGGTCCCTCGTCGCCGAGCGGTGGGCGGCGGCGGACGCCCCGGCCGGCCAGGTGCCCCGCGCCGGGGGGGCGGTCATCGTCCAGCCGGGGGACACCCTCTGGGAGATCGCGGTACGGGTGGCCCCCCAGCGCGACCCTCGGGACACGGTGGCCCGGCTGGTGGCTGCCAACGGGTTGTCGGGGGTGCAGGTGCGTGCCGGCCAGCAGCTGGTCGTCCCGGTCTCGTGGTAGCCGCAGCCAACGACGCGGTAGCACGTGGGTGCGGATCCGGCGAGTCGCTTGCGGCCGGCCCGGTACGTGACTAGGCTCCACCACATCTAGTAGTTACACGGCTGTCATTCATCCACAGGTTGTGCCTAGGCCCACCGGGGTTGTCCCCAGGAAGTCCACAGCGCGGTCCCCAGGATGGGGCCGACTGGGGCACCGGGTGGCCGCCGGGTCGCCATGGAGCAGGAAGTCGCCATCGAGCAGGAAGGGGACGTCGGATGCACTGCCCGTTCTGCCGTCACCCGGACAGCCGGGTGGTGGACAGCCGGGTCGCCGACGACGGCGCGGCGATCCGCCGACGCCGCTCGTGCCCCCAGTGCGGCCGCCGGTTCACCACGGTCGAGACGGCGAGCCTGTCCGTGGTCAAGCGCAGTGGGGCAACCGAGCCGTTCAGCCGGGCGAAGGTCCTGGCCGGGGTCCGGAAGGCCTGTCAGGGCCGGCCGGTGGCCGAGGACGAGCTGGCGCTGCTCGCCCATCGGGTGGAGGAGACGGTGCGGGCGACCGGCTGCGCGGAGGTGGCCTCCGACGAGGTGGGCCTGGCCATCCTGGGCCCGTTGCGGGAGCTGGACGAGGTGGCCTACCTGCGGTTCGCGTCGGTCTACCGGGGGTTCGAGTCGCTGGCCGACTTCGAAGCCGAGATCGCCCTGCTGCAGGCCGGGCGAGACGTTCATTCGGCCCTGGCCGAAGCGCCTGGGGCAGCGACAGACAACAGGCGGGGCAGGTAGGGATGCGAGGAGGAGCAGCACGATGACCGAGACGGTGAGTGGCTCGAACCGGGGTCCGGCGCGCCGGGCGGGGGGCAAGGGCCTGAAGGTCGAGCGGGTCTTCACCCGTCCCGGCGTGCACCCCTACGAGGAGGTGACCTGGCAGCGGCGGGACGTCGTGCAGACCAACTGGCGCACCGGCGAGGTCGTCTTCGAGCAGCGGGGCGTGGAGTTCCCTGACTTCTGGTCGGTGAACGCCTCGACGATCGTGACCACGAAGTACTTCCGGGGCGCGGTCGGGACACCCGCTCGGGAGTGGAGCCTCAAGCAGCTCATCGACCGGGTGGTTCGCACCTACCGGGTCGCCGGTGAGCAGCACGGCTACTTCGCGTCGCCCCAGGACGGGGAGGTCTTCGAGCACGAGCTCACTTGGGCGCTGCTGCACCAGGTGTTCTCGTTCAACTCGCCGGTGTGGTTCAACGTCGGCACCAAGGAGCCGCAGCAAGTCTCGGCGTGCTTCATCCTCGCCGTCGAGGACACCATGGACTCGATCCTCAACTGGTACCGCGAGGAAGGCCTGATCTTCAAGGGCGGCTCGGGGGCCGGGCTGAACCTGTCGCGCATCCGGTCGAGCAAGGAGCTGTTGTCCAGCGGCGGCACGGCCAGCGGACCGGTGTCGTTCATGCGGGGCGCGGACGCGTCGGCGGGCACCATCAAGTCCGGCGGGGCCACCCGCCGGGCGGCGAAGATGGTCGTCCTCGACGTGGACCACCCCGACATCGAGGAGTTCATCGAGACCAAGGCCCGCGAGGAGGAGAAGATCCGCGTCCTGCGGGACGCCGGCTTCGACATGGACCTCGGTGGCAAGGACATCACCAGCGTGCAGTACCAGAACGCCAACAACTCGGTGCGGGTCACCGACGAGTTCATGCGCGCGGTGGAGACCGACGGGCCTTTCGGGCTGCGGGCCCGGACGACCGGTGAGGTACTGCAGACCGTCGAGGCGAAGGCGCTCTTCCGCAAGATGGCGGAGGCGGCGTGGGCCTGCGCCGACCCGGGCATCCAGTACGACGACACCATCAACGACTGGCACACCAACCCGGAGACCGGCCGGATAACGGCCAGCAACCCGTGCTTCCCGGCGGACCAGCGGGTCGCCACGGACAAGGGCCTGATCCCTATCGGCGACCTTGTCCGGCGGGCCGCCATCGGTGAGGACTTCGCGGTCTACACGAACGACATCACCGCAACAGAAGAACCGAGCGACCGGGTCGTTGCCACGCAGCCCGTGCGCTACATGGTCACGGGAACCAACGAGGTCATCGAGCTGCGCTTCTCGGATGGGTCCCGACTCCGGTGCACTCCCAATCACCGGATCTGGACCCAGAACCGGGGATGGGTGCACGCGCGGGATCTGTCAGAACACGACCTCGTCATGAAGTCGTTCCAGTACGCCCCGAGGAGCATGGCGTCAGCGGCTGTCCCTGAATCCGCCCAAGCCGTCGCCGAACGCTCTGTCGGGCTGGCGCTCCCGACCAAGTGGGACGGAGACCTCGCCCACTATCTGGGATGGCTCACCGGCGATGGTTGTCTGACCAGTACGGTCGCAGTCACCGTCTACGGGACGCGGCAGCGCGACGAGGCGGCTCTCGGGCGGCATGCGGCGGCACTGGCGCGATGGACGGGGTTCGAGGCCAAGCCCAGCCTGCAGCCCAACGGAACGATCCAGCTGCGGTCCGCCAAGCGTGCCATGCGTGCATACCTGGAGACGCTTGGCGTGCGCGCGGTCCGTGCGGCTGCGAAGCGGATCCCGCAGGCCGTCCTCGAGGCACCCGAGTCTGCTCTCATCGGATTCCTCCAGGGTCTCTTCGATGCTGGTGGCTGCGTCGTGGACGACGAGGCCAAGGGGACCCGCTACGTCGGCTTCGCCAGCCGATCCGAGGAGCTGCTGCTGGACGTCCAGGAGGTTCTGGCATCCCTGGGTATCGCGGCACGGATCTACCAGACCGGAGTTGGGCGCGACTCGTTCAGGTACACCCGAAGGGACGGGTTTTCAGTGACCTACTCCTCGGACGGCCCCTCGTTCGACCTGCGGGTCACCGGGCGGTCCCTGCGCGAGTTTGCCGCCCGGGTCGGCTTCACGCTGCCCAGCAAGGAGCAGCAGCTGCGACACATCGTCGAGGAGCACCAGGCCTACGAGGTGGATGAGACGGTGCGCCTCGTCTCGCAGCGGTCGCGCGGTTTCGAGACCACCTACAACCTCACCGAGCCGCGCAACCACTCCTACGTGGTGAGTGGGGTGGTCGTGGCAAACTGCTCCGAGTACCTGTCGCTGGACAACTCCAGCTGCAACCTGGCGTCCCTGAACCTGCTGAAGTTCCTCAGGCCCGGCCCGGACGGCGTCGACGTCTTCGACGCCGAGACGTTCGCCAAGACCGTCGAGCTGGTCATCACCGCGATGGACATCTCGATCTGCTTCGCCGACTTCCCCACCGAGGCCATCGGGGCGACCACCAGGGCCTACCGCCAGCTCGGCATCGGCTACGCCAACCTGGGCGCCCTGCTCATGGCGACGGGGCACGGCTACGACTCCGACGGTGGGCGCGCGCTGGCCGCCGCCATCACCAGCCTGATGACGGGGACGGCGTACCAGCGCTCCGCCGAGCTCGCCGGCATCGTGGGCCCCTATGAGGGGTACGCGCGCAATGCCGCGGCGCACCAGCGGGTGATGCGCAAGCACGCCGCGGCCAACGACGCGATGCGCGCGGTCGGGGCGATGGACAAGGCCATCCGCCAGCGGGCAACCCAGGCGTGGCAGCAATGTCTGGCGGTGGGGGAGCGGAACGGCTGGCGCAACGCACAGGCCAGTGTTCTCGCGCCGACCGGATGCCTCACCGCCGACACCTTGGTCACTACCGACCGGGGGCTCGTTCGGCTCGGCGAGATCGGCGACGTGTACGGCGACCGCTGGCAGGACCTCAACCTCACGGTGTCCACCGACAAGGGGCCGCGGCGGGCGACGAAGTTCTTCGTCAACGGCGAGGAGCCGACGCGCCGAGTCGTGACCGAGGGGGGTTACCGCATCCAGGGCACCCTCGCGCACCGGATCAAGGTGGTCGACACCGACACGGGGCAGTGGGTCTGGAAGCGTCTCGCAGAGGTGGCCCCGGGCGACGTCGTGCCGATGCAGCTCGGGGTGCTCGTCGGTGAGCCTCGGCGCGTGCCGCTCCCCGTTCTCGACCAGGCCTACTACACCGGCGACCGCGACGTCGAGGCGCCGGACGTCGTCACTCCCGAGCTCGCCGAGCTCGTGGGCTACTTCATGGGTGACGGCAGCCTGCACGCGAAGGGAGTTCGGCTCCGTGTCGCCGACACCGACCTTGACGTCATCGAGCGGCTGCGCATCCTGGCCAAGGAGCTGTTCCACCTCGAACCGCGCGTGCGTCAGCAGAAGGGGTACTCCGAACTGACCCTGCAGTCGGTGCGCCTCGCACGGTGGTGGCAGGCCGCGGGCTTCGCAAAGACGAAGCCTGCCCACGACCACGTGGGCAAGAACGGGTGGGTGCCGCGAGTTCCGTCCGCGATTCTCGAGACGAACAGTCGCGAGGTCTACGCCGCCTTCGTTCGCGGGCTGTTCGAGGCTGACGGTACCGACTGCCTCGGTGTTCCCAGCGTCGCGTCGTCCTCGCCGTCGTTCATCTACCAGTTGCAGACGCTCCTGCTTGCGCTTGGGTACCCAACCACCCTCCGCACGACGGAGCGTGGGTGGGAAGGTAAGGCGACCATGCACCAGCTGCGCCTGCGGAATGTCCAGCACGCCTCGCGATTCGGCGATGAGATCGGATTCCACTCGTGGCGCAAGCAGGCGGAGGTGGGGACGAAGGCGGCCTCGCAGTCGGGTGAGGGGGACCTCATCCACCTGCCTTCGGCGGTGTGGAACGAGCTGGTGCCAGTCGGCAACGAGCTCCGAGGGCTTGTCCTGCAGTCCCTGCGCCGTGGCGTCGGCGTCAGCCGCGACCTCGCGGAGAAGGTGTATGCGGAGACGGGTGACGAACGGCTCGCGCACGCCCTCGGCTACCTCTTCGAGGTCGTGGCGGCGAACGAAGACGGCGGCGTACAGCCGACGTACGACCTTTCGGTGCCGGACAACGTCACCTACGTCGCCGGCGGGTTCGTGAGCCACAACACCATCGGGCTGATGATGGACTGCGACACGACCGGGATCGAGCCGGACCTGGCCCTGGTCAAGTTCAAGAAGCTGGTCGGCGGCGGGTCGATGCAGATCGTCAACCAGACCGTGCCCCGCGCCTTGCGCATGCTCGGGTACCAGGACGAGCAGGTCGAGGCGATCGTGGAGTACGTCGCCGAGCACGGGCACGTCGTCGACGCCCCGGGGCTGCGGCCGGAGCACTACGAGGTGTTCGACTGCGCGATGGGCGAGCGGGCCATCCGGCCGATGGGCCACGTGCTGATGATGGCGGCGGTCCAGCCGTTCATCTCCGGGGCGATCTCCAAGACGGTGAACCTGCCGGAGTCGGCGACCGTCGAGGAGATCGAGGACATCTACTTCCAGGGGTGGAAGCTGGGCCTGAAGGCCCTGGCCATCTACCGGGACAACTGCAAGGTCGGACAGCCCCTGTCCGACGCCCGGGCCACGAAGGCCGCTGCACCGGCGGAGCCGGAGAAGGTGGTCGAGTACCGCCCGGTGCGCCGGCGCCTGCCCAAGTCCCGGCCGTCGACCACGGTGTCGTTCACCGTGGGCGGCGCTGAGGGGTACATGACGGCCGGCTCGTACCCGGACGACGGGCTCGGCGAGCTCTTCCTGAAGATGAGCAAGCAGGGGTCCACCCTGGCCGGGATGATGGACGCCTTCTCCATCGCGGTGTCCATCGGGCTGCAGTACGGGGTGCCGCTGGAGACGTACGTGGCCAAGTTCACCAACATGCGCTTCGAGCCGGCCGGGCTTACCGACGACCCGGACGTGCGCTTGGCCGCCTCGGTGGTGGACTACATCTTCCGCCGCCTGGCGCTGGACTACCTGGACCTGGAGACCCGCTCGGGGCTGGGCATCTACTCCGCCGCGGAGCGGGCACGCCAGCTCGACACCGGCTCCTACGCCCTCGCCGACGACGAGGTCGACGTGGAGTCGATGCGCCAGTCGGCCCCGGTGGAGCACCCGGAGCTCAGCGCCGGGGGCACCGGCGAGCAGCCGGCCGCGGTGGCCCCCGCACCGTCGCACGTGGGCTCGTCCACCGAGCTGTTGGAGGCGTACCTCGGGCGCACGGCCGACGCCCCGCTGTGCTTCACCTGCGGGACGAAGATGCGCCCGGCCGGGAGTTGCTACGTCTGCGAGGGCTGCGGCTCGACCAGCGGCTGCAGCTGACACCCGGCCCCCGGGGGCCGGGCAAGCGCCCGGCCCCCGGGGCGGGTCCTGTCGGATCCCACAAGCCGGACCACTCCCGATGCCGACACCTTGGGCGGTTCCGTCGCTGGCCGTCGCCCGCCCGGGGACGTCACGCTCCCGCCATGGCCGCCTTCGCATCCCCCGCCGCCCGGTTCCCGAAGCACCCAGTCGACGAGCTGCTCCCGCCCGGGAAGCTGGCCGTCTACGGCTTCCAGCACGTCCTGGCCTTCTACGCCGGCGCCGTGATCGTGCCCATCCTGCTGGCCGCGCAGCTCAAGCTGTCGACGCCGCAGCTGATCCACCTGATCAACGCCGACCTCTTCACCTGCGGCATCGCCTCCATCCTCCAGTCGGTCGGGTTCTGGAAGGTCGGGGTCCGGCTGCCCCTGCTGCAGGGGGTGACCTTCACCGCGGTCTCCCCCATGATCGCCATCGGGCTGGCCGCGGGAGGTGGCACGGACGGGCTCGTGGTCATCTACGGGGCGGTCATCGTGGCCGGCCTGTTCACCTTCGCGATCGCCCCCTACTTCAGTCGGCTGATCCGCTTCTTCCCACCGGTCGTCACCGGCTCGGTGATCCTGATCATCGGCGTCGCCCTGCTGCCCGTGGCGGCGGGGGACGTGGTGGGCGGTGGCGCCGCCCCCGACCCGGGGAGCGGGAAGAACCTGGCCTACGCCCTGGGCACCCTGCTGCTCATCGTCGCCATCCAGCGCGTGTTCCGGGGGTTCCTGTCCACGGTGGCGGTCCTCGTCGGCCTGGTGGTCGGCACGCTGGTCGCCTGGGCCCTCGGCGACGCCGGGTTCCAGGCCGTCGCCCAGTCGTCCTGGCTCGGGGTCACCACGCCGTTCTCCTTCGGCTGGCCCCGCTTCAGCCTCGCTGCGATCATCTCGATGATCGTGGTGATGCTCATCACCGCGGTCGAGACCACCGGGGACGTCTTCGCCACCGGAGAGATCGTCGAGAAGCGGGTGGGGCGCAGGGACATCGCGGCCGCCCTGCGGGCCGATGGCCTGGCCACCACCATTGGCGGGGTGTTCAACTCCTTCCCCTACACGGCCTTCGCGGAGAACGTGGGGCTGGTGCGCCTCACCCGGGTCAGGAGCCGGTACGTGGTCGCCGCGGCCGGGCTCATCATGATCCTCATTGGCTTGCTGCCCAAGGCGGGCGCGGTGGTGGCCAGCATTCCCCCGCCGGTCCTGGGCGGGGCCGCGCTCGCCATGTTCGCCACGGTGGCCGTGGTCGGCATCCAGACGCTCACCCGGGTCGACTTCCATGACCAGCGCAACGTGGTGATCGTGGGGACCAGCGTGGGGCTGGCCATGCTGGTCACCGTGCAGCCGGGCGTGGCCAAGGCCGTCCCCCAGTGGGCCGAGATCATCCTGGGCAGCGGCATCACCCTGGGCAGCATCACGGCCATCCTGCTCAACCTGGTCTTCCACCACGTCGGCCGGGACCGCGTCGAGACCCTCGGGGGCCGGCCCGGCGACGGCGCGGTCCGGCTCGACGAGGTGAACGGGATGGGCCGGCCGCAGTTCCTCGCCACCTTCGGCCGGCTGTTCCAGGGGGCGGCGTGGGTCGCCGAGCGTGCCTACGCCCAGCGCCCGTTCGCCGAGGTCCACAACCTGCGGGTCGCCTTCCAGGAGGCGCTGTTCGGCGCCGACAAGGAGGAGCAGCGGGCCCTCATGGCGCGCTACCCAGACCTGGGTGCGGAGTCGGTGGCCCTGGGGGAGGCCGGTGCGGAGTCCGTCCGGGACCAGTCCGCGGCCGGCCTGACCCGGCTCGGGGAGGAAGAGCACGCGGAGCTCGGCCGGCTGGCCGCGGCCTACCGGGAGCGCTTCGGCATCCCGCTCATCGTCTGCGTCCGGGACGCCGGCACCGCCGACGGAATCCTCCGGGCCGGGTGGGCACGGATGGACAACTCTCCGGCGCAGGAGCACGGTGCCGCGCTGATCGAGATTGCCAAGATCGCCAACCACCGGTTCGAGGACCTGGTGGCGGGCGCCCGCCCCGCCCCGCGCGTCGGCGACCGGCGAGCCGCACCATTGACCCGGTGATCCCGTTGATCCCGGTGAGCCCGGTCGCCCGGTCGATCCCCGGGCCCATCCGCGAGGCGCGTCGTCGAGGAGGTCGGATGGTTCCCGAGGGCCTGGGCCTGGCCCGCTTCAACCAGCTGCCGGCGGCGCAGGCCGAGGCGGTGCTGCGTCACTGCTGTGCCTCGCGGCGCTGGTGCGAGCTGCTCGCCGCGGGCCGGCCGTACGCCTCGGCCGCGGCGGTGCTCACCGCGGCGGATGCGGCCCTCGCCCGGCTGGCCGAGTCCGACATCGACGAGGCCCTCGCCGGCCACCCCCGGATCGGGCAGCCGGCGCCCGGCACCGAGGCGGAGTGGTCCCGACGGGAGCAGCAGGGTGTCGCCGGGGCGTCCGAGCGGACGGCGTCCGCCCTGGCGGCGGGCAACGCCTCCTACGAAGCCCGGTTCGGTCACGTCTACCTGGTCTGCGCCACCGGCCGGACGGCCGGGGAGCTCCTGGCGATGCTCCAGCAGCGGCTCGGCAACGACCCGGCGACGGAGCGAGCCGTCGTACGCCGGGAGCTGGCCGGCATCAACCGCATCCGACTCCGTCGGCTGCTGGCGACGGAGGCCGCATGAGTCTGGTCACCTCCCACGTCCTCGACGCCACCACCGGGGAGCCGGCCGCCCAGGTGCCGGTACGGCTGGAACGGCTGGACGGCTCCCTGGTCGCGGCCGCGACCAGCGACGACACCGGCCGGGTGGGCGACCTGGGACCGGACGACCTGCCCGGCGGCGTCTACCGGCTCGTGCTGGACAGCGCGAGCTACTTTCGGCGGCGACGCGCGCCGACGTTCTACCCGGAGGTCGTCGTCACCTTCAGCGTGACCGACACGGGACGGCACTACCACCTCCCGGTGCTGCTGTCCCCGTTCGGCTACACGACCTACCGCGGGAGCTAGCCATGGCCATCGTCCTCGGGCCCAACCAGTACGGGAAGGCCGAGAACCGGGTCGTCCGCGTCTACCGCGACACGGACCGTCATGAGATCCGCGACGTCAACGTCTCGACGTCCCTGTGGGGCGACTTCACCGACGCTCATCTCGCCGGCGACCAGGCGCGGGTCCTGCCTACCGACACCCAGAAGAACACCTGCTTCGCGTACGCGAAGGAGCAGGGCATCGGCCAGATCGAGGACTACGCCCTCGCCCTGGCCCGGCACTTCGTCGACGACGTAGAACCGGTGCAAGGGGCGCGGGTCTGCGTGGACGAGTACGCCTGGGAGCGGGTGCCGGTCGGGGGGGCGGGCCACCCGCACACCTGGGTCCGCAGCGGCCCAGAGGTCCGCACCACCGTCGTCACCGTCGACGGGAAGGGCGACCGGCAACGCTGCTGGGTCGTCTCCGGTCTCCGGGACCTGGTGCTGCTGAAGTCCACCGGTTCGGAGTTCCACGGGTTCCTGCGGGACCGGTACACCACCCTCGCCGACACCAGCGACCGGGTGCTGGCCACGTCCCTGTCCGCCCGATGGCGCTACCTGGCCACGGCCCATGACTGGGACAGGCTGCACCGGAACGTTCGGGCCATCCTGTTGGAGCGGTTCGCCACGGTGCACTCGCTGGCCCTGCAGCAGACCCTGTGGGAGATGGGCCGCGCGGTGCTGGCGGCCCACGGCGAGGTCGTCGAGATCCGGATGTCGGCGCCGAACAGGCACCACGTCCTCGTGGACCTGGCGCCGTTCGGCCTGGAGAACCCCGGCGAGGTCTTCCACGCGGCGGACCGGCCCTACGGGCTCATCGAATGCGCGGTCACCCGCGACGACGCCGCGCCGGCGGAGGTGGCGTGGCAGGCGCCTGGCTCACCGTGACCCCGCCGACGGGGACCCCGCCGCCAGGGACCTCGGCCGAGAGTGACCGCAGCGCAAGGAACACGTCCACCCGGTCCTCCAGGCGGGACAGGTCCCGTCCGGTGAGCTGTTCGACCCGGGCGATCCGGTACCGCACCGTGTTGACATGCAGGTGCAGCATCTGCGCGGTCCGGGTCCAGGAGCCCGAGCAGTCCAGGAAGGCCGACAGGGTCTGGCGCAGCCCCGCGGCGTGCGCGGCGTCGTAGTCCAGCACCGGGCCGAGGACCCGGGCGGCGAAGGTCCGGCGTACGTCGTCCGGCACGGTGGCCAGCAGCAGCACGTGGGAGGTGACCTCCTCGGCGGTGACCAGGCGGACCGGCCCGCTGCCCAGCTCAGCCAGGCGGCGGGCGTAGCGGGCCTCGTCCAGCGCCCCGGACAGCGCGGGGGCCGGCGCGGCCGCGCTGACGCCCACGGTGAGCGGCACCGGGCCCAGGCCCGGTCCGAGCCGACCCAGGGCGACCCGCAGCGCCTCGAACAGGCCATCGTGGCCCACCAGCACCAGGGCCACCGCCTCGCCGTCCCGGCCGGCGGCTACCACCGGTGGCCCCAGGTGCGCGGCCACGTCGTCCAGCAGCGAGCACGCCAGATCCCCCAGGTCGGGCCGGCCGGGGAAGGCGGCCACCGCGACCACCAGCCGTCCGGACGGGTCCAGCCCCGCCTGGCGCAGCCGCGCCCGTGTCTCCGGTCCCGCGCCGGCCCCCGCCTCGACCAGGGCCAGGATGTCCTGGGCGACCCCCCGGGCCCCCCGCAAGCCCTCCTCCCGGCGGGCCCGGTCCAGGGCGGCAATCGACGCCAGCTGCTCGACCGCCTCGCCGGCGTCGTCGCCCCACTCCGACCAGGTCCCCTCCACCGTCAGGAACCAGGCGGTGACCCGTCGGCCCAGCGTCGCCCCGACAGGGAACACGGTGAACGGCGTCACCGTCCGGTCCGGGGTAACCGCCGGCAGCCGGTGCGCCTGGAGGAAGGTACGGGTGACCCGGTCGAGGTCGGCCGGCCCCAGCAGTCCCGGTCCGGGCACCACGTGCCGCCCCGAGCCGGTGAGCACCCGGCACACCAGCCCGGTCTCGGCCGAGACCTGCCTGGCCAGCTC
>JBMOMH010000101.1:0-1087 GCA_049323135.1 Actinomycetota bacterium
GGCCGCCGCGCTGGAGCTGCTGCAGGCCTGCGCGCTGGTCCACGACGACCTGATGGACCGCAGCGACACCCGGCGGGGTCGGCCGGCGGCGCACCGGCGCTTCGCCGCCCACCACGAGGCGGCCGGCTGGGTCGGGTCGGCGGAGGCGTTCGGGCAGGGGGCGGCGATCCTGCTCGGCGACCTGTGCCTGTCCTGGGCCGACGAGATGGTCTTCACCAGCGGCCTGCCCGCCGAGGCCCTGGTGCGGGCCAAGCCGGCGTACGACGTGATGCGCACCGAGCTGATGGCCGGCCAGTACCTCGACCTGGTCGAGCAGGCGCGCGGCGCCGGGTCCACCGCGGGGGCCCGGCGGGTCATCCGCTTCAAGAGCGCCAAGTACACCGTGGAGCGCCCGCTGCACCTGGGGGCCGCCCTGGCGGGCGGGCCGGCGGACCTGGCGGCCGGGTACTCGGCGTACGGGCTGGCCCTGGGCGAGGCCTTCCAGCTGCGCGACGACGTGCTCGGCGTGTTCGGCGACCCGGCGCAGACCGGCAAGCCGGCCGGCGACGACCTGCGGGAGGGCAAGCGGACCGTGCTGCTGGCCGCCACCCTGGACCGGGCCAGCCCTGCCCAGGCCGCCGTGGTGCGGCGGGACCTCGGCGACCGTGACCTCGACCCGGCCCGGCTGGCCCGGCTGCGCGAGGTGATGGTCGACTCGGGGGCGGTGGACCACGTGGAGGGGCTGATCGCGCGGCTGACCGGGCAGGCGGTGGCGGCCCTGGCCAGCGCGCCGGTCGAGCCCAGCGCTCGGGCCGTCCTCACCGACCTCGCCGCGGCCGCCACCGCTCGGGAGCACTAGCCGCCACCACCGGCGCTCCCCGGATCTCTCGGGACGAACGGGACCACGTAGGCTGTCTCGGTGCCGCTCACCGCTCCCGCGCCGTCCTCGCACGCCCTGTCGAGCCCCCCGCCGCGGGAGATGGTGCTCGGGCTGGTCGGCAGCATCCTGCTGGCCGTGGGCGCCCTCGGCGTCGGCTTCCTGCCGTACGGGGCGGGGCCGGCGCTGCTGCCCGCGGTGACCGACCTGCGCGCCCGCCCGGAGGTGGCC
>JBMOMH010000102.1:0-11397 GCA_049323135.1 Actinomycetota bacterium
GCGCCCACCGCAGCCACGCGTGCGCCGCGAGGCCCCGCAGCCGCCAGGCCGCCCCTTCGTCGCCGGCGCCCTCCGGCGGGGCGGGGGGCAGGTGGTCGCGGCGCTGCACGTGGAAGGCCGTGGGGCAGCGCGCGTACGACGCCAGGTCGGCGGCGGTCAGGGCGCGGGTGGCCACCGCCCGGCGGGGGATGCCCAGCGCCCCCCGATGCTGGGGCACCGCCGGGCACACGTTGAGGAAGGCGCAGTCGGCGCAGCCCGAACCCGGGTTGAGCGTGAGGTCGGACAGCGCGGCCGCCACGGGGTCCCCAGCGGCCCGGTAGGCCTGCTCGACCTCCTGGACGGACCCGTCGAACAACACGAGGTACCCGCCGTCGTGCAGGGACAGCTCGCTCACCCGGACCCGCTGGGGTGCTCCGGCGAACTCCGGGTGCGTGCCGCGGGCCAGCGCCCACGCCGCGACGGCGACGAAGTCGCCGCAGCCGGGGTCGTCGGCGCCCTTGACCCGCCCGCGGCGCAGCCGGACCACCTCCCGGACCTGGCCGTCCGGGCTGACCAGGTGGGCGCCGAACGCCCCCACCTCGTCGCCGTCGCCGTCCAGGTAGCCCACCTCCGGGCCGAAGCGCAGCGTCACCCCGGCCTGCCGGCTGGCCTCGTCGGGCAGCCGGAGGGCCTGCGCCAACGCGTGGGCGAGGAACCGCCGCTGCGCCACCGTGGCGCGGGAGTCCGCCGCGGCCGCCGTGGCGACGTCGTACCCCTTGTCGAGAACCAGCCACAGCGCCTCCAGGAAGGTGAAGGTCAGCCGGTCCGCGTCGTCCCACTGCCGCCGCCAGCGCAGCGGGTCCCGAGGCTGCAGGCTCCGCGCCCGCCGCCGGGCGCCCAGGGCGGTCCTGGCGGGGCACCCGTAGGGGCTGTGCCGCTCGGCGACGGCGCTGGCTGTCACCCGGAACCGCCGACCCGGACCCACCGTCCAGGTAGGCGGCGCGAGGTCGGCGTTCACTGGGACTCCTCCGGCGCGGTGGGCACGCCGGCATCATCCTCCCCCGGTCCGACAGAACGCTCCAGCACGACGGCGACCCGGTCCCGGTCCCGCCGGCGCAGCCCGTCCGCGGCCAGCAGGGCCGCATGCTCGGCGCTGCCGACCGGGGGCAGCGCGCCCCCGGCCCGGGCCGGGCAGGCGGCCTGGAAGGCGCACCAGTCGCAGAGCACCGAGGTGCGGGCGACGACGACCCGCTCGTCGACGGCCCGGCCGATCTGCCGCCAGACCCGGCCGAGCAGCCGGGCCTGCGCCAGCAGGGTGTCCCGCAGCACCGGGCGGGCCAGCCGGGCCCGGCCCACCAGGTACAGCAGCTCCACCCGGTCGGGCAGCACGTGGTCGGGGTCGGCGGCGGCCAGCGCGGCGGCGTACGTCCACAGCCCGAAGAAGGCGCGCTCGGTGTACCGGGGCGCGGGCACCTTGCCGGACTTGTAGTCGGCCACCACGTAGGCCCCGCCGGCGTCGTACACCCGGTCGATGCGCCCCCGGACCGGCGCCCCGTACAGCTGGGCGGTGACCCAGACCTCCAGGCCGCCCGGGTCGACGGACACCATCGCGGGGTCCTCCAACGCGAACAGGCCGTCCAGGGCCTCCTCCCCGACCTGCAGCAGCCGCGGCGCCAGCCCGTCGGTGCGGGCGCGCAGCCCGGCGAACTCGTCGCGGGCCAGCTCCTCGGGTACGGCGACCCGGAGCAGCTCGCTGCCCGCCGCACGGGTGCGCTCCCCGGGGGCCCGGCCGTACAGCAGCTCCACCGTGCGATGCACGGCGTTGCCGACCAGCTGCGGCCAGGTCCCCGCCTCCTGCCAGCCGTAGCCGTAGGCCAGCGCGTAGCGCAGCTCGCACTGCTGCCAGGTGCTGGCGCTGGTCGGGGAGATCGACCGGGGCGGGGCCAGGTCGCCGACCAGGGGCACGCTCCGCTCGGTCATCGCGTCCCTCCCGCCTGGCACCCCAGCCGGCCCCCTGGGGGGTCGAGCCCCGGTCGGGGCCTCACCCTGGGTCGGCGGCGGCGAGGAACACCGCGAACACCGGTGGGCGGTGGGTGAGCAGCTCCAGCCGGCCACCGTCGGCCTCGGCCAGGTCCCGGGCGACGGCCAGACCGACCCCGCTGCCCTCCCCCCCGCTCACCGCCCGTTCGAAGACCCGAGCGCCCAGCTCGACGGGCACCCCCGGGCCCTCGTCGGCGACCTCGATCACCACCGAGCCGCCGGTTCGGCGGGTGTGCAGCCGGACCGTGCCGGCGCCGTGCACCAGCGAGTTCTCCAGCAGGGTCGCCAGCACCTGCGCCAGCCCGCCCGGGGAGGCCAGGGCGCGCAGGCCCGGCGTGCCGTCGACCTCCAGTCGCCGCCCGACCTTGCCGAACGGCGCGGCCCACTCGGCCGCCTGCTGGCGGACCACCCGGTCCACGTCCACCGGCACGGCCGTCCCGGCCCGGGTCCGCCGGGTGTGCGCCAACAGCCGGTCGACCACGTCGGTGAGCCGTTCCACCTGGGTCAGCGCCACGGTCGCCTCGTCCCGGACCGCGGCCGGGTCGTCGGTGCCCAGGATCTCCTCCAGCCGCATCGACAGCGCGGTCAGCGGGGTGCGCAGCTGGTGGGAGGCGTCCGTGGCGAACTGCCGCTCCGCGGCCAGGTTAGCCGCCACCTGTTCCGCGGAGGCGTCCAGCACCTCGGCGACCCGGTCGAGCTCGGCGACGCCGTAGCGGTGGTGCTGCGGACGGGGGTCCCCCGAGCCGAGCCGCTCCGCGGTACGGGCCAGGTCCTCCAGCGGGTCGGACAGCCGCCGCGCCTGCCACCAGGCGAGGGCCCCGGCGACCCCGACGGCGAGCAGCCCGACGCCGAGAACCAGCCCCTCCAGCCGGGCCAGGTCGGCCTCCAGCCGGGCCCGCGGTTCGACGGCCACGACCTTCACCCCGAAGTCACCCACGACGGTGGCGGCGATCACCGGACCGGGGCGAGGGTCGCGCCCCACCTGCAACGCTGGGTGCCCGGGGACCTCGACCTGCAGGTACTGCACCGCGCCCAGCACGGGGGCCAGGGCCGTCGCGTCCAGCGGCTGGCTGGCCTCGACCCGGATCTCGGCGAGGCGCAGCGCCCGCTCCGCGTCCAGCCGGACCCGGTCCTGGTGCTGGGCGGCGAGGTACCGGGACCCGATGACGGCCAGCGGCAGTCCGAAGACCAGGGCCACGGCCACCGCCACGGCCAGGGTGGACAGGACGATCCGGCGACGCACCCGCGGGCCCGGGCCGAGTCCTGGCCTAGTCCCGCTCGAAGCGGAAGCCCACCCCGCGGACGGTGGCGACGTACCGGGGGTTGGTGGCGTCGTCGCCCAGCTTGCGGCGCAGCCAGGACACGTGCATGTCCAGGGTCTTGGTCGACCCCCACCACTCGGTGGCCCACACCTCACGCATCAGCTGGTTGCGGGTGACCACCCGGCCGGCGTCACGCAGCAGGACCCGCAGCAGGTCAAACTCCTTCGCGGTCAGGGTCAGCTCGGTGTCGCCGACCCAGGCCCGCCGGGAGCCGACCTCGACGCGAACGTCCTGGGCCTCCAGCACGTTCTCCGTCGCGGTCCCGTCACCGGAGCCCCGGCGCAGCAGCGCCCGCACCCGGGCCAGCAGCTCGGCCAGCCGGAACGGCTTGGTGACGTAGTCGTCCGCCCCGGCGTCCAGGCCGACGACGGTGTCGACCTCCTCGGCGCGGGCGGTGAGCACCAGCACGGGGGTGGCGCTGCCCTGGGCGCGCAGCCGGCGGCACACCTCCAGGCCGTCCATGCCGGGCAGGCCCAGGTCGAGCACGAGCAGGTCGACGTCGCCGCCGACGGCGCGGTCCAGGGCACCCTCCCCGTCCTCGCGGACGTCCACGTCGTAGCCCTCGCGCCGCAGCGCGCGGGCCAACGGTTCGGAGATGCTGGCGTCGTCCTCGGCGAGCAGCACACGGGCCATGCGCTGATGGTACGGAACGGCGGCCGCCGCTCGGGTCACACCGGGGTTACGCCGTGTCGGCGGCGGGAGAAGTGCCGGTCCTTGCCCCGGTATGCCCGGAACCGGCGGACCAGCTCGCCCCGCAGCTCTTCCGGTTCGACGACCGCGTCGACGACCAGCTCGCTGGCCAGCCGGACGATGTCGATGTCCTCCTCGTACTCGCGGCGGCGCGCCGCGACGAAGGCGGCCCGCTCCGCCTCGTCCCCGATCGCCGCGATCTTGTTGGCGTACACCGCGTTCACCGCGGCCTCCGCCCCCATCACGGCGATCTTCGCGGTGGGCAGCGCCAGCGTGGCGTCCGGCCGGAACCCGGGGCCGGCCATGGCGTACAGGCCCGCGCCGTACGCCTTGCGGACCACCACGCAGATCTTCGGGACGGTGGCCTCCGCCACCGCGGAGATCATCTTCGCCCCGTGCCGGATGATGCCCTGCTTCTCCACCGCCGTCCCGACCATGAAGCCGGGGACGTCGGCGAGGAACAGCAGCGGCACGTTGAACGCGTCGCACAGCTGCACGAACCGGGTCGCCTTGTCCGCGGAGTCCACGAACAACACCCCGCCCTTGACCAGCGAGTTGTTCGCGATGACCCCGAGGACCTCCCCGTCGAGCCGACCGAACCCCACCACCAGCTCCCGGGCCCACAGGGCGTGCACCTCGAAGAAGGAGTCCTCGTCGAGCAGGCCGCGGACGTAGCGGCGCATGTCGAAAGCCCGCCGCTCGCTGTCCGGCACCAGCGCGGCCAGGTCCACCTCGGGTGCCGGCCGGGCCGGAGCGGCCGGGGGCCGGCCCTGCCAGCTGCTAGGCAGGTACGACAGGTACCGGCGTACCGTGTCCAGCGCCTCCGGCTCGGTGCCGACCAGGACGTGGCCCACTCCGGACTCGGTGCAGTGCACCCGCGCCCCGCCCATCTCCTCCAGCGTGGTCCGCTCGCCGGTGACCATCTCCACCATGCGGTCGCTGCCCAGGTACATCGAGGCGTTGCCCTCGACCATGACCACGAGGTCGCAGAACGCCGGGATGTACGCGCCCCCGGCGGCCGACGGGCCGAACAGCGCGCACACCTGGGGGACCGACCCGGAGGCCCGCACCTGCTGCCAGAAGATGGCCCCGGCACCCCGCCGCCCGGGAAACAGGTCCACCTGGTCGGTGATCCGGGCCCCCGCGGAGTCGACGAGGTAGACCATCGGCACACCGGTCCGGTACGCCGTCTCCACGATCCGGATGATCTTCTCGACGGTGCGCGCGCCCCACGAGCCGGCCTTGACGGTGGAGTCGTTGGCCATCAGGCACACCGGGCGGCCGTCGACGGTCGCCGTACCGGTCACCACGCCATCGGCGGGCAGGTCCCCCGCGACCACGTTGGCCAGCGCGCCGTCCTCGACGAAGGAGCCCTCGTCGACGAGCAGCCGCACCCGCTCGCGGCAGAACAGCTTGCCCTTCGCGGCGTTGGCGGTGTGGTAGCGCGCTGCCCCGCCCCGGGCCACCTGGGCGCGCAGCTCGGCCACCGGCGGGTGGTGCGGCAGGGGGTTGTGGTGCTCGGGGAGGCTGATCGGTGTTCCGCTCTCGGTCACGGCACCTCGTCACGGGCGGGGCAGCAGGACGGCAGGCAGCGTACGACGGCCCGCCGGCCCGAGGGGCCGGGCCCGGGCGGTGAGGGGTCAGCGCGGCGCGCTCGCGGCGGCCACCCGGGCCCGGGGGGGCCGGGTGAGCAGGGGCAGCGCCACGGACACCAGCGCCAGCACCCCGATAACGGTGAACGCGCGGGTGTAGCTGCCGCCGCTGGCCAGCCGGGCGACCAGCAGCGGGCCAACCAGCCCGCCGAGGCTCCATGCGACGATCATCAGCCCGTAGATGCCGCCGGCGTTGCGCAGCCCGAAGAAGTCCCCCGCGGCGGCGGGCATGGTGCCGAACCCGCCGCCGTAGCAGAGGTAGATGACCGCGGCGAGGACGGCGAAGACCGCGGGGGAAGCCGACCGGGGCAGCAGCAGGAACGAGACGCCCTGCAGCGCCAGCATGGCGGCGAACGCGGTCATCCGGCCGATCCGCTCCGAGACCCAGCCCCAGAAGATCCGGCCGCCACCGTTGAACAGGCCCATCAGCCCGGTCAGGGTGGCCGCCGCCGCGGTGCTGTAGCCGGCCACGGCGGTGGCCGCCGGGGACACCACCGAGATCAGCCCGATGCCGGCGGTGACGTTGAGGAACAGGATCGCGGTGAGCAGGTACCACTGCGGGGTGCGCAGCGCCTCGCCCTGGGTGTACTCGTAGCCCAGCGCGCCGGGCTGCCCGGCCGGCGCCGGGGTCCACCCAGGGACCCGGTAGCCCTCCGGCGGGTTGCGGAACTGGGAGGCGCCGACCAGCACCATGACCAGGTAGGCCACGCCCAGCCAGAGGAACGCCCGGGTCGGCACCTGGGGGTTGGCCTTGACCAGGGCGGCGGCGACCGGGGAGGTCAGCACGGCGCCGAAGCCGAAGCCGCCCACGGCGATGCCGGTGATCAGACCCCGCTTGTCCGGGAACCACTTCTGCAGCATGGCGATCGGGACGATGTAGCCCAGGCCCAGGCCGAACCCGGCGATGACGCCGTAGCCGAGGATCAGCAGCCACAGCTGGGACCGGCCGCTGGACAGGCCGGCCAGCAGGATGCCCACGGCGTAGACGACGCCCCCGGTGAGGGCGACGATCCGGGGGCCGCGCCGGTCCTGGACCCGGCCACCGACGTAGGTTCCGAGGAAGATCATGCCGATGGTGACCGAGAACGGGAGGGCCGCCTCGGACGGGCTCAGCGCGAACGCGCTGGTCTTGGCCTGCAGGCCCTTGGAGAACACGCTCCAGGCGTAGACGGCCCCCAGGGCCAGCTGCAGCAGCACCGCGGCGCCGGCGAGCCACCAGCGGCCTCGGGTCGGGTCCCCGCGGGAGGTGGCACTGGTCATGCCCGCCCCCCTTCCACGTCAGCCCGGCGCGGAAACCTCCGACCGGACCCGGCCGGGGTCGGCGTACACGTTGCAGCGCCGGCCGCGCAGGAAACCGACCAGGGTGAGCCCGAACTCCTCGGCCAGCGCGACGGCCAGGCTGGACGGGGCGGACACGGCGGCGACCACCGGGATCCCGGCGACCACGGCCTTCTGCACGATCTCGTAGCCGGCCCGCCCGCTGACCACGAGGATCCGGCCGGCCAGCGGCAGCTGGCCGGCGAGCAGGGCCTGGCCGACCAGCTTGTCCACCGCGTTGTGCCGGCCCACGTCCTCGCGGACGGCCAGCAGGTCCCCGGTGCCGGCGAACAGCCCAGCGGCGTGCAGGCCGCCGGTCGCCGCGAACAGCCGCTGCGCCGGGCGCAGCCGGTCGGGCAGGTCGTAGAGCACGCCCGGGTCCAGCGGCGGGCCCACGGGCAGCGGGGCGAAGCCCCGGTCGTGCAGGACGTCCAGCCCGGCCCGGCCGCACACCCCGCAGGCGCTGCTGGTGGCGAAGTGCCGCTCCAGCGCCGGCAGGTCGGGCAGCGCGGCCGCGGCCAGCTGCACGGTGACCACGTTGTAGCGCTGCTCGACGTCGAGGTCCGGGTCGGTGCAGTAGCCGATGGACCGGATGTCCGCGGCGGTGCGGACCACTCCCTCGCCGTACAGGAAGCCCGCGGCCAGCTCGAAGTCGTGGCCCGGGGTCCGCATGGTCACCGCGAGGGTCCGGGTCCGGCCGCCGGCGGAGAGCCGCACCTCCAGCGGCTCCTCGGTGACCAGGTCGTCGCGCCGGGCCGGCCCCTCCACCCCGTCAGCGAACACCCGGACCCGGGCCCGGCTGGTCGCCCCCGGGCGCCGCCCGCCGGGCACCGGGCGGCTCATCCCTCGGTACGGCGGGTGCGGGGCCCGGCCCGCAGCACCTGGGACGGCAGCGGGTGGCCGACCAGCCGCTCCGCGGCCGCGGCGACGTCCAGCAGCCGGGCCAGGTCGACCCCCGTGGCCACCCCCATGTCCTCGACCATGTGGACCAGCTCCTCGGTGGCGATGTTCCCGGACGCCCCCGGGGCGTACGGGCAGCCGCCGAGGCCGCCCACCGAGGCGTCGAAGTCCCGGATACCCAGCTGCAGCGCGGCCAGCACGTTGGCCAGCCCGGTGCCGCGGGTGTTGTGGAAGTGCAGGTTCAGCGCCAGGTCGGGGAAGGCCAGCCGGGTCTCCCCGACCAGCCGGGTCACCCGGCCGGGGGTGGCCATGCCGGTGGTGTCCCCGAACGAGAGCGCGTCCGCGCCAGCGGCCAGCGCCGCCCGGGCCACCTCGAGCACCCGGGGGACCGGCACGTCTCCCTCGTAGGGGCAGCCCCAGGCGGTGGCGACCACGACCTGGCAGGTGGCCCCCCGCTCGTGGGCCAGGGCGACTAGCGGCGCCAGCTCGGCGAGGGACTCCGCGGTGGACCGGCGCAGGTTGCGCCGGTTGTGGGTGTCGGAGGCGGAGACGACGACCTCCAGCTCCCGCACCCCCACGTCCAGCGCCCGCTGGGCGCCGCGCAGGTTCGGCACCAGGGCGGAGTAGCGCACCCCGGTGCGGCGCTGGATCTGCGCCCACACCTGGTCGGCGTCGGCCATCTGCGGTACCGCCGCCGGGTGCACGAAGGAGACCGCCTCGATGCGGGCCACCCCGGTCCCGGACAGGGCGTCGAGGAGCGCCACCTTGGCCGCGGTCGGCACCGGGTCCTCGTTCTGCAGCCCGTCGCGGGGGCCCACCTCGCGCAGCGACACCGTCGCCGGCAGGTCGCTCATGCCGGGTTCCCCGGCCAGTCGGGGCGGCGCCGCTCGTTGAACGCGGCGACGCCCTCCCGCCGGTCCGGGGAGAACGCGGTGGCCCGCCACGCCGCGTCCTCGACCTCCAGGCCGGTGGCCAGGTCGACGCCGGCGCCCAGCCGCAGGGCCCGTTTGGCGTTGCGCACCGCGACCGGCGAGTTGCCGGCGATGGTCCAGGCCAGCTCCCGCGCCGCGGCCACGTCCTGCCCGGCGGGGACCCGGCGGTCCACCAGCCCGAGCCGCTCGGCCTCGGCGACGCCCACGTGCCGCCCGGTGTACACCAGGTCGGCGGCGCGGGCCGCCCCCACCCGGCGGACCAGCAGCTGGGTGCCGCCCCCACCGGGGATGACGCCCACGGTCACCTCGGGGAGCCCGAGCACGGCGGTCTCGTCGGCCACCAGCAGGTCCGCGCTCCAGGCCAGCTCGGCCCCCCCACCCAGGGCGTAGCCGTGCACGGCGGCGATGACCGGCACCGGCAGCGCGAGGATCGCCCCGAAGGCGGCGCGGAAGCGCAGCCGCTGCGCCAGCAGCCCGCCGTCGTCCAGGCGGTGGCGCTCCTTGAGGTCGGCACCGACGCAGAAGGCCCGGGGGGCCGCGCTGGACAGCACCACGGCCCGGACCTCGGGGTCGGCGGCCAGGGCCTGGCAGCAGGCGGCGAGCTGCTCGGCCAGCGCGGTGGACAGCGCGTTGTGCGCCTCGGGCCGGTCGAGCACCACCTCGGCCACCTGGCCGGGCCGGCCGTGGCCGGCGGGGTCGGCCGGGTGCTCAACCCGGACCGGGCCGTTCGGCGTGGTCACGAGACGAACCTAGCCCACGGCGTCGGCGCGCCCCCCGGCCACGGTGCCGGGGACGGATCGGCGCAGCAGCACCGGAACAACCAGCCCCAGTCCGGCCAGCCGGCGCCGCCACTGGGTGGTGAGCTGGTAGCGCGGGTCGGCGCGCAGCATGGCGGCGAGCCCCTCGTCGACCAGCACCGCACCGGGCGGGGCCAGGGCGGTCAGCCGGCTGGCCAAGTTGACCGTCGTACCGAACACGTCACCCAGCCGGGACAGCACCGGCCCGTAGGCCAGCCCCACCCGCACCGGGGGGACGACCGGGTCTGCGGCGGTGGCCTCGGCCAGGGCCAGGGCGGCCTCGGCGGCGACGTCGGGGGCGTCGGCGACGAAGAGGACCTCGTCGCCCACGGTCTTGACGATCCGGGCGCCCACCCCGCTGACGAGGTCGGAGGCGCCTGCCTCGAACCGTTCCACGACCTCGGCCAGCTCCCGCTCGCCCAGCCGCCGGGACAGCCGGGTGAAGCCAACCAGGTCGGCGAAGCCCACGGCCAGCCGCTGGCCGGCCGCCTCGGCCGGCCCCCCCGGGGCGCGGCGCAGCGCCGCCGCCGCGAGCTGGCGGCGCCACACGAAGGTGAGCAGCGCCTCCAGGTCGGGCAGCAGCCGGCGGGTCAGGTCCAGCGCCTGCGCGCCGGTGTCCCCGGCCCGCTCGGTGAAGGCCTCCATCTGCCAGTCGGCCAGCCGGGCCGTGGTCCGGCCCATCGCGCGCCCCAGCTGCACCGCCGTACCCAGGTCCAGCAGGCCCTCGTCCAGCAGCTCGGTGACCCGGGCCAGGGCGGCGACGTCCGCGTCGGTGAACACCACCTCGTCGTCGCCGACGTCGGGGAAGCCCATCGCCCGCCAGAACAGGCGGGCCCGGTCCACGTCGACGCCGACCCGGGCGGCCACCTGCCCGCGGGTGTAGCGGCGTTCCCCGCCGAGCAGGTCCCGCTCCAGGTCGCCCGGCCACCCAGCGGCGCCCCCGCCGGTCATTCCGGCGCCGGCCCGGGCTCGCGGGCCCGCCCGCGCCGGCGCAGGTCGTCGGCCTCGTGCAGCCGGTAGATCTCCCGCTGCACCTCCTCCACGGCGGGCACGTCGTCGAGGACCAGCTGGCCCCGCTCGCCGGCCGACTCGACAACCAGCGTGCCGCAGCCGAGCAGCCGCTCGACCAGGTTGTGCTCGAAGTGGACGTCGTTGACCCGGGACAGGGGCATGTCCCGGCCGGAGCGGGAGAACACCCCGGTGCGGACGATGAGGCGGCGCGTCGTCACGACGTACACGGTGGTCCACCAGCGCAGGAACGGCCACCCGCTGGTCCGCAGCACCACCACAGCGGCCAGGCCCAGGACCGCCCAGCGGGCCGCCCGCTGCCAGCCGGCGGCCCCGAGCAGCCCGGCCAGGTAGCCGGCGACGGCGACGGTGAGCAGGAGGGCGAGCACGGGGCCCACCAGCGCCTTCCAGTGCGGGCGCAGGTCGACGACGACCTCCTCGTCCTCGCCCAGCAGGCGGGTGGGGTACGGCATGCCGGCATCGTGGCACGCGCTCGACCCGCGCGCCCGCCCGCCCGGATGACCATGTTTGCCTGGTCAACCGGGGGGCGGGGTCATCCAGGGCCCGGGTCCGCATCGCGGAGGTGGACGACGTCGCCGGCGGCCAGGGTCACCACCGAGCCGTCGGCCGTCCGTACCTGCAGGCACCCGTCCCCGTCGACGCCCACCGCCCGCCCCGCCAGCTCCCCGCCGCCCGGCAGGGCCACCCGCACCGGCCGGCCGACGGTCGCCGACACCGCCAGGTACGCCGCCCGTAGGCC
>JBMOMH010000103.1:0-11385 GCA_049323135.1 Actinomycetota bacterium
CCGCGGTCCCGCTCACCTCGTCGAGGCCCTCCACCGTGGTGGTGGTGGCGTTCTTCGCCAGCGCCTTGATGGCGTTGTTGACTGCCCGCCGGTCCTTGGCCGTACCGAGGTCGGCGAGCTGCTTGCCGTTGGAGGCCCGCAAGACGACGCTGAACCCGCCACGCGTCTTGCTGACGACGAACTTTGCTGGCACTGGATCCTCCTGCACTGCTGCGCGCCCAGCCTTGTGCCGGGCTCCTCTGCAGACAACGATCACATGCATCGGACGTTACCGCCAGCACCTGAACTCACAATTCTTGCTGCACGACCAGGCCAGGACTGCGGTGGGCCGGCAGTGCTGCACTGCCGACCACTACCGGCGCGGCTCCGGCGGCGGCCCGCTGAGGGTGTCCAGGAGGCGGGCCAGCTGCCGACGCAGGCCACGCTGCCGGTCGCTGGCAAGCGGCGTGGTGTCGGTGGTGGCAGCGCTGAGCAGGTGCTGCACCGCGTCGAAGGACACCGTTGGCAGGGACAGGTCCGGTACCACCATCGGATCGCCGGTCACCCCGCCGGGCAGCAGGCCCGACGTCGGGACGACCAGCGCGTCGTGCGCGAGGTCCTCCAGGTCGGGGTCACCGCCGTCCACAGCGAACACCGTCGCGCCCCCACGCCGGGCGTCGGAGACCCGCTCGAGCAGTTGGGCCGGCGCCACCTGTGGTGCGACGACAAGCAGGCTCTCCCCGCGCCCGGCGATGGTCAGCCGGTCGAGCCCGATACCGAGGTGCGCGGGGGCTCCCGGTGGTGGCCGCCAGCGCACCAGCGTGGGTGCGAGCTGGGGTACGCCGCCCAGGCGCGCCTCGTCGTCCAGGTGCGCCGCCAGGTGCCAGGGCTCCTCCTCGGGGGTGCCCACGAGCAGCAGGCCTCGCGGCAGGCGCGTCGCCTGGCGCATCGCCCGGGAGAAGGCCCGGGTCCGGTCCACCCACCCGGTCGGGGCCAGCAGCTCGCGCAGCAGCGCGACTCGGGCAGCGTCCACGCGCCTATCGTGGCGTATCGGCGGGCGCCGGGTCAGTGGTAGGTGTGCTCCGGGCCGGGATAGGCACCGTTCGCGACGTCTGCCGCGAAGGCCCGCGCGGCCTGGTCGAGGACGCCGCGCAGGTCGGCGTACCGGCGCACGAACCGGGGGCCGGGTGGCGGGGTGAGCCCGGCCAGGTCCTGCCACACGAGCACCTGGGCGTCGCAGTCCGGTCCGGCCCCGATCCCCACCGTGGGGATGCCCAGGGCCCCGGTGACCCGGGCGGCCAGCTCGGCCGGCACCACCTCGAGCACGAGGGCGAAGGCCCCGGCGTCCTCCAGCGCCTTGGCGTCCCGCAGCAGCTGTTCTCCGGCCTCGCCCCGGCCCTGCACCCGGTAGCCGCCGAACACGTTCACCGACTGCGGCGTGAGCCCGAGGTGCGCCATCACCGGGACGCCCGCCCCGACGAGGGCCTCCACCTGCGGCAGCACCCGCGCACCGCCTTCGAGCTTCACCGCGTGAGCCCCACCGTCCTTGACGAACCGGGCAGCCGTCTCCAGAGCCTGCGCGGGGGAGGCCTGGTAGGACCCGAAGGGCAGGTCGGCGACGACCATCGCCCGGGAGGTGCCCCGCACCACCGCGGCCACGAGGGGGACGAGGTCCGCCACGGTCACCGGGAGCGTTGTCGGGTAGCCGTAGACGACGTTGGCGGCCGAGTCACCGACCAGCAGGACCGGGATGCCGGCCGCGTCGAAGATGCCCGCCGTGAGGGCGTCGTAGGCGGTGAGCATCGGCCAGCGCTCGCCCCGCTCCTTCGCGGCGGCGACGTCGACAACGGTGACCCGGCGGCCGCGCGGCCCGCCGTAGAGAGCGTCGGACATGAGGGCTCCTTCTGCCTCGAGGCGCCACGGTCGGCGTCCCCGTGCTGCCTCCATGCTGGCACGGGCGGGCCCGCCGGGGAACCAGGGGCGGGGCGGGACGGCCGCCGGGCCGCGGACCCGGGACGGTAGCGTCCCGTCTGGTTGCCGCCGGAGGTGGTGACCGCTGACGGGGGAGCGCCGCACTGGTGGGAGGGAGCCTGGTGGACCGCGAGATCGTGCACGCCCGGCGCTGGTACATCCTCGGCGTCCTGGTCCTCAGCTTGCTGGTCGTGGTGCTCGACAACACGGTGCTGAACGTGGCCCTGAAGACCATCGCCGACCCCGTCGCCGGCCTCGGCGCCACGCAGAGCCAGCTGCAGTGGGCGATCAACGCCTACACGCTGGTGTTCGCCGGGCTGCTGTTCACCTGGGGTACCAGCGGGGACCGCTACGGCCGCAAGCGGGTGCTGATGACCGGCTTCGTGCTGTTCGGGCTGGCCTCGCTGGCGTCTGCCTACGCCCGCACCCCCGGGGAGCTCATCGCCGCCCGTGCGCTCATGGGTATCGGTGGCGCCGCCGTGCTGCCGTCGACGCTGTCCATCATCAGCAACGTCTTCGAACCCCGGGAGCGACCGCGGGCCATCGGCATCTGGGCGGGCGCCGTCGGCCTGGCCATCGCGATCGGCCCGATCACCGGAGGGCTGCTGCTGGCCCACTTCTGGTGGGGGAGTGTCTTCCTCATCAACGTGCCCATCGTGCTGCTCGGCCTGGTAGCGATCGCGTGGGTGGTCCCCGAGTCGCGCGACCCACGACCGGGACGGTTCGACCCGGCCGGGGTGGCCCTGCAGGTCACCGGGCTGTTCGGCGTGGTCTACGGCATCATCCGCGCTGGGGACCTGGGCACCTTCGCGGAGGGCTGGGTCTGGGCGAGCCTGCTCGGTGGCCTGGCGCTGCTGCTCGCCTTCGGCTGGTATGAGCGGCGCAGCGACCACCCCGCGCTCGACGTGCGGCTGTTCCGGGACGCCCGGTTCTCCGCGGCGGTGGCCGCCGTGGGCCTGACGTTCTTCGCCCTGATGGGTGTCACCTTCTTCATGGTGTTCTACCTGCAGGTGGTCCGGGGCTACTCGCCACTGCACTCTGGGGTGCTGCTGCTGCCCCTGGCCGCCGCGCAGCTGCTCACCGCCCCGCGCAGCCCGGCGTTGGTCCGTCGGTTTGGCGCCAAGGTGGTCTGCGCGGGTGGTCTGCTGCTGGTCACCGTCGCGTTCCTGTCGTTCCTGACGCTCGGGGTCGACTCGAACATCTGGGTGCTCGAGGCGCTGTTCTTCGTGCAGGGCGCCGGGATGGGCAACGTGATGGCCCCGGCGACGGAGTCCATCATGTCGGCGCTGCCTCGGGAACGGGCCGGTGCCGGCGCCGCGGTCAACAACACGGTTCGGCAGGTCGGCGCGGCCTTCGGCGTTGCGGTGCTGGGCACGGTGCTGTCCACCAGCTACCGGGACCGCATCGAACCGGTCCTCGCCGGGCTGCTGCTGCCCCCGCAGGTGGGCGACGCGGCGGCCGTGCGAACGGCCATGGCCAAGTCGGTGGAGGCGACGTACGCCGTCATCGAGCGCGTCGGTGGTCCGCTGCAGATGCTGCGGGCGCCGGCCAACGAGGCGTTCGTCCAGGCGATGCACGTCACCGCGGGCTACGCCGCGGCGGTGGCGTTCGCCGGCGTCCTTGTCGTGGCCGCGTTCCTGCCCGGCCACCGGTCGCCGGCGCCGGTCGGTGACGACGAGCGCCTGGCGGCGGGGGCGTGACCTGGCGGCTCAGCCGCGGACGGCCGGGGGGGCTTCCCCGGGCGGCGCCGCCGCCTCCGGTGCCGGCGGGGGAGCCTCGCCGGCCCGGGCCGCCTCCCGCCACCGGTTGGTGATGGGCAGCCGGCGGTCGCGCCCGAAGTTGCGCACCGAGATCTTCGGTCCGGGCGGGTACTGCCGCCGCTTGTACTCCGCCGCGTCGACCATGCGCAGCACCCGCTCCACCAAGGCAGGGTCGAACCCGGCGGCGACGATCTCGGCACTGCTGCGGTCCTGCTCGACGTAGTCGTCGAGGACGTCGTCCAGCACCTCGTAGGCGGGCAGCGAGTCGGTGTCCAGCTGTCCGGGCCGCAGCTCCGCGCTGGGCGGCTTCTCGATGCTGCTCTCCGGGATCGGTGGCGTCTCGCCGCGCTCCTCCGCGGACTTGTTGCGCCACCGGGCGAGCCGCCACACCCAGGACTTCGGCACGTCCTTCAGCGGGGCGAAGCCGCCGGCGCTGTCGCCGTACAGCGTGGAGTAGCCCACGGCGAGCTCGCTCTTGTTCCCCGTGGTGAGGAGCAGGTGGCCCTCCTCGTTGGACAGGGCCATCAGCGTGGTGCCCCGCACCCGGGCCTGCAGGTTCTCCGCGGCGACCCCGTGCAGGGACAGCGACCCCAGGAACGCCGACACCATCGGTTCGATGGGCACGGTCCGGTGGTGCAGGCCGGTCCGCCGGGCCAGCTCGGCGGCGTCGGCCAGGGAGTGCGGGCTGGAGTAGCGACTGGGCAGGGAGACGCCGACGACGCGCGGCGCGCCCAGCGCGTCACACGCCAGCGCCGCGGTCAGCGCGGAGTCGATCCCCCCGGACAGGCCCAGCACGACGGAGCCGAAGCCGTTCTTGTCGACGTAGTCGCGCAGCCCCGTCACCAGGGCGGCGTACACCTCCGCCTCGTCGGACAGCCGGGGCGCCACGCCGGCGCGCATCGCCGGGTACGCCGGCAGCGGCTCCCCGGACAGCACCACCCGCCGTACGCCCACGCCGCCGTCGCCCCCGGTCCTGGCTGCGCCGGCGGCGGGCAGGTCGAGGTCGAGGACCAGGCAGCCCGGCTCGAACTGCGGGGCCCGAGCGAGCAGCTCGCCGTCGGCGGACACCACCAGCGAGTCGCCGTCGAAGACCAGCTCGTCCTGACCGCCGACCATGTTGACGTACGCCAGCGGGCAGCCGGCCTGTGCCGCCCGCTGCCGGCACAGCTGCAGGCGCACGTCGTCCTTGGCCAGCTCGTACGGCGAGGCGTTGATGACCAGCAGCAGCCCGGCGCCGGCCTGGCGGGCGGCGGCCACCGGGCCGCCCTCCTGCCACAGGTCCTCGCAGATCACCACGGCCACGTCCACCCCGTGCAGCCGGGCCAGGGTGAGGTCGGCGCCGGGGACGAAGTAGCGGAACTCGTCGAAGACGCCGTAGTTGGGCAGGTGGTGCTTGGCGTAGCGGGCCACCGGTATCCCGCGGTGCAGCACCGCGGCCGCGTTCTGCGGGGCGCCCCGGGGCAGGCCCACCCGGGGGTGGGCGTCCGGGGCCGCGTCCAGGTACCCGACGACGACCGCCGTCTCGCCCAACCCGTCGGCGGCCAGCTGCGCGGCCAGGTCGGCCAGGGCGGCGCGTGAGGCCTCGACGAACGACCGGCGCAGCGCCAGGTCCTCCACCGGGTAGCCGGTGAGCATCATCTCGGGGAACGCGACGAGGTGGGCGCCCTGGTCGGCGGCGTGCCGGGTCCAGTGCCGCACGCAGGCGGCGTTGCCGGCCAGGTCCCCGACCACCGGGTCGACCTGGGCGAGGGCGAGACGCAGCTGGGCCATGGGCCGAGCCTATGCCGGGCCCGGCCGTTGTAACGTGCCGGAAACGGCCGGCAGTGAGGATGGGCGCGTGGACAAGCAGACCGAGTTCGTCCTGCGGACCCTGGAGGAGCGGGACATCCGCTTCGTCCGGCTGTGGTTCACCGACGTGCTGGGGTTCCTCAAGTCGGTGGCCGTCGCCCCGGCCGAGCTGGAGGGTGCCTTCGCGGAGGGCATCGGGTTCGACGGGTCGGCCATCGAGGGCTTCGCCCGGGTGCACGAGTCGGACATGATCGCCCGCCCCGACCCGGCGACGTTCCAGATCCTGCCGTGGCGCGCCGAGGGCCCGGCCAGCGCCCGGATGTTCTGCGACATCCTCATGCCCGACGGGTCCCCGTCGTACGCCGACCCCCGGTACGTGCTGCGCCGCGCCCTGGGCCGCGCGGCCGACCTCGGCTTCACCTTCTACACCCATCCCGAGGTGGAGTTCTTCCTCTTCGAGCAGCGGCCCCGGCCCGGGGAGGTGCCGGTGCCCATCGACGCCGGCGGCTACTTCGACCACACCCCGCACAGCGTCGGGCACGACTTCCGGCGGGCCGCGATCACCATGCTGGAGAGCATGGGCATCTCGGTGGAGTTCAGCCACCACGAGGGAGCCCCCGGCCAGCAGGAGATCGATCTCCGGTACGCCGACGCGCTGAGCACCGCGGACAACCTGATGACCTTCCGCCTGGTGATGAAGGAGGTCGCCCTCGAGCAGGGGGTGTACGCCTCGTTCATGCCCAAGCCGTTCACGGCCACCCCCGGGTCGGGCATGCACACCCACCTGTCCCTCTTCGAGGGGGACCGGAACGTGTTCTTCGAGGCGGGTGCGGAGTACCAGCTGTCCAAGGTGGGCCGGGCGTTCATCGCCGGCCTGCTGCACCACGCGGCCGAGATCACCGCGGTGACCAACCAGTGGGTGAACTCCTACAAGCGGCTGTTCGGCGGCGGCGAGGCGCCGGCGTACGTCTGCTGGGGGCACAACAACCGCTCGGCCCTGGTGCGCGTGCCCATGTACAAGCCGCACAAGGGGCAGTCGACGCGGATCGAGGTCCGCTCCCTGGACTCCGCCTGCAACCCCTACCTGGCCTTCGCCGTGCTGCTCGCCGCCGGTCTGAAGGGGGTGGAGGAGGGCTACCAGCTGCCGCCGGGCGCCGAGGACGACGTCTGGGCCCTCACCGAGGCCGAGCGCCGCGCCATCGGCATCGAGCCGCTGCCCCAGGACCTGGCCGCGGCGGTGCGGGTCATGGAGGGCAGCGAGCTGGTGGCCGAGACGCTGGGCGAGCACGTCTTCGACTTCTTCCTGCGCAACAAGCGCCAGGAGTGGGAGGAGTACCGCCGCGAGGTCAGCGCCTTCGAACGGGACCGCTACCTGCCGCTGCTCTGACCCGTCTGATTCTGGCCTGGCCCGGCCCGGCCGGATCGGGCCGGATCGGGGTGGGCCGCCCTACTCGCAGGCCACGCCGTCACCGTCCCGGTCCAGCCCGGACCGGTACCCCGGCTGGCCCCGGAGGATGGGTGCGACCCCGGCGGCCCGCGCGGCGGCACAGTTGCGGTAGTAGGGAGTGGCGGAACCGCCCGGAGGAGCCGCCCCGCCCGTGGGTGGCTCACCGGCAGCGGGTCCGGCCGGGCAGCCACCCCACAGCCCGGCGCCGGCGGCCCGCGCGGCACGCTCGGCGGCGAGCAGGTCCGGCGCGCGAGCGACGTCCGGGGGGACGGTGTAGACGGTGGCGAAGCCGCTGCGCACCAGCTCCAGGTTGACGAACAGCCCGTCGCCGGCCCGGTACACGTAGGCCAGCCGCCGGCCGTACCGGTCCTGGGCGGACACGTCGGGCACGAGGTGGACCCGGGTGCCCAGCGGCAGCAGCCGGGCGAGGGCGGCGGAGGCCTCCGGTCCGAAGCAGGCCACGGGGGAGCCAGGCCGCACGGTCTCCGGGGCGTCGATGCCGATTAGGCGGACCGGGACGCCGTCGACCCGCAGCGTGTCGCCGTCCACGTGCCGGGTGACCACGCCGGGCAGCCCGGGGGGCACCGTGGCCGGCCCGGGCGCGGAGGTGGTCGCCGTCGGCGCGGGCGGCGCCGGGGTGGTCCTCGCCGGCGCGGGCGGCGCGGGGGTGATCCTCGCCGGCGCGGGCGGCGCGGGGGTGGTCGCCGCTACCGCAGGCGGGGGGCCGCCGCCGCAGGCGGCCAGCACGACCACGAGCGCCGCCAGCGGTCCCTGGACCAGCCCCCGCCGGGCCCCGGCGCGCCATTCCGCAGCCACTCTCGCCGCCCTCCGTGCCCGGCCGCCCCTGTCCGGGTGGCTGCAGGGTACGCCGCCCCGGCCGGGCGCGGGCCCGTTCTACCCTCCGCACATGAGCGCCCCCGCCGAGCCGCGCCGCGCCACGTTCACCGGGCAGCTGGCCCGTCTCGGCTTTGCCGCCCCAGCCCGGGCCGAGGAGCTGCTCGCCAGCGTCGCCCTGCCCGACCCCGGGGCGCTGCTCGCTCCCCTGGCCGCGGCCGCCGACCCGGACGCGGCCCTGCACGGGCTGGTTCAGCTGTTAGGGGCGGCCACCGCGGCCGGGGAGGGGCCCGGCTTGGTCGCCGCCCTCCGCGCGGACCCGGGGTTCCGGGACCGCCTGGTCGGCCTGCTAGGGGTGAGCCCGGCGCTGGGCGAGCACCTGGTCCGTCACCCCAGCGGCTGGGCGGGCCTGGCCGGGGAGTCGGTGGCCGTGGCCCGCCCGTCCGCGGCCGGGCTGCGGCGCCGGCTGCTGGCGGCGGTCGGTGCCGACCCGGAGGACCCGCAGCCGGTGGCCGGCGGGGCCGATGCCGCGGCGCTGGACGCGCTGCGGGTGGCCTACCGGGACGCCCTGGTCGTCCTGGCCGCCCGTGACGTGCAGGGCCTGCTCCGGGTGGAGGAGGTGGCCGGGGAGCTGGCCGACCTCGCGGCCGCCGCCCTGGAGGCCGCCCTGGCGGTGGCCCGGGCCGGGCTGGCCCCCGGCTCGCCCCCCTGCCGGCTCGCGGTCATCGGCATGGGCAAGTGCGGCGGTCGCGAGCTCAACTACGTGAGCGACGTCGATGTCGTCTTCGTGGCCGAGCCCGACCTCGCCGGCCCGGGCCCGGGGGATGCCGAGGCGGAGCGGGCGGCCCTGCGGACGGCCACCCAGCTGGCCAGCGCCGTCGTACGCGTCTGCTCGGCGACGACCGCGGAGGGCACCTTGTGGCCGGTGGACACCGCGCTGCGCCCGGAGGGGAAGGCCGGCCCGCTGGTGCGTACCCTGGCCAGCCACGTGGCGTACTACCAGCGCTGGGCGAAGACCTGGGAGTTCCAGGCGTTGCTCAAGGCCCGCCCGGTGGCCGGCGACCTCGAGCTGGGGCGGGCGTACCTGGCCGCGGTGGGCCCACTGGTCTGGCAGGCCGCGGACCGCCCGCACTTCGTCGAGGACGTGCAGGCGATGCGCCGCCGGGTGGAGGGCAGCGTGCCCCGCGCGGAGGCCGACCGCCAGCTCAAGCTCGGGCCCGGCGGGCTGCGCGACGTGGAGTTCGCGGTGCAGCTGCTGCAGCTCGTGCACGGTCGCGGCGACCCCGCGCTGCGCAGCGGCACCACCCTGGTCGCGCTGGACGCGCTGCGCGACGGCGGGTACGTCGGCCGGGAGGACGGCGCCCGCCTGGCGGCGGCGTACCGCTTCCTGCGCACCTTGGAGCACCGGCTGCAGCTGGCGCGGCTGCGGCGGACCCACGTGGTGCCCGAGGACCCCGCCGAGCTGCGACGGCTGGGGCGGGCGATGGGCTACCGGGCCGACCCGGTGGCCCAGCTCACCGCGCAGTGGCGCCGGCACGCCACCGAGGTGCGCCGGCTGCACGAGAAGCTGTTCTACCGGCCGCTGCTCGCCGCGGTCGCCCGGCTGCCGGGGGAGGAGGCCCGGCTCACCCCGGAGGCGGCGCGGCAGCGGCTGCTGGCGCTGGGGTACGCCGACCCGGCCGGCGCCCTGCGCCACCTGGAGGCGCTCACCGCCGGGGTGAGCCGCCGCGCGGCCATCCAGCGAACCCTGCTGCCGGTGCTGCTGGGCTGGTTCGCCGACGCCGCCGACCCGGACGCCGGGCTGCTCGCCTTCCACCGGGTCAGCGATGCCCTGGGGGCCACCCCCTGGTACCTGCGGCTGCTCCGGGACGAGGGCGCGGCCGCCGAACGCATGGCGAGGGTGCTCGCGTCCAGCCGGTACGCCGCCGACCTGCTGCTCCGGGCGCCGGAGGCGGTGACCATGCTTGCCGATGACGGTGAGCTCCGGCCACGGCCTGGCGCCGCGCTGCAGGCGGAGGTTCGCGCCGCCGCCGGCCGCCACGACGACCCCGTCGCGGCGGTGGCCGCCATCCGCGCGGTGCGGCGGCGGGAGCTGTTCCGCCTCGCCGTCGCGGACGTGCTGGGCCTGCTCGACGTGGACGCCGCCGGCGCCGCGCTCACCGACCTCGCCGTCGCCACGCTCGTCGGCGCCTTGGACGTCGCCGTACGCCAGGTGTCCAGCGAGTGGCGCGGGCTGCTGCCCACCCGGTTGGCGGTGGTGGGGGTCGGTCGGTTCGGGGGCGGTGAGCTGGGCTACGGCAGCGACGCGGACGTGCTGTTCGTGCACGAGGCGCTGCCTGGAGCCGCCGAGCAGGAGGCGCACGAGGCCGCCCACGCGGTGGCCAACGAGCTGCGCCGGCTGCTGGCCCGGCCGGCCCCCGACCCGCCGCTGGTCGTCGACGCCGACCTGCGCCCGGAGGGCCGGCTGGGGCCGCTGGTGCGCACCCTCGGCTCGTACGCGGCGTACTACGCGCGCTGGTCGCAGGTGTGGGAGAGCCAAGCGCTGCTGCGCGCCGCGCCGGTGGCCGGGGACGCCGAGCTGGGCCGGGCGTTCACCGCGCTGGTCGACCCGGTGCGTTGGCCGGCCGGTGGGGTGGACGACGCACAGGTCCGCGAGATCCGCCGGATCAAGGCGCGGGTGGAGGCCGAGCGGCTGCCCCGGGGCGCCGACCCCAGCACCCATCTGAAGCTGGGGCGGGGCGGCCTGGCCGACGTGGAGTGGACGGTGCAGCTGCTGCAGCTGCGCCACGCCCACCGGGTCCCCGGGCTGCGGGTCACCGGGACGCTGCCCGCCCTGTCGGCGGCGGCCGCCGCCGGCCTGGTCGACCCGGCGGACGCAGGCGTCCTCGCCGAGGCCTGGCGGCTGGCCACCCGGCTGCGCAACGCCACCGTGCTGGTCCGCGGACTGGTCCGGGGGCGGTCGGCGGACACCATCCCGGTGGACCCGCGTGAGCGGGCGGGGGTGGCCCGGCTGGTGGGGTACCCTCCGGCACAGACGGGCGAGCTGATCGAGGACTACCGCCGGGTGACCCGGAGGGCACGTAGAGTCGTCGAGAGGGTGTTCTACGAGTGAACCGGCGCCCGGCGTGGCGCGCGAAGGCGGCCAGTGTTCCGGCCCCGCGCGACCTGCCGGCGCCGTACTCCGCGGTCCTGCGCAACCGGGAGTTCGCCGGGATCGTGCTCGCCCAGGTCACCAGCGAGATCGGTGACCACTTCGCCCGGGTCGGCCTGGCCGCCCTGGTCCTCGCCGACAGCGGCAGCGTGCTGCTGGCCGCGCTGGCCTTCGTCGCCGGCTACCTGCCCGGCACCGTGGGGGCGGCCCTGCTCTCCCCGCTGGCCGACCGCCTGCCCCGGCGCAGCGTCCTGCTCGGCTGTGACGCGCTGCGCGCCGTCCTCGTCGGCCTGCTCGCGCTCAGCGCGGTCCCGGGCACGCCGCTGTGGCTGCTCTACCTACTGCTGTTCGCCGCGGAGCTGTTCACCGCGCCCTTCGACGCCGCCCGCTCGGCGCTGCTGCCCGACGTCCTGGGCGACCCCCGGCTCTACCTGGCCGGCGCCGGGCTGGCCCGG
>JBMOMH010000104.1:0-1084 GCA_049323135.1 Actinomycetota bacterium
GACCGCGCCGGGGGGGTACCCCTCGCGGTCCTGGGGGGCGGGCGGCTTCGCCCGAGAGGTGGGTACGCCGGCGCAGGCGGCCGCCGCGGTGGCCGATCTCGCGGCCGCCGGGGTGGACCTGGTCAAGCTGGCCCTCGAACCGGCCGGCGGCGCGCCGGTGCCCGCCGCCGCGGTGTGCCGGGCCGTCGTCGCGGCCGCCCACCGGGCGGGGCTCCCGGTCACGGCGCACGCGCTCTCCGCCGTCATGGTCACCCGAGCGCTGGACGCCGGGGTGGACGAGCTGTGCCACACCCCCACCGAGCGGCTGCCTGCCGCCCTGGTCGACCGGCTGGCTGCCGCCGGCACGCCGGTGGTGTCCACCTTGCGCACCCTGACCGCGGGCGGGGCTCCGGGTGCGGAGGCGGCGGTGCGGGGGAACGCGGCCGCCCTGGTGGCCGCCGGGGTGCCCCTGGTCTACGGCACCGACCTGGGCAACGCGGCGACCGCGCCGGGGGCGGACCCGGTGGAGCTGGCGCTGCTGGCCGACGCCGGCCTCGGGGCGTGGGGGGCGCTGCGGGCGGCCACCGCCCCGGTACGGGTGGGGGAGCCGGCCGCGGCCGTGCTGCTGCCCGCGGACCCGGTGGCCGACCCGCAGGCCTGGCGGCGCCCCCTCGCCGTGCTGGCTGGACGGCGCTGCCACACGTATGGCGTCACCGGTCCCGGTGAGCCCGGCCCAGCGGGGCCGTCCGGGCCCCGGTGACCCGCAGCAGGTCGGCCGGGGCCAGTTCCAGCTGCAGGCCGCGCCGCCCCGCGGACACGAAGACGGTGGGCAGGGCGGTGACCGCGGCGTCGATCACGGTGGGGTGGGTCCGGCGCTGCCCGACGGGGCTGATCCCCCCGACGACGTAGCCGGTGGCTCGCACCGCCACCTCGGGGTCGGCCAGGCGCGCTCGACGTGCTCCCAGGGCGCCGGCCAGCGCCTTGAGGTCCAACTGGTCGGCCACCGGCAGCACGGCGGCGACCAGCCCCCGCCCGTCGACCTCGACCAGCAGCGTCTTGTAGATCCGGGTCTCCGGTACGCCGAGGGCGGCCGCCGCCTCCGGCC
>JBMOMH010000105.1:0-2067 GCA_049323135.1 Actinomycetota bacterium
GACCAGCCAGAAGCGGAAGGTGAACGACGGGTCGAAGGTCTTGTCGACGCCGCTCACCCCGGTCCGCACCGCCGCAACCTGCTTGCCCTGCCAGATCGGCAGCACCGGCACGTCCTCGGCAGTGATCTTCTGGATCTCCTGGAAGGCGGCCATCCGGGCCGCGTTGTCCGTGGACGTCTGCTCGGTGGTGATGAGCTTGTCCACCTGCGGGTTGTCGTAGTTGTTCTTGAAGAACCCGCCCTTGAGCAGGAACGGCGAGGAGTAGTTGTCCGCGTCCGGGAAGTCCGGGAACCAGCCGAGCTGGTAGGCCGGGTACTGGCCGGCCTTGTAGGCCTTCTGGTACTCCTGCCACTCGGTGGACTTCAGGTCGACGGTGAACAGCCCGCTCGCCTCCAGCTGCCGCTTGATCTCGGTGTACTCGTCCGCCGAGGCCGGGCCGTAGTGGCTCGGTGTCCACCACAGCTGCAGCTTGACCGGGGTCTGGATCCCGGCCTGGCTCAGGATCGCCTTGGCCTTGTCCACGCTGGGCGCACCGTAGCGGTCCTTGAACGCCTCGGTGTGCCCCTGCAGCCCGGCGGGGATCATCGAGTACAGCGGCGTCACCGTGTCGGAGAACGCGTTCTTCGCGATCGCGGCGCGGTCGATGAGCTGGGCGATGGCCTGGCGCACCGGCTTCTGCCCGGTCACCGGGTCCTTGGTCTGGAAGACCATGTACCGGATCTCGGTGCCCTGGCCCTCCACGATCTGCACACCCTTGCTGCTCTCCCCGCGCAGCGCCTGGATGTCGGTCGGGGACAGGCTGCGGTAGGCGACGTCTACGTTGCCCTGCTCGATGGCGAGCTTCAGCGCCGAGGCCTGGTCGAAGTACTGCAGGATGGTCCGGTCGTTGGCCAGCTTCGCCGAGCCTTTGTAGTTCGGGTTCTTCTCGAAGACCGCCTGCTGGCCGGCCTTGTACTGCGCCAGCTTGTAGGGCCCGGAGCCCACGACGCTCTCGCTGGGCTGCAGCTTGTCCGCCGGGAACACCTTGCTGGGCACGATCGCGCCGGCCCCGGTGGTGAGCACGAACGGGAAGGTGGCGTCGGCGGCCTTGAGGGTGAACGTGACCGTCTTGTCGTCCGGTGCGGCCACCGAGGCCATCGAGCCGAGCAGGGACACCGGCCCGTTCGGGTCGTCGATCTTGACGATGCGTTCGAAGGAGAACTTCACGTCCTGCGCGGTGAGCGGGTCACCGTTGGAGAACTTCAGCCCGTCCTTCAGGGTGCATTGGTAGGTGGTGGGCGCGGTGAAGCTGCAGGTGCTGGCCGCGTCGGGCTGCGGCGTGTTGCCGCCGGCCGGGATGCTCATCAGGTTCTGGTAGATGTTGTAGATCCCGGTCCAGGAGCCCAGGTCGTAGCTGCCCGCCGGGTCGAACGAGGTCACCTTGTCGGTGGTCCCGATGACGACCGTCTTGCCCGTCGCGCTGCCGCTGCCGGCACCGCCGCCCCCGCCACAGGCGGCCAGGGCCATCGCGAGGACGCCGGTGACGGCGACGCCGCGCAGGAATGTGCCTCGATGCATGGTTCTCACCTCGCGGACTCACGCCGGCCCGGTTGAGCCGGCGGCTGTCGGGACACTAGTCCCGGAGATCTTCCCGTGGGAACTCCGGAGGCCGCGAGAAACGTCGCGGTTCGGCAACGATTTGCCCGCTGACGCTCCCGTCCCACCGGTCCTGACGTGATGGGCGGCGAGCAGGGCGGCCAGCCGGGCTGGGTCGAGGACGGTCAGGCTGTCCACGACCACCCGGCCGGGCCCGGGAGGGACCGGCTGGCGGTCCGGTACGGCGACCACCAGCGCCCCGGCTGCCTCCCCGGCGGCCACCCCGGTGCGGGAGTCCTCCAAAACCACGCAGCCGGTCGGGTCGACGCCCAGCCGGTCCATGGCAGTGCGGTAGGGCAGCGGGTCGGGCTTGCCGCGGCGGACCTCGTCCCCGGCGACGGAGGTGGCGAACACCCCGTCGCCCAGCAGGGCGCGGACCCGCGCGAGCACCGGGTCGACCAGCACCCGGTAGGACGCGGAGACCAGGGCGGT
>JBMOMH010000105.1:2077-8163 GCA_049323135.1 Actinomycetota bacterium
ACGCCGGCGGCGGCCAGGGCGGCCAGCAGGTCGCGCGCCCCCGGTCGCAGGCGCACCTCCGCGGACAGCCGGGCGGCCATGTCGGCGACCAGCCAGCCGGTGACGGTGCCCGGGGGGACGTCGCTGCCCGCCGCCCGGGCCAGGTAGGCGCCCGAGGCCAGCAGGTCGCTGCCGACCAGGGCCTCAGCCTGTGCCGTGTCCCAGGTGCCGCCGAGCCGAGCCATCACGGCGCATTCCGCGGCGAACCACTGCCCCTCGCTGTCCACGAGCAGCCCGTCCATGTCGAACAGCACCGCCTGCAGTCGGGCGGCCGGGGGCGGCGGGGGGCCGGTCAGGCCGGCGGCCGGGTCGGGCGTCACGTGGCGTTGAAGTACTTGGCCTCGGGGTGGTGCACGACCAAGGCGTCGGTGGACTGCTCCGGGTGCAGCTGCAGCTCCTCGGACAGCTCCACCCCGATGCGTTCCGGGCGCAGCAGCTGCACGATCTTCGCCCGGTCGGCGAGGTCCGGGCAGGCGGGGTAGCCGAACGAGTAGCGCGACCCGCGGTAGCCCTGCCGGAACACCGCGTCGAGGTCCGGGCTGTCCTCCCCGCCGAACCCGAGCTCGGCCCGGATCCGGGCGTGCCACAGCTCGGCGAGCGCCTCGGTGAGCTGCACGGACAGCCCGTGCAGCTCCAGGTAGTCCCGGTAGGCGTCCTTGGCGAACAGCTCGGCCGTCGCCTGGGAGATGCGCGGCCCCATGGTGACCAGCTGGAAGGCGACCACGTCGGTCTCTCCCGACTCCCGGGGGCGGAAGAAGTCGGCCAGGCACAGGTGCCGGTCCCGCCGCTGCCGGGGGAAGGTGAACCGGGTGCGCTCGGCGCCGCTGGCGTCCAGCACCACCAGGTCGTCCCCCTCCGACACGCAGGGGAAGTAGCCGTAGACGACGGCCGCGGCGAGCAGCCCTTCGGTCTGCAGCCGGTCCAGCCACATCCGCAGCCGGGGCCGGCCCTCGGTGGCCACCAGCTCCTCGTACGACGGCCCGCCGCCGCGGGCCCCCCGCAGCCCCCACTGCCCGAGGAAGGTGGCGCGTTCGTCGAGGTAGGCCGCGTAGTCGGCCAGCGGCACGCCGCGCACCACCCGGTCCCCCCAGAACGGGGGCGTGGGCACCGGGTTGTCCGTGGCCACGTCGGAGCGGCTGGGCAGCCGGTCCAGTGGCGTGACCGTCAGCCCCGCGGCGGACCGCACCCGCCGCTCGCGCAGGGGGGGCAGGCTCGCCCCGGGCACGCCGCGGCGGACGGCGACCATGGCGTCCATCAGGCGCAGCCCCTCGAAGGCGTCCCGCGCGTAGCGCACCTCGCCCTCGTACAGGGCGGCGAGGTCCTGCTCGACGTACGCGCGGGTCAGCGCGGCCCCGCCGAGGATGACCGGCCACCGGGCGGCCACCCCGCGGACGTTCATCTCCTCCAGGTTCTCCTTCATGACCACGGTGGACTTGACCAGCAGCCCGGACATGCCCACCACGTCGGCGTCGTGCTCCTCGGCGGCCTGCAGGATGGCGCTGACCGGCTGCTTGATGCCGAGGTTAACCACCGTGAACCCGTTGTTGGTGAGGATGATGTCGACGAGGTTCTTGCCGATGTCGTGCACGTCCCCCTTGACGGTGGCCAGCACGATGGTGCCCTTGCCCTGCTCGTCGGTGCGTTCCATGTGCGGCTCGAGGTAGGCCACCGCGGCCTTCATCACCTCGGCGGACTGCAGCACGAACGGCAGCTGCATCTCTCCGGCCCCGAACAGGTCGCCGACCACCCTCATGCCCGCCAGCAGGGTGTCGTTGACGATGTCCAGGGCACTGCGGGTCCGCAGCGCCTCGTCCAGGTCGGCTTCCAGGCCGACCCGCTCGCCGTCGATGATGCGCCGGCTCAGCCGCTCCCCCAACGGCAGCGCCGCCAGCTCCTCGGCCCGGCTGCGCCGGGCCTCCCCCACGGTGACCCCGGCGAAGAGGTCCAGGAACCGGGCCAGCGGGTCGTAGCCGGCGCGGCGCCGGTCGTACACCAGGTCGAGGGCGACCTCCCGCTGCTCGTCGGGGATCCGGGAGATGGGCAGGATCTTCGCGGCGTGGACGATCGCCGAGTCCAGGCCGGCCTTCACACACTCGTGCAGGAACACGGAGTTGAGGACGATCCGGGCCGCCGGGTTCAGCCCGAAGGAGACGTTGGACACCCCGAGGGTGGTCTGCACGCCGGGGAAGCGGCGCTTCACCTCCCGGATCGCCTCGATGGTCTCCAGCGCGTCCCGCCGGGTCTCCTCCTGCCCGGTGGCCACCGGGAAGGTGAGGCAGTCGACGATGATGTCCTCGACCCGCAGGCCCCAGCGGCCGGTCAGGTCCTCCACCAGTCGGGTGGCCACCCGCACCTTTGCCTCCGCGGTGCGGGCCTGCCCCTCCTCGTCGATGGTCAGGGCGACCACGGCCGCGCCGTGCTCCCGGACCGTGGGCATCAGCCGGGCCATCCGGGACGTTGGCCCGTCGCCGTCCTCGTAGTTGACCGAGTTCACCACCGACCGGCCGGCGAGCAGCTCCAGCCCGGCCTCGATCACCGCCGGCTCGGTGGAGTCGAGCACCACCGGCAGGGTGGACGCGGTGGCCAGCCGGACCGCGACCTCGCGCATGTCGGCGACCCCGTCTCGGCCGACGTAGTCCACGCACAGGTCGAGCAGGTGCGCCCCGTCCCGGGTCTGCTCCCGGGCGATCTCGACGCAGTCCTCCCACCGCCGCGCGAGCATCGCCTCCCGGAACGCCTTCGACCCGTTGGCGTTGGTCCGCTCCCCGATGGACAGGTACGCCGTGTCCTGGCGGAACGGCACGCTCTGGTAGAGCGAGGACGCCGCGGGTTCGGGGCGGGGACGCCGGGGCGCCAGCGGCCGGCCCCACACCCGGTCAACCACCTGCCGCAGGTGCTCGGGGGTGGTGCCGCAGCACCCGCCGACCAGCGCCAGCCCGTACTCCCGGGTGAACAGGTCGTGCGCGTCGGCCAGGGCCTGGGGGCTCAGCGGGTAGGTGGCGCCGTCCGGCCCGAGCTCGGGCAGGCCCGCGTTGGGCATGCAGGACAGCCCGACCCGGGCGTGCCGGGCGAGGTGGCGCAGGTGCTCGCTCATCTCCGCCGGCCCGGTGGCGCAGTTCAGGCCGATGAGGTCCACTCCCAGCGGCTCCAGGGCGGTCAGGGCCGCCCCGATCTCGCTGCCGAGCAGCATCGTCCCGGTGGTCTCCACGGTGACCTGGACGAGCACCGGCAGGTCGGCGCCCGCGGCGGTCAGCGCCCGCCGGGCCCCCACCACCGCCGCCTTCGCCTGCAGCAGGTCCTGCGCGGTCTCGACGAGGACGGCGTCGACGCCGCCCTCGACCAGCCCGGCGACCTGCTCCTGGTAGGCGTCGCGCAGCTGCCGGAAGGTGACGTGGCCCAGGGTGGGCAGCTTGGTGCCCGGGCCGACCGAGCCGAGGACCCAGCGGGGCCGGTCCGGGGTGGACCAGCCGGCCGCCACCTCGCGGGCCAGCCGGGCCCCGGCCGCGGACAGCTCCCGGATCCGGTCGGCGATGCCGTACTCGCCCAGGTTGGCCAGGTTGGCCCCGAACGTGTTGGTCTCCACCGCGTCGCAGCCGACGGCCAGGTAGGCGTCGTGCACCGTGCGGACCACGTCCGGCCGGGTCACGTTGAGGATCTCGTTGCAGCCTTCGAAGCCGGCGAAGTCGTCCAGCCCCAGGTCGTGGGACTGCAACATGGTGCCCATCGCCCCGTCGGCGACCACCACCCGCTCGGCGAGGGCGTGGCGCAGGTCCCGGGCGAGGGGGCGGACGGGCGGGGTGGGGCTGGACACGGGGACGGGCTCCGGAAGGACGGTCGGTGGACCGGACAGAGCCTATCCGGTGACCGCGCCGGACCCGGCTCGTTGTGCTGGCCGGGGTCCTCGGCCGTACCGGAGGACCGTGCCCTGCCACCTGCCCGCCGACCCTCCAGGAGGGAACGCCGTGCCTGCCTACCGCTGCGTGGTCGTCGGTACCGACGGCTCGGAGTCGTCCTACCGGGCGGTGGAGCGGGCCGCCCAGCTGGCCCGGGACGCCGGGGCCCGACTGCTGCTGGTCACCGCCTACCAGCCGGCCCGGCCCGACGAGGTGGCCGGCGACGTCGACGTCCTCCGCGCGGAGGCGTACAAGATCCTCGGGGCGACCCCGGCGGAGGACGCGCTGCGCTTCGCGGCGGACCGGGCCCGGCGGGGCGGCGACTCGGCTGGCCCGGCGCCGGACGGCCGGCCGGTCACCGAGTCGCTGGCGGTGCCCGGGGACCCGGTGGACGTGCTGCTGCAGGTGGCCGGGCAGCGGCGGGCGGACCTGGTCGTGGTCGGCAATCGCGGGCTGCGGGGCCTGGCCGGGCGACTGCTTGGCTCGGTGCCCGCCGACGTCACCCGGCGGGCCCCGTGCGACGTCCTCGTGGTGCACACCACCGACCACCGCCGCCCCTGACGGCCGCCCGCCCCGGCGACGTAGGCTGGTCTCCGGCGACCGTCTGGGGCGGTGCCGTAGGGCGGTCGGGCGGAAGGAGACGGCTGGGTGATCGAGCTCGCGGCACTACCCGAGCTCAGCGACCCCGTGCTGCTCGCCGCCTTCGAGGGGTGGAATGACGCCGCCGACGCGGCCAGCGGGGCGCTGTCCCATTTGGCCCGCACCTGGGATGCCACCCCGGTGGCCGAGCTGGACCCCGAGGGCTACTACGACTACCAGGTGAACCGGCCGCTGGTGCGGCTGTCGGGGGACGGCGCCCGCTCGCTGACCTGGCCGACCACCCGGGTGTCGGTGGCCCGTCCCGGGGGCCGGCACGACCTGGTCCTGGTGCAGGGCATCGAGCCCAGCTTCCGCTGGAAGGCCTTCACCGGCGAGCTGCTCGGGTACGCGCAGGCGCTGGGCACCCGCCTGGTGGTGACCCTCGGCGCGTTGCTTGCGGACGCTCCGCACACCCGTCCGGTCCCTGTGTCGGGGACCACCTCGGACGCCCAGCTGGCCGGCCAGCTGTCCCTGGAGGTGTCCCGCTACGAGGGGCCGACCGGCATCGTCGGGGTGCTGCAGGAGGCCAGCACTCACGCCGGGCTGCCCGCGGTGTCGCTGTGGGCGGCCGTCCCCCACTACGTGGCGCAGCCACCGTGCCCGAAGGCCACCCTGGCGCTGCTGCGCCGGGTGGAGGACCTGCTCGACGTACCGGTGCCCCTGGGCGACCTCCCGGAGGAGGCGCGGGCGTGGCAGCGGGGGGTGGACGAGCTGGCGGCCGAGGACAGCGAGGTCGCCGAGTATGTGCGGTCCCTGGAGCTGGCCAAGGACACCGCGGAGCTGCCCGAGGCCAGCGGGGAGGCCATCGCCCGGGAGTTCGAGCGGTACCTGCGCCGCCGCCGCGAGGGCCCCTCCTAGCTCGCAACTCGTACTCGTAAACTCGTAGCGATCATGCAGAAGTTCGCGCCGAGACGGGGTCCCGGACTACGAGAGGGCCACGCCGAGCAGGGCGTCGACGGTCCTCCGGACCAGCGCGGGGGCGTCCGGGTCCGCGTCTGGGTCCGACTCCCCCCGGTGCGTGGCCGCCGTACACCAGCGGTCCACCGCGGCTAGGGCGGCGGGGGCGTCCAGGTCGTCGGCCAGGTGGCGACGGACCTCGGCCAGCAGCGGCTCCGCCGCCGGCCCCGTGGGCGTCGCGGTGGCCTGCCGCCACCGGTGCAGCCGGGCGGTCGCCTGGTCCAGGTCGGCTGCCCGCCACTCCCAGTCGCTGCGGTAGTGATGGGCCAGCAGGGCGAGCCGCAGCGCCGCCGGGTCGTGGCCGGCGGCGCGTAGCCGGGACACGAAGACCAGGTTCCCTCGCGACTTGGACATCTTCTCCCCGTCCAGCCCGACCATCCCCGCGTGCACGTAGGCCTGGGCGAAGGGCCACTCCCCGGTCAGCACGTGGGCTTGGGCGGCGCCCATCTCGTGGTGCGGGAAGGCCAGGTCGCTGCCGCCGCCCTGCACGTCGAACCCCGCGCCCAGCTCGGCCAGCGCGATGGCGACACACTCGACGTGCCACCCGGGCCGCCCCGG
>JBMOMH010000105.1:8173-11237 GCA_049323135.1 Actinomycetota bacterium
CAGTCCAGGGGGTCCTTCTTGCCGGGTCGGTCCGGGTCCCCGCCGCGCTCGGCGGCCAGCCGTAGCATGGTCGACAGGTCCAGCGAGGCCACCGAGCCGAACCGGGGGTCGGCGGCCACCGAGAAGTAGATGTCCCCATCCACCTCGTACGCCGCCCCCGCCGCGCGCAGCTGCTCGATCCGCTTCACGATCAGTGGCATGGCCGCCACGACCCCCCGGTAGGCGTCCGGTGGGAGGACCCGTAGCGCGGCCATGTCGGCGCCGAACAGGGCGATCTCCCGGTCGGCCAGCTCCCGCCAGTCCTGCCCGGTCGCGCGAGCCCGGTCCAGCAGCGGGTCGTCCACGTCGGTGACGTTCTGCACGTAGCGGACCTGGTGCCCGGCGTCCCGCCACACCCGGTGCACCAGGTCGAAGGCGACGTAAGTGGCCGCATGGCCCAGGTGGGTGGCGTCGTACGGGGTGATCCCGCAGACGTACATCCGCGCCGTCGGACCCGGTGCCGTGGGCCGCAGCTGGCCGGAGGCGGTGTCGTGGACCCGCAACGGCGGTCCCACCCCGGGCAGGCGGGGAACGGCCGGCGCGGTCCACGGAGGCATGTGGGCAGCCTATCCAGCCGGTGCCTGGCCCCTCCTCCGCCACGGGCCCCCCGGCGGACCGTCCCGGTCCCGGGGTGGGGGCGCCGGCGCACGATGATCAGGTTTCCTGATCGTCGTGTTGCCTCCTGGGCGCTCAAGCACCCAGGAGGCGATACCGCCACCCAGGAAGTGGGGCTCCCGCCGCGCCGGCCCCGCCCGAGGACGCCCCCTCACGGTGAGATCAGATGGCCGGCCAGGGGATCGCCGGCCAGCCCGTTCCCGGCAGCGGGAACGTGCCGGCAGCCAGGAGGCCTTCTAGTCGGGCCGTCGTGGCGGTGACCTCCTCCGGGTGCAGCAGGTCCCGCAGGCGGCCGCCGAGCCGACCGGTGAGGGCCCGCCACAGCCGGCGCAGTCCCCTCGTCAGCTCGGGGTCGAGGGGCTCACCCGCCCAGCCCCACAGCACGGTGCGCAGCTTGTCCTCCACGTGGAAGCACACCCCGTGGTCGACCCCGAACACCGCGTCCTCCGGCCCGCACAGCACGTGGCCGCCCTTGCGGTCGGCGTTGTTCAGCACGGCGTCGAGCACCGCCATGCGGCGCAGCCGGGGGTCGTCGGCGTGCACCAGGGATACCTCCCGTCCGCCCGGGCCCCGGGCGTCCAGCACATGCCGCCAGCCGCGAGGGACGGCCCCGGCGGGTACCACGTCGACCAGGCGCCGCGGCTGCTCCTCCACCCACAGCTGGCACATGCCTGGGCCGAACGGGCCGCCGGGCCGCCACACGGTCGGGGGCACCAGGGGCCAGCCGCTGGCCGTGGCCAGCAGGTACGCCGCCACCTCCCGTCGCCCGAGGGTCCCCTCCGGGAAGTCCCACAGCGGGCGCTCCCCCGCCACCGGCTTGTACACGCAGTCGGCACTGACGTCGCCGGCCCTCACCCGGCAGAAGAGGGTGGCGTTGGACGCGTCGACCAGCCGGCCGACGACTTCCAGCTGTCCGTCCCGGAGCAGGTGAAGGGTCCCGGAGGTCGCCTCGGTCGGGGCAGCTGGCCCCGGGGCGGGTGGGTCGGTCACGGCCGGGTCAGCGACGGTAGCCGTTCTGGCGGGGGCACACGTGCCCCTGCGGGTCCAGCGGCAGCCCGCACAGCGGGCAGGGTGGCCGGCCCGCGGAGACCACCGCGAGCGCCCGGTGGGCGAACGCCCGGGCCGCGGCCCCGGTCAACCGGACCCGCAGCAGGGGGGGCGCGTCGGGTACGTCGTCCTCGACGATCCCGACCCCTTCCTCCTCGGGGCTCTCCGTCACGGCCTGCGCCTCGACGACCACCCGCTCGGTCTGGCCGTCCCAGGCCAGGGACATCGTCCCCACCCGGAACTCCTCGACGAGGGGCTGTTCGAGCGGCTCGGTGTCGGCCAGCTCGGCCGGTGCCATGGCCGGGACCGGGGCGGTGCCGCCGGACAGCCGCAGCACCTCGTCCAGCAGCTGCTCCACGCGTTCGGCGAGCACCGCCACCTGGGCCTTTTCCAGCGCCACCGAGGTGAGCCGGCCGCCGCCGCGCGCCTGCAGGTAGAAGACCCGTTCCCCGGGTGGTCCGACGGTGCCCACCACGAACCGCTCCGGCGGGTCGAACTCGAACACCGCGCGCGCCATGCCCCGACCCTACTGGCGGTCCACTCGCCCGGTCGCGCTCAGGCGCCCGGCCCCCCGCCGACGATGGCGTCGCTCTCCGGTACGGCGGGGCGCCGGCGCCGCCGCCGGATCGGCTGCAGTCCCTGCAGGTCCCCCCCGGTGTCGTTGATCCGCAGCACGAAGGGGCGCAGCGGCGTGTAGCGGACCGCGCTGAGCGAGCCGGGGTCCACCACGATGCGCTGGAAGCCGTCCAGGTGCAGGCCCAGGGCGTCGGCGAGCAGCGCCTTGATGACATCGCCGTGGGAGACCACGGCGTACAGCGCGTCCGGGCCCAGGCGGTCGTTCCACTCACGCAGCGCGGTCACCGCGCGGGCCTGCGTCTCGCGGAGGGACTCCCCGCCGTCGCCGGGGAAGGTGACCGCGCTCGGGTGGGCCTGCACCGTGCGCCACAGCGGGTCCTTGGCCAGGGTGCGGATCTCCCGGCCGGTCCACGCGCCGTACCGGCACTCCCCGAACCGTTCCTCGGCGACCACCGGGACGTCCCCGCGCCCGTCCACCAGCAGCGCGGCGGTCTCCTGGCAGCGTTCCAGCGGGCTGGACACCACCGCCGCCAGCGGCAGCCCGGCGAGCCGCGCCGCCAGGCCCTCCGCCTGCGCCCGGCCGGTGTCGTCGAGGTGGATGTCGGGGGTCCAGCCGGCGAGCACCCCGGCCCCGTTGGCGGTGGTGCGGCCGTGACGGACGAGGAGCACGGTGGCCACCCCCCGACCCTAGCCGCCGCAACCCGGCCGTGACCTGGCCCGACGGGGCTCGTTGAGCGGGGCAGGGGGCGGGACGCGGGAGAGGGCGAGCATGGCTGGTGCGGGCGGC
>JBMOMH010000106.1:0-1072 GCA_049323135.1 Actinomycetota bacterium
CGGGTCGGCTGGGTCGGGCCGGCCGGCGTGCCGCTGCTCCCCGACGGGTCGGGCGCCGGGCAGGGCGGGTGGCGGTGCCCGCAGACCGGGGACCGCTTCGTCGAGGAGGCCGGCCAGCTGCGGGCGCTGGGGTGAGCCCCGCCTCCCCGTCCCGAGCCGTCCCCCGGCTGCTGCGCGCCCTGGCCACCCCGGAGGAGTGGTGGCCGGGAGCCGCCGGGGCCGTCGTACGGCGGTCGGCCCTACCCCCGCCGGGCGCGCTAGCCGCCGTCGCTCGCTGGCACCGGGTGGCCCCCCAGGTCGCCGCCGCCCTCGACCGGGTCCTCCCCGACGCCCCGGACTGGCCCTCACCGGCGGACCGGGAGGCGCTGCGCGCCGAGCGGGAGCTGACCCGGGCCCGGCACGCCCGGGCGGTGGCCACCCTGCACGCCGTCGGGGACGCACTCGACGGGTCCGGGCTGGCCTGGGCGGCCGTCAAGGGTCCGCTCCTGGCCGGCTGGTACCCCCGGGCCGACCTGCGCGCCTACGAGGACCTCGACGTGCTGGTCCCGCGCCGGGCGCTGGGCGCCGCCCTGGACGCGCTGACCGCGGCCGGGTTCCGGCTCGCCGCCGAGCCGTGGGGGGAGCTGGTCGCCCGCGACGTCGGCCAGGTGCACCTGTCGGCCCCCACCGGGGCGGTGGTCGACCTGCACGTCGACCTGGTCCACGACGGCGCCACCCGGGCCCGCTTCGCCGTACCACCGGCCGAGGACCTGGTCGCCGCCGCGGTGCCCCGACCGGTGGGCAGGCGGCCGGTGCCGACGCTGGACCCGGTCGCCGGCGTGCTGCACGTCTGCCTGCACGCCGCCCTGGCCGGCGGCCGCCGGCTGGGCTGGCTGCTCGACGCTGGCTGGGCGCTGGCGGCGCTGGACCCCGCGGGGCGTCGGGAGCTGCCCGACGAAGCCCGGGCCTGGCGGGTCGCCGTACCGGTGCACCTGGTCCTCGCCGCCGCCCGGCGAACGCTCGCGGCGCCGGTGCCGGCCGACCTGTTGGCCGCCTGCGCGCCGGCCGCCGGGTGGTCCGCGGTTCTGGACCT
>JBMOMH010000107.1:0-6245 GCA_049323135.1 Actinomycetota bacterium
CCGGCGCAGCCGGCGACGCAGCAGCCGTACCGCCAGGCCGGTGCCGACCAGCAGGGTCGCGCCGACCAGGGCGACAAGCAGCAGGCTGACCAGCAGGGCGGTGGCGAGGTCGGTCATGAGAGCTCCCGGGGTGACCCCACCAGGGTGCCACCGACCGACCCCGGGCGTCTCCCCGACCGGCCGGTCCCGGGGCGAGCTGGCCTGGACTCAGCCCCGGTCGGCGCCGCTGAGCAGCCCGCCGAGGAAGCGGGCGATCTCCCGGGGGCCGGACCGCTCGGCCTGCGCCTCAACCTCGGGGTTGTAGTTGGTGTTCGTGTTGACGTCGTAGGTGACCAGCCGGCCGTCCGCGGTCTCGATGTACTCGAAGCCGGCGATCTCGATGCCGTGCCGCCGGGCGAAGGCGAGGTACGCGTCGAGCAGCGGCGGGGTGAAGTCCTTGCGCAGCTCGAACAGGCCGCCGCCGTCGGCCGGGCAGTAGGCGTCGTCCACCGCGCACGCGTCCGCCGGGCACAGCTCGAAGCCGGCGCGGGTCGACGCGGTCAGCGCGTAGAGGAAGCGGCCCCCCACGACCTCCACCCGGGTGATGAAGGGTTCGGCGGGGGCGACGTACTCCTGCAGCAGGGTGATGCCGTCCACCGGTTCGGCGACGTCGGGGGAGTCGACGTACGCCGCGAACGCCGCGTGGTCGTCGAAGCGGCGTACCCCCAGCCCCTTGCCGCCCTGGTTGTGCTTGACGATGAACGGGGTCGGCAGCCGCTCGGCCTGCGCCACCAGCCCGGCCCGGCCCACGACGGCGACGGTGCGGGGCACGTCGAGACCGGCGGCCCGCAGCGCGGTCAGCTGGTCCACCTTGCTCATCTCCAGCTCCAGCACCCGCCGGCCGTTGACGACCCGCCGGCCGTGGGCCTCCAGCCAGGCCAGCACCGCCCGGGTGTGGTCCTTGGCCAGCCCGTGCCCCCGGGTGTGCGAGGAGGCACTCATCCGGGACCAGAAGACGCCGGCCGGCGGCGGCCGGTCCAGGTCGAGGACCCCGCCGTCGGCGAGCAGCCACTCCTCGTAGGGCACCTGCTCGGCGGCGAAGGCCGCGGCGAAGGGCGGGAACCAGTCCGGGTTCTCGTGCAGCGCGTACACCTGTCCGTTCACGCCCGGTTGCAAGTCCCGGCGGTACCGGGGCATTCCCGGGCACCGCGGACCGGCGCGCCGCCCGACACCCGGGCACCACCGGCCGGCCGGGGACGTTGGGCGGCGTGTGACCATGCCCCCCGTGCTCACCGCTTCGCCGACCGGAACGCTGACCGCCTCGTCCACCGCGCGCCGGCACCTGCGGGCCGAGGTGGCCCTGGTCACCTTCATCGCCCTCGGCGCGGCCGCGCTGCGGGCCGCCCTCGACCTGGTCGGGGCGCTCACCGCGGCCCGCCCCCTGGCCGCGCAGACCGCGGCGCTGAACACCTCGCAGGCCCCCGGTCGCCCGCTGCTCGACCTGGGCTTCCAGCTCGTCGGGATCCTGGCCCTGGCCGCGCCCGCCGGGCTGGCCGCCGTCCTGCTGGCCGCCGGCGGCGTACGGCTGCAGCGGGGCGCGGACGGACGGTGGCGGCTGGGCCGGGAGATGCTGCTGGGGGCGGGGCTCGCGGCGCTGGTCGGGGGCACCGGGCTGGCGCTGTACCTGGCGTCGTACGCGGTCGGCGGCAGCCTCACCGTGGTCCCGTCGGGGCTGCCCCCGGTGTGGTGGCGGCTGCCGGTGCTGCTGCTCTCGGCGGCGGCGAACGCGCTGCTGGAGGAGGTCGTGGTCGTCGGCTACCTGCTCACCCGGCTGCGCCAGCTCGGCTGGGGCGACGGGCGGGCGCTGCTGGTCAGCGCGGCGGTGCGGGGCAGCTACCACCTCTACCAGGGGATGGCCGGGTTCGTCGGGAACCTGGCCATGGGGCTGCTGTTCGGGCGGATCTTCCAGCGCCGCGGGCGGGTCGGGGCGCTGGTCGCGGCGCACTTCCTCATCAACGCGGTGGCGTTCACCGGCTGGGTGCTGCTGGCCGGTCGGCTGGCCTGGCTGCCCCGCTGAGCCGGATGGCGCTGGTCCGGCCGGGGCGCTGGTCCGGCCGGGGCGCTAGAGCAGGGCCAGCTGCTCGCCGTACGCCGGGGTCGGGGGCGGCGCCGGCACGCCCCCGGCGGCCCGGCCGGGTCCGCTGGCCAGCCCGTGGCGCCGGGCCAGCTCCCCGACCCGGCGCAGCACGTCGTCCTGGTAGGCCCGGGCGGCGTACGAGCCGCCCCGGTACAGGGCGGCGTAGCGGGGCACCAGCTGCGGGTGGTGCCGGTGCAGCCAGGCGGTGAACCACTCCCGGGCGCCGGGGCGCAGGTGCAGCACGATGGGCACGACGTACGCCGCCCCCGCCGCGGCGATCGCGGCAACGGCGGCCTGCAGGGCGGCGTCGTCGTCGGTGAGGAAGGGCAGGATCGGTGCCATGAGCACGCCGGTCGGGAGGCCGGCGTCGCCGAGGCGGCGGCACACGTCCAGCCGCCGCGCCGGCGGGGGCGTGCCCGGCTCCACGCGGCGCCACAGGGTCTCGTCCAGGAACCCGACGGAGACGCTCGCCGACACCGAGGTGGCCGCGGCGGCCTGGCGGAGCAGGTCGAGGTCGCGCAGCACGAGGGCGCTCTTGGTCAGCAGGGAGAACGGGTTGGCTGCGTCCCGCAGGGCGGCCAGCACCCCGCGCATGAGCCGGTAGCGTCCCTCCACGCGCTGGTAGCAGTCCACGTTGGTGCCCATCGCCACGTGCTCGCCGCGCCAGGTCGGCGCCGCCAGCTCGCGGCGCAGCACCTCGGCGACGTTCACCTTGACCACGATCTGCCGGTCGAAGTCCTCGCCGGTGCCCAGGTCCAGGTAGGCGTGCGTGCGGCGGGCAAAGCAGTAGACGCAGGCGTGCGCACAGCCCCGGTAGGGGTTCACCGTCCACCGGAAGGGGACCTGGGACGCGGCGGGGACCCGGTTCAGGGCGCTGCGCGCCTGCACCTCGTGGCAGGTCAGCCCCTGGAAGCCCGGGGTGTCGAAGCGGCGGGTCACCGCCCCGCGGGCGAACAGGGCGGGGCTCGTCCCGGGGGCCGGCGGGGCGGCGTCCAGTCGCAGCGGGTCCCAGCGCACGGGTTCGTCCCTCCTTCGGTCGGGCGGGCGTACAGATCGAACGTACGTTCGATCTGCGGGACTTGTCCAGGGGGCACACCGGCGGCCCTCCGGCGGCCGGTCGGGGGCGCCGTACGGGCCGGCTTCCGGGCCCGTCGGGTCACTTCCTCGGCGGTGGTACCGCCTTAAGGGTGCTCGAGCACCCAGGAAGCAGTACGACGATCAGATTGCCTGATCATCGTCACCCCCCGGGGGTCAGCCGCGGGCGTCGCGGGGCGGGCCGCCGTCCGGTTCCATGGGGCCGGCCCGGCCGGCCGGGCCGCTGGCCGGCAGGATCAGCTGGGTGCACCGGCTGCTCGCCAGCAGGCGCTCGTCGGCGTCGTACAGCCGGGCCGCGCAGAAGGCCACCCGGCGGCTGCGCTGCACCACCTCGCCGGTAGCGCGCAGCAGCCCGGGCCGGCTGGCGCGCAGGAACTCCACCCGCAGGTCGGCGGTGAGGAACACCTCGTCGAGGTCGAGCACCGTCCAACAAGCCCCGCCCATGGCCGCGTCGAGCAGCGCGGTGACCAGCCCGCCCTGCACCACCGGGCCGCTGGCGGTGGGGAAGCAGTAGTCCTCGGGGGCGTCCCAGGCGATGGTGATCCCCCCGGGCACCCACGCCTCCCGGCGGTAGCCGAGGGTGCGCCAGATATGCGGGCGGTCGCTGCCCCGGTCCTCCCAGCCGGCCACGTCGGCGAAGCGCTCCCCCGGCGGGATGCCGCCGCGGGCTCCCGGTTGGTCGGTCATGCTGCTCCTCCCGTCGCCGGGCCGGCCCAGACCATCGGCCTGGGCCAGGACCTGGCCTAGACCGTCGGCCCGCCGGTGGCGTAGAGGACCTGACCGGTGACGAACCCCGACTCCTCGGCGACGAAGAACGCGATGACGTGCGCGATGTCCTCCGGCCGCCCGGTACGCCGGACCGCCGCCTGCTCGGCGGCCGCGCGGGTCAGGTCCTCCCAGGACCCCCCGGTGCGCTCCACGATGGCCCGGGTCATCGCCGTCTCGACGAAGCCGGGGGCCACCGCGTTCACGGTCACCCCGAACGGCCCCAGCTCCAGGGCGAGGGTCCGGGTCAGGCCCTGCAGGCCGGCCTTGGCCGCCGCGTAGTTGGCCTGCCCCCGGTTGCCCAGCGCGGAGCGGGAGGACAGGAAGACCACGCGCCCGTAGCGCTGCTCGACCATGTGCCGCTGCGCGGCCCGGCTGCAGTAGAAGGCGCCGGTCAGGTGGGTGGCCAGGACCGCGTGCCAGTCCTCGTCGCTCATCTTGAACAGCAGGTTGTCCCGGGTGATCCCGGCGTTGCTGACCAGGATGTCCAGCCGGCCGAACCGCTCCACCACGGCGGCGATCCCGGCCTCCACCTGCTCCCGCGAGGTCACGTCGCAGCCGACGGCCAGGCCCGGCCCGGGCAGCCCGGCGACCACCGCCTCGGCCCCGGCCAGGTCAAGGTCGAACGCGGCCACCGCGGCACCGTCGGCGGCCAGCCGGCGTACCGTCGCCGCCCCGATGCCCTGCGCGGCCCCCGTGACGACGGCCACCCGGCCCTGCAGTCCCGCCACCCCTGCCTCCCTGCCCGCCCGGGGCCACCTCGGCCCGCGTCGTGGCGCAGGCTATCCCAGCGGCACGCCGGGCCGGCCGGCGCTGCGCCCCCGAGACTCAGCTCCAGATGGTGACGAAGACGGCCGGCCGGAAGCTGGCCATCGGTACGCCGCCGGACAGGTGCAGCGCCGCCTGCGTGGCCGCGGGGGTGCCCAGGAAGCGGACCAGGGCCGCGGCCGTGGGGGAGCTGCGGTCGGCGGCCAGCTGGCTGGCGTAGAGCAGCCCGGACAGGTCGCAGCCCTGCGGCGCCAGGTCGACGAGATCGCCGGCGGCCAGCTCCCCGGTCACTACGTGCCGGTAGGCCAGCGACACGCCGCGGCCCTCGGCCGCCGCGTGCAGCGCCCCCGCCGTGCTCGGATAGGCGGACACGTCCTCCGGGCGTACCCCGAGGCGGGCCAGCAGCGCCCCGGCGAGGGTGCCCCGGTCCAACCCGCCGGGGCCCAGCGCCCAGTGCTGGTGGGCCAGCTGGTCCAGGCGCACCGGGGCCTGCGCGGCCAGGGGATGCCGCCGGCCGGTGACCACCGCCAGCTGGAAGCGGAGGAACGGCACCGACACCAGCGCCGCACCGGCGTCCGCCGGGGGTCGCGGACCGACCGCGACGTCGGCGCGCCGGTCCCGCAGCAGCCCGGGCAGGGCCGCGCCCGGGGCGGCCAGGATCGAGGTGTCCAGGTCCGGCTGCCGGCGCGCGAAGGCGTCCAGCAGGAACGGGACGACGTACTCGGCCGCGGCGGGCGTGGCGGCGACCCGCAGCTGCGCCCGCCGCTCGCCGAGCTCCCGGATGCCGCGGCGGGCGTCCTCGGCCAGCCCGACGATCTCCGCGGCGCTGGCCGCCAGCCGGTGGCCCCCGGCGGTGAGTCGCACCCCGTGCCCGCCGCGCTGGAACAGCGGGTCACCCAGCTCTCGGCGCAGGCTGGCCACCGCTCCGGACACCGCCGGCTCGCTGACCCCCAGGCTGGCCGCGGCCGCCTTCACCGACCCCAGCCGGGCGACGGCGAGGAAGGTCCGTAGCTGCGACAGCGTCACCCGCGCCCGCCCGTCCACCGGCCGACTTAACCGTTCCCTGAAGAGGAGGTTGACCGGTGCGCGCCGCGGGGTCAAGGTGCGCTCGGGCCGGGTTCCTGCCCCCCGGCCCCGGAGGTGCGCCATGCAGGTGCCGGCACCGGTGGGGTACGAGCGGGCGACCAGCGTGGAGGCCGCGTTGGCGCTGCTGGAGCGGCACGGCCCGGAGAGCCGGCTGCTCGCCGGCGGGCACAGCCTGCTGCCGATGATGAAGCTGCGGCTGGCCCGACCCGAGATGCTCATCGACATCAACGACCTGCAGGAGCTGGCCTACCTGCGGCTGGACGGGTCCTGGCTGCGGGTCGGCGCCCTGACCCGGCACCGCGACCTGCTGGCCTCGCCGGTCGTCGGGGAGCACTTCCCGATCCTGCACGACGCGGAGCGGGTGATCGCCGACCCGGTGGTGCGCAACCGGGGCACCGTCGGCGGGTCGCTGTGC
>JBMOMH010000107.1:6255-11187 GCA_049323135.1 Actinomycetota bacterium
TGCCAGGCCGACCCGTCCGAGGACCTGTCCGCGGCGTTCGCTGCGGTCGGTGCGTCGTACGTGATCCGCTCGACGGGGGGGACGCGGGAGGTGACCGGCGACGAGTTCCACCTCGGCCCGTACAGCACGGCCGTCGGCCCCGCCGAGATGCTTGTCGAGGTGCGGCTGCCCCTTCGCCCGGGGGCGGGCAGCGCGTACGAGAAGGTGGAGCGGCGGGTGGGGGACTGGCCCATCGTCGCCGTCGGGGCCTACCTGGCGGTGTCCGGCGGCGTCGTCGACGTGGCCGGCATCGGGGTCACCGCGGCGGGCGCGGAGCACTTCCACGTGCCTGCGGCCGAGGCGGCGCTGCGCGGCCAGCCGCCCACCGAGGCGGCGTTCGCCGCCGCTGCCGACCTGGCCGTGCAGGGCTGCCAGCCCAGCAGCGACCAGCGGGGGCCGGCCGACTACAAGCGACACCTGGTCGGCGAGCTGACCCGCCGGGCGCTGCGCCGGGCCGCCGCGCGGTCCACCGGTGTCCCCATCCCCGCGACCCAGGGAGGCTGACCATGCAGGTCACCATGACCGTCAACGGGCAGGAGGTCACCCGGGAGGTGGAGCCCCGGCTCCTGCTGGTGCACTTCCTCCGCGACCACCTCGGGCTGACCGGCACCCACTGGGGGTGTGACACGTCCAACTGCGGCGCCTGCGTCGTGTGGCTGGACGGTGAGCCGGTGAAGAGCTGCACGGTGCTCGCGGTCATGGCGCACGGGCACGCGGTGCGCACCGTGGAGGACCTGGAGCGGGACGGCCGCCTCGACCCGGTGCAGGAGGGGTTCGTGGCCGAGCACGGCCTGCAGTGCGGCTTCTGCACGCCGGGGATGATGATGACCGCCCGCTGGCTGCTCGACCATCACCCCGACCCGAGCGAGGAAGAGATCCGGGAGGCCCTCTCCGGCCAGGTGTGCCGGTGCACCGGCTACCAGAACATCGTCCGTGCGGTGCGGTGGGCCGCCGAGCACCCGGCGGAGGTGAGCGTCCGATGACGTCGGTCGCCGAGCGCCCGGCCAGCCCCATCGGCTTCGGCCGGATGCCTCGCAAGGAGGACGCCCGATTCATCCGCGGCAAGGGCACCTACGTCGACGACGTCACCCTGCCGGGGATGCTGTACGGCGCGGTGCTGCGCAGCCCGGTGGCGCACGCGCGCATCGTCTCCATCGACACCTCCGCGGCCGAGGCCCATCCGAAGGTGAAGGCGGTCATCACCGGGGCCACGCTGCAGGGGCTGAACCTGGCCTGGATGCCGTCCCTGTCCCACGACGTGGTCGCCGTGCTGGCCACGGACAAGGTCCGCTTCCAGGGGCAGGAGGTCGCGTTCGTCGTCGCTGAGGACCGGTACGCCGCCCGGGACGCCCTGGAGCTCATCGACGTGGAGTACGACGTGCTGCCGGCCCTCGTCGACGCACAGCAGGCGCTGGCCCACGACGCGCCCGTTATCCGGGACGACGTCGAAGGGCGCACCGACAACCACATCTTCGACTGGGAGGCGGGGGACAAGGAGGCGACCGACGCGGTCTTCGCCGACAGCGAGGTCGTGGTGAGCCAGGACATGCTCTACCCCCGGGTGCACCCGGCGCCGCTGGAGACCTGCGGCGCGGTCGCGCACATGGACCCGGTGACCGGCAAACTCACCATCTGGTGCACCACCCAGGCGCCGCACGCGCACCGCACGCTGTACGCGCTGGTGGCCGGCCTGCCCGAACACAAGATCCGGGTCATCAGCCCGGACATCGGCGGCGGCTTCGGCAACAAGGTGGGCATCTACCCCGGCTACGTGCTCGCCGTCGTCGGCTCCATCGTCACCGGGCATCCGGTGAAGTGGGTGGAGGACCGGTCGGAGAACCTGATGTCCACCAGCTTCGCCCGGGACTACCACATGCACGGGGAGATCGCCGCGACGCGGGATGGGCGGATCCGGGGACTGCGGGTACGCGTGCTTGCCGACCACGGCGCGTTCAACAACACCGCGCAGCCGACGAAGTTCCCCGCCGGCTTCTTCCACATCTTCACCGGCTCCTACGACCTGGAGGCGGCGCACTGCGCGGTGACCGGGGTCTACACCAACAAGGCGCCGGGCGGGGTGGCGTACGCCTGCTCGTTCCGGGTCACCGAGGCGGTGTACCTGGTGGAGCGAATGGTCGACTGCCTCGCCGCGGAGCTCGGCATGGACCCGGCCGAGCTGCGGCTGCGCAACCTGCTGCGGCCCGAGCAGTTCCCCTACCAGAACAAGACCGGGTGGGAGTACGACTCCGGCGACTACCCCCGGGCGCTGCGGCTGGCCATGGAGATGGCCGGCTACGAGCAGCTGCGGGCCGAGCAGGCGGAGAAGCGGGCCCGGGGCGAGCTGATGGGCATCGGCGTGTCCTTCTTCACCGAGACGGTGGGCGCCGGCCCTCGGCGGCACATGGACATCCTCGGCCTGGGCATGGCCGACGGGGCCGAGGTGCGGGTGCACCCCACGGGGAAGGCCGTGGTGCGGCTGTCGGTGCAGACCCAGGGCCAGGGCCACGAGACGACGTTCGCGCAGATCGTCGCCGAGCAGCTGGGTATCTCCCCGGACGACATCGACGTCGTCCACGGGGACACCGACAACACCCCCTTCGGACTGGGCACCTACGGGTCCCGGTCGACGCCGGTGTCCGGGGCGGCCGTCGCGGTCGCCGCCCGGCGGGTGCGCGACAAGGCCCGGCTGGTCGCCGGGGCCATGCTGGAGGTGTCCCCCGACGACCTCGAGTGGGAGAAGGGCCGCTGGTTTGTCCGGGGCGACCCGGCCCACGGCCGGACCATCCAGGAGATCGCCTTGGCCGCCCACGGCCCGCTGGAGCTGCCCGAGGGTGTGGAGGGCCACCTGGACGCCCAGTGCGTCTACGACCCGCCGAACCTCACCTACCCGTTCGGGGCATACATCTGCGTGGTCGACGTGGACCCGGGCACCGGGCAGGTGAAGGTGCGCCGGTTCGTCGCCGTCGACGACTGTGGGCCGCGCATCAACCCCACCATCGTGGAGGGCCAGATCCACGGCGGGCTGGCCGACGGCGTGGGCATGGCGCTGATGCAGGGCATCGCCTTCGACCGGGACGGCAACTGCCTGGGTGGGTCGTTCATGGACTACCTGCTGCCCACCGCGATGGAGTGTCCCGCCTGGGAGCTGGGCGAGACGGTGACCCCGTCCCCGCACCACCCGCTCGGCTGCAAGGGGGTGGGCGAGTCGGCCACGGTCGGGTCCCCGCCGGCGGTCGTGAACGCCGTGCTCGACGCCATCGGCGTACGGCACGCGGACATGCCGCTGACGCCGGCGCAGGTGTGGCGGGCCCGGCAGGGCCGCCCCTTCCGCACCGACCTGGCCATCGAGTGACCGCCACCGACGTCGCCGTGCCCGCGCTCGCCGAGGACCTGGCGGCGCGCCGGGTGCCGTTCGTCGCCGCGCTGGTGGTCCGCGCCGAGCCCCCGACCTCGGCGCACCCCGGCGACCGGGCGCTGGTGCTCGCCGACGGGGAGGTAGTCGGCTTCGTCGGCGGGCAGTGCGTGGCCGGGGACGTCCGCCGGTACGCCGCCCGGGCCCTCGACGCGGGCCGCCCGCTGCTGCTGCGGGTCCGGCCCGGCGGTAGCCCCACCGGGGTCGAGGCGGCGGGGGCCGAGGGGTCCGTGGAGGCCGGGGTCGAGGCGGCCGGGATGGTCGCCGTACACAACCCGTGCCTGTCCGGCGGGGCCTTGGACATCTTCCTCGAGCCGCGGCTGCCCCCGCCGCTGCTCGTCGTCGCCGGGTCGGCCCCGATCGCCACGGCGCTGGTCGACCTGGCGCGCTGCCTCGGCTACGCCGCGATCCCGTGGGCGGGCGCGGCCCTGCCGGGGGACACCGCAGCGGTCGTCGTCGCCTCGCACGGCCGGGACGAGGAGGCGCCGCTGCGGGCCGCCGTGGCCGCGGGGGTGCCCTACGTGGGCCTGGTCGCCTCGCCCCGCCGGGGGGCCGGCGTACTCGCCGCCCTGGACCTGCCCGAGGCGGACCGCCGTCGGGTGCACACGCCCGCCGGCCTGGACCTCGGGGCGCGCACCCCGGGGGAGGTGGCGCTGTCGATCCTCGCGCAGGTCGTCGCCGAACGGCCCCGGGGCGGGCCGGTGCTGCCCCGCCCGGCCGTGTCCGCCCCCCCGGCCGGGACCGCGCTCGACCCGGTGTGCGGGATGACCGTCGAAGGGTCTGCGGGCGGGCTGCACCTGGACCGGGCCGGCACCCGGTGGTGGTTCTGTGGCCCGGGGTGCCGGGACGCCTTCGCCGCCGACCCGGACCGGTACGCCGCCCGGTGACGGACCTGCCCCGCAACGTGGCCGGGATGCGCGACCGGCTCAACGCCGCCGGCTACCTGGCCGACGACGGGCTGGCCACCGCGCTGTTCCTCGCCGTACGGCTGCCGCAGCCCCTGCTGCTGGAAGGCGAGGCCGGCGTCGGCAAGACCGAGGCGGCCAAGGCGCTCGCCCGGGTGCTGGACACCCCGCTGCTGCGGCTGCAGTGCTACGAGGGCATCGACGCCACCGAGGCGCTGTACGAGTGGAACTACCCGCGGCAGCTGCTGGCCATCCGGCTGGCCGAGTCCCGGGGCCGCGACCTCGGCGAGGGCGACCTGTTCGGGCCGGACTTCCTCATCCCCCGCCCCCTGCTGCAGGCGGTCGAGCATCCCGGTCCGCGGCCCGCGGTGCTGCTCGTCGACGAGGTGGACCGGGCCGACGACGAGTTCGAGGCGTTCCTGTTCGAGCTGCTGGCCGAGGCGGCGGTCACCATCCCCGAGCTGGGCACCCGGCGGGCCGTCGTACCGCCGGTGGTGGTGCTCACCTCCAACCGCACCCGGGACCTGCACGACGCGCTGAAGCGGCGCTGCCTCTACCACTGGATCGACTACCCGG
>JBMOMH010000108.1:0-1066 GCA_049323135.1 Actinomycetota bacterium
TCGCGCCCTCGGTCTCGCGCAGCCGACGGAGCACGGAGTCCAGGGCGCGGGCGGACAGGATGCGGTCCCGCGCGAGCACGTGGAGGTCGCCGGTGCGCGGGTCCTGCGGCAGGTACCCGACGTCCCCGTTGCGGGTGATGGTCCCGGACGCCGGCTGGCCCTCCCCGGCCAGCACGCGGGTCAGGGTGGTCTTGCCGGCACCGTTGCGCCCGACCAGGCCGACGCGGTCGCCCGGCCCGATGCGGAAGCTGGCTCCGGACAGCAGGAGACGGGCGCCGGCGCGCAGCTCGACGTCGGTGGCAGTGATCATGGCGGGGGTCCAGTCTACGGAGCGCCCGACCCCGGTTCGACCTACGCTGCGCCGGTGAGCTTCAACGAGGGCGTCCGCATCGACCCCGGCCGGGCGTCCGGCGGGGGCGCGGGCCTGGCGATCGGCGGTGGCGCGGGCGGCATCCTCGCGCTGATCCTGGCGCTGGTCTTCGGCGTCAGCCCCGGCGACCTGCTCGGCGGCGGCGCCGCCGGCCCCGCGCCCCAGGCGGGGCAGGGCTTCGAGCACTGCCGCACCGGCGAGGACGCCAACCGGTACGTCGACTGCCGGATCATCGCCACCGCGGAGAGCCTGGACGCCGTGTGGACCGAGCTGCTGCCCGGCGCCACCGGCGGGACGCCGTACCGCCCGCCCGGCCTCGTGATCTTCACCGACCAGGTGTCGACCGCGTGCGGCACCGCCACCAGCGCCGTCGGGCCCTTCTACTGCCCCGCGGACACCACCGCCTACTTCGACACCGGCTTCTTCGACGTGCTGCGCGGCCGTCTGGGCGCCGGGGACGGCCCGCTGGCCGAGATGTACGTCGTCGCGCACGAGTTCGGCCACCACATCGAGAACCAGCTCGGGTACCTCGAGCAGGCGCAGCGGGACCCCCAGGGTCCGGAGTCCGGTGGCGTCCGCGTGGAGCTGATGGCCGACTGCCTCGCCGGCGTCTGGGCGCACCACGCCACCCGGGCCGTCGACCCCGAGTCCGGCCAGGCGTTCCTCGAGCCGCTGACCGAGCAGGACGTCGCCGAC
>JBMOMH010000109.1:0-11084 GCA_049323135.1 Actinomycetota bacterium
CATGAGGCGCTACTACGATCAGGTTTCCTGATCATCGTCCACCCAAGGGTTTCGCGGGAGGGCTAGCCGCGGTAGTCGCGGTAGTCGAAGTCCTCCAGCGGGACGGCCTGGCCCGTTCCCTGGCCGAAGGGGGTGTAGTCCGCCTCGTCGTACCCGGACAGGGAGTAGACGGCGGCCTTGGCCTCCTCGGTGGGCTCGACCCGGATGTTCCGGTACCGCGGCAGGCCCGTCCCGGCGGGGATGAGCTTGCCGATGATGACGTTCTCCTTCAGGCCGAGCAGCGGGTCGCTCTTGGCGTTGATGGCCGCGTCGGTGAGCACCCGGGTCGTCTCCTGGAAGGAGGCCGCCGACAGCCACGACTCGGTCGCCAGGGACGCCTTGGTGATGCCCATCAGCACCGGTCGACCGGACGCCGGGGTGCCCCCCTCCTGGGCGACCCGCCGGTTCTCCTCCTGGAACCGGGACAGCTCGACCAGCTCGCCGGGCAGCAGCTCCGCGTCCCCGCTCTCGATCACCGTCACCCGCTTGAGCATCTGGCGCACGATGATCTCGATGTGCTTGTCGTGGATCGACACACCCTGCGACCGGTACACCTCCTGGACCTCGCGCACCAGGTGCTTCTGCACCTCGCGCTGGCCGAGGATGCGCAGCACGTCGTGCGGGTTCACCGCCCCGTGCACCAGCTGCGTGCCGACCTCCACGTGCTGGCCGTCGGTGACCAGCAGCCGGGCCCGCTTGCTCACCGGGTAGGCCTTCTCGTCCGACCCGTCGTCGGGGACGACGACCAGCCGCCGGGTCTTCTCGGTGTCCTCGATGCGCACCCGGCCGGCGCTCTCGCTGACCGGGGCGACGCCCTTGGGCTGGCGCGCCTCGAACAGCTCGACCACCCGCGGCAGGCCGTGGGTGATGTCCTCCCCGGCCACCCCACCGGTGTGGAAGGTCCGCATCGTCAGCTGCGTACCCGGCTCGCCGATGGACTGCGCGGCGATGATGCCCACTGCCTCGCCGACGTCGACGAGCTTGCCGGTGGCCAGGGACCGCCCGTAGCACGCCGCGCAGATGCCGACCTTCGAGTCGCAGGTGAGCACGCTGCGCACCCGCACCGCCTCCACGCCGCGGGCCACCACCTCGTTGATGACCAGGTCACCGAGGTCGGTGCCCGCGGGCACCAGCACCTCGCCGTCGACGGTCACGTCCTCGGCGAGGGTGCGCGCGTACACGCTGGTCTCCGCGTTGGGCGACTTGCGCAGTACGCCGTCCGCCCCCCGCTCGGCGATCGGCATGAGCAGGCCTCGCTCGGTGCCGCAGTCCTCCTCGCGGATGATGACGTCCTGGGAGACGTCGACCAGCCGGCGGGTGAGGTACCCCGAGTCCGCCGTCCGCAGCGCAGTGTCGGCTAGACCCTTGCGGGTGCCGTGCGTGGCGATGAAGAACTCCAGCACGGACAGGCCCTCGCGGTAGTTCGACTTGATCGGCCGCGGGATGATCTCGCCCTTGGGGTTGGCCACCAGGCCACGCATCCCCGCGATCTGTCGGATCTGCATCATGTTCCCGCGGGCGCCGGAGCCGACCATCATGAAGACCGGGTTGTTCGCCGGGAAGTTCTTCTCCATCGCGTCGGCGACCTGGTTGGTCGCCCGGGTCCAGATGTCGATGAGCTCCTGGCGCCGCTCGTCGTCGGTGATGAGCCCCTGCTCGTACTTGCGCTGCACCTTCTCGGCCAGCGCCTCGTGCTGCTCGAGGATCGCCGTCTTCGCCGGCGGCGTCACCACGTCCTCAATAGAGATGGTCACCCCGGACCGGGTCGCCCAGTGGAACCCGGCCGCCTTGAGGTTGTCCAGCGCCGCCGCGACGGCCACCTTCGGGTAGCGCTCGGCCAGCTCGTTGACGATGGAGCCGAGCTGCCGCTTGTCGACCTCGGCGTTGACGTACGGGAAGTCCACCGGCAGGGCCTCGTTGAACAAGGCCCGGCCCAGCGTCGTCTCCAAGGTCAGCGGCCGGCCGGGCTCCCAGCCCTCCGGCGCGACCCAGCCGATCGGCGGGACGACGTCGGCGAACCGGATCCGCACCGGCGCCTGCAGGTCGAGCTCCTTGGCGTCGTACGCCATGATCGCCTCGGCCACGGAGCCGAACGCCCGGCCCTCGCCCAGCGTCCCCTCTCGCAGGGCGGTGAGGAAGAACAGGCCCAGCACCATGTCCTGCGTCGGCGAGGTGATTGGGCGACCGTGCGCCGGCGACAGGATGTTGTTGCTGGACAGCATCAGGATCCGGGCCTCGGCCTGCGCCTCGGCGGACAGCGGCAGGTGCACCGCCATCTGGTCCCCGTCGAAGTCCGCGTTGAACGCGGTGCAGACCAGCGGGTGGATCTGGATGGCCTTGCCCTCGACCAGCTGCGGCTCGAAGGCCTGGATACCCAGCCGGTGCAGCGTCGGCGCCCGGTTGAGCAGCACCGGGTGCTCGGTGATGACCTCCTCGAGCACGTCCCACACGACCGGGCGGGCCCGCTCGACCATGCGCTTGGCGCTCTTGATGTTCTGCGCGTGGTTGAGGTCCACCAGCCGCTTCATGACGAAGGGCTTGAACAGCTCCAGCGCCATCTGCTTGGGCAGGCCGCACTGGTGCAGCTTCAGCTGCGGACCGACGACGATGACCGACCGGCCCGAGTAGTCCACGCGCTTGCCGAGCAGGTTCTGCCGGAACCGACCCTGCTTGCCCTTGAGCATGTCCGACAGCGACTTCAGCGGCCGGTTCCCCGGCCCGGTCACCGGGCGGCCGCGACGCCCGTTGTCGAACAGCGCGTCCACGGCCTCCTGCAGCATGCGCTTCTCGTTGTTGACGATGATCTCGGGGGCGCCGAGGTCGAGCAGCCGCTTGAGCCGGTTGTTCCGGTTGATCACCCGGCGGTAGAGGTCGTTGAGGTCACTGGTGGCGAACCGCCCGCCGTCCAGCTGGACCATGGGCCGCAGGTCCGGGGGGATCACCGGCACGCAGTCCAGGACCATGCCCATCGGCGAGTTGCGCGTGTTGAGGAAGGCGCTGACCACCTTCAGCCGCTTCAGGGCGCGGGTCTTCTTCTGCCCCTTGCCCGAGCGGATGACCTCCCGCAGCGCCTCGGCCTCGCCTTCCAGGTCGAAGCTCTCCAGCCGCTTCTGCAGCGCCTGGGCGCCCATGCCGCCCTCGAAGTAGGCGCCGAAGCGGTCCCGCATCTCCCGGTAGAGGATCTCGTCGCCCTCCAGGTCCTGCACGGCCAGGGTGCGGAACCGCTCCCACACCGCGTCGAGCCGCTCGATCTCCTGGTCGGCCCGCCGGCGCAGGGCGGCCATCTCCCGCTCCGCGCCCTCCCGGACCCGGCGCCGCTGGTCGCTCTTCGCGCCCTCGGCCTCCAGCTCGGCCAGCTCGCCCTCGAGCTTCTGGGCCCGGGCCTCGACCTCGTGGTCCCGGCGCTTCTCGATCTCCTGGCGCTCGACGTTGATCTTCGCCTCGAGGGAGGCGAGGTCCCGGTGGCGGGCCTCCTCGTCCACCCAGGTGATCATGTACGCCGCGAAGTAGATGACCTTCTCCAGGTCCTTCGGGGCCAGGTCAAGCAGGTAGCCCAGCCGGCTGGGCACCCCCTTGAAGTACCAGATGTGGGTGACCGGGGCGGCCAGCTCGATGTGGCCCATCCGCTCCCGGCGCACCTTGGCCCGAGTCACCTCGACGCCACAGCGCTCGCAGATGATCCCCTTGAACCGGACCCGCTTGTACTTGCCGCAGTAGCACTCCCAGTCCCGGGTCGGACCGAAGATCTTCTCGCAGAAGAGCCCGTCCTTCTCCGGCTTGAGGGTGCGGTAGTTGATGGTCTCCGGCTTCTTGACCTCACCGTGCGACCACTGACGGATGTCGTCGGCGGTGGCCAGGCCGATGCGCAGCTCGTCGAAGAAGTTGACGTCCAGCACCTTGTCTGCTCTCTCCTGTATATGGATGGGACCTAGCGGCGGGCGGCGTACCTCCGCTAGACCTCCTCGACGCTGCTCGGCTCCCGGCGGGACAGGTCGATGCCGAGCTCCTCTGCCGCACGGAAGACGTCCTCGTCGGTCTCCCGCATCTCGATGGACATCCCGTCACTGGACAGCACCTCGACGTTGAGGCACAGCGACTGCATCTCCTTGATGAGCACCTTGAAGGACTCGGGGATGCCCGGCTCGGGGATGTTCTCGCCCTTGACGATCGCCTCGTAGACCTTGACCCGGCCCAGGACGTCGTCGGACTTGATGGTCAGCAGCTCCTGCAGGGCGTACGAGGCGCCGTACGCCTCCAGCGCCCACACCTCCATCTCGCCGAACCGCTGGCCGCCGAACTGGGCCTTCCCGCCCAGCGGCTGCTGCGTGATCATGGAGTAGGGGCCGGTCGACCGGGCGTGGATCTTGTCGTCGACCAGGTGCAGCAGCTTGAGGATGTAGGCGTAGCCGACCGCGATGGGCTCCCGGAACGGCTCCCCGGTCCGGCCGTCGAACAGTCGCGCCTTGCCGTCGGCCCCGACGAGCTGGTTGCGGCTGCTGGCCAGCAGGCCGGTGATCTCCCCTTCCCGGGCCCCGTCGAAGACGGGGGTGGCGATCGGCGTACCCGCGGGGACCGACCGGGCGACCGGCGGCAGGTGCACCGCCCACTCGGGCTGGCCCTCCACCTCCCAGCCGCTGTTGGCCACCCACCCGAGGTGGGTCTCCAGCACCTGGCCGACGTTCATCCGGCTGGGCACGCCCAGCGGGTTGAGCACGATGTCGACCGGGGTGCCGTCCTCCAGGAACGGCATGTCCTCGACGGGCAGGATCTTGGCGATGACGCCCTTGTTGCCGTGCCGCCCGGCGAGCTTGTCCCCGTCGGTGATCTTCCGCTTCTGGGCGACGTACACCCGGACCAGCTGGTTGACCCCCGGCGGCAGCTCGTAGCCCTCGTCCCGGTCGAACACCTTGACGCCGATGACCTTGCCCGACTCGCCGTGCGGCACCTTCAGCGAGGTGTCCCGAACCTCCCGGGCCTTCTCCCCGAAGATGGCCCGCAGCAGCCGCTCCTCCGGGGTGAGCTCGGTCTCCCCCTTGGGGGTCACCTTTCCGACCAGGATGTCCCCGGGCACCACGTCGGCGCCGATGCGGATGATCCCGCGCTCGTCGAGGTCGGCGAGCACGTCCTCGGCCACGTTCGGGATGTCCCGGGTGATCTCCTCGGGGCCCAGCTTGGTGTCCCGGGCGTCGACCTCGTGCTCCTCGATGTGGATGGAGGAGAGCACGTCGTCCTGCACCAGGCGCTGGGAGAGGATGATCGCGTCCTCGTAGTTGTGCCCCTCCCAGGGCATGAAGGCCACCAGCAGGTTCTTGCCCAACGCCATCTCGCCCTGCGAGGTGCACGGCCCGTCCGCGATGACCTGCCCGGCCTCGACCCGGTCGCCCTCGTCGACGATCGGCTTCTGGTTGATGCAGGTGCCCTGGTTGGACCGACGGAACTTCGCCAGCTGGTAGGTCTGGTAGTCGCCTTCGTCGGCCATCACGGTGACGTAGTCGGCGGCCACCTCGGTCACCACGCCGGCCTTCTGCGCGAGCAGCACGTCACCGGCGTCGACCGCGGCGCGGTACTCCATCCCGGTGCCGACCAGCGGCGCCTCCGACCGCAGCAGCGGCACCGCCTGCCGCTGCATGTTCGAGCCCATGACCGCCCGGCTGGCGTCGTCGTGCTCGAGGAACGGGATCATCGCCGTGGCCACGGACACCATCTGCCGCGGCGACACGTCCATGTAGTCGACCTCGGCGGCGGGGATGAACTCCACCGCCCCGCCCTTGCGGCGGACCAGCACCCGAGCCTCGGCGAAGGTGCCGTCGGCGGTCAGCGGGGCGTTGGCCTGCGCGATGACGTGCAGGTCCTCCTCGTCGGCGGTCAGGTAGTCGATCTGGTCGGTGACCCGGCCGGCCGTCACCTTGCGGTATGGCGTCTCGACGAACCCGAACGCGTTGACCCGCGCGTACGTCGACAGCGAGCCGATCAGGCCGATGTTCGGCCCCTCCGGGGTCTCGATCGGGCACATCCGGCCGTAGTGGCTGGGGTGCACGTCCCGGACCTCGAAGCCGGCCCGCTCCCGGGACAGCCCGCCCGGACCGAGCGCGTTCAGCCGCCGCTTGTGCGTCAGCCCGGCCAGCGGGTTGGTCTGGTCCATGAACTGGGACAGCTGGCTGGTACCGAAGAACTCCTTGATCGACGCCACTACCGGGCGGATGTTGATCAGGGTCTGCGGGGTGATGGCCTCCACGTCCTGGGTGGTCATCCGCTCCCGGACCACCCGCTCCATCCGGGCCAGCCCGGTGCGCACCTGGTTCTGGATCAGCTCGCCGACCGTGCGCAGCCGGCGGTTGCCGAAGTGGTCGATGTCGTCGGTCTCGATGCGCACGTCCCCGCGGGCGCCGGGCATGGTGGCCTCGCCGGCGTGCAGCCGCACCAGGTACTTGATGGTTGCGACGATGTCCTGGTAGGTCCGCGTCCCGTCAACCGTGCCGCTCAGCGTGCTCTCGGTGAGCGGCAGGTCCAGGCCCAGCTTCTTGTTGACCTTGTACCGGCCGACCTTCGCCAGGTCGTACCGCTTGGGGTTGAAGTAGAAGTTCTCCAGCAGCGCCAGCGCGGCCTCCCGCGTGGGCGGCTCGCCGGGACGGATCTTCCGGTAGATGTCCAGCAGCGCGTCGTCCTGGGTGGTCGTGTGGTCCTTCTCCAGGGTCTGCAGGATCGAGTCGTAGCCGGCGAACTCCTCCCGGATGCGCGCCTCGTCCCAGCCCAGCGCCTTGAGCAGGACCGTGACGTTCTGCTTGCGCTTGCGGTCGATGCGGACGCCAACGGCGTCCCGCTTGTCGATCTCGAACTCGAGCCAGGCGCCCCGGGAGGGGATGATCTTGGCGGTGAAGACGTCCTTGTCGGACAGCTTGTCGATGGTCTTCTCGAAGTACACCCCGGGCGAGCGGACCAGCTGGCTGACCACGACCCGTTCGGTGCCGTTGATGATGAAGGTGCCCTTGTCGGTCATCAGGGGGAAGTCCCCCATGAAGACCGTCTGGCTCTTGATCTCACCGGTCTCGTTGTTGACGAACTCCGCGGTGACGAACAGCGGTGCGGAGTAGGTGATGTCGCGTTCCTTGCAGTCCTCGATGCTGAACTTCGGCTCCTCGAACCGGGGCTCGCTGAAGGACAGCGCCATCGACGCGGAGAAGTCCTCGATGGGGGAGATCTCCTTGAAGATCTCCTCTAGGCCGGACTGCGGCGGCAGGTCCCCGCGGCCGGAGGTCTTGGCGGCCGTGACGCGGGAGCGCCAGGCCTCGTTGCCCAGCAGCCAGTCGAAACTCTCCACCTGCAGGGCGAGGAGGTTAGGGACCTCGAGGGGCTCACGGATCTTGGCGAAGCTGATGCGGCGGGGGCTGGCGGGGACGGTGCGAGTGCTGCGGGCGGTCGTCGTCGGGGCGATGCGCGAGGCGGCCAAGAGGGGTCCTTCCGAGAGCACGCGGTCTCAAGCGCGCGCATGCCAGACGACCCGGGCCGGAAGCACGGGATCGTCAGAAGGCAGCGCAAAGTGGCAGTGTACCCGTAGGGCGCACCGCTGTCGAGTGGGGCGGGGCCGGAGAACGGCCGCCGCCCGGGGGCGTCGAATCACGGCTCCCCACCAGGGTGACCCCGCGGGCCGTCGCCGTCAAGCACCCCGCGCCCTCCGGTGCCTACCAGCAGGTACGGCGGGCCCCGGTCCGGCATTGACGGTGCCTGCCGGTCACGGCGGCGTACGGCGGCCCCTGTGGTGCCTGCCGGTCACGGCGGCGTACGGCGGCCCCTGTGGTGCCTGCCGGTCACGGCGGCGTACGGCGGCCCCGGGTCCAGCCAAGGACGACGGCGGGCCCGTGGACGACGGCGTCCGCGGGTGGCGGATGCAGGGCGCGACCCTCCGAGCGCGGTGCGCCCCCGCAGCGCTACCCAAGGGGAGGCAGCGCACTACTGAGGCAGGTGTTACCCCTGCGCCCGTGTCTACCGGGCAAGGCATCTGACTATGTGGTAACTAAAGTGGCCTATAGCCCACTTTAGTTACCACAATATGGCCTGTCTCTGTTACCCTCGCGCCTGGTGTGCCTGTCGAGGCTGCTGAGGCAGAATCTGGGGTCGGGCCCGCCGGACCAACCGGCCGAGGCCGGTCGGCGGCGGACCCGGGGTGGGCGGCGGAGCACAGTGGGGGCCGGAGCCGTCGCGCCGGCGAGGGGCGAGGGGTTAGAGGGCGTCGATCGCGCTGACCAGCCAGCGGTCCCCGGAGCGCACCAGGGTGAGCCGGACCCGGCTGATGTCCAGCCGGGGACCCTGCAGCCGGGTGCTCGTCGTGGTCTGGTTCACGAACAGCAGGGTGACCACCCGGTCCCGGCTGGCCGCCACGACGGAGGCCTCCACCACCTGAGCCTTGACCACCGCCTGGTACTGGGTGGCCGTGGGCCGGACCACGTCGGCGGTGGTCTTGTCGTACTGGTCCCGGAACGCGCCGGTGAGCAGGTTGCGGGCCGCGGCGAAGTCCTGGTCGAGCCACCGGTAGTCGTAGCTGAGCACCACGGGGGCCGCGGTACGGGCGGCAGCCAGCGCCGCGGTGCGGGCCCCGTCCACCCGTCGCTCCTGCCACACCTGGTAGCCAGCGAAGCCGGCGGCACCGGACAGCACGACCGTCAGGGCGAGCAGGGTCCAGACCAGCCACCCCCAGGGCACCCGCTGCCCGGGTGGGCCGGCCACGGGGGCGGGGCCGGCCCAGCGGCCGACCGCGGGGCCGACCCCGGGGCGAGCCGAGGGCGCCGGCTCGTCGGGACGGCCGGAGGCGGTGTCGGCCGGGCGCTCGTCGGGCCTACGGCGCTGGCCGGCCACCCGGGGCCGGCGAGGCGGCGGCTCGTCGGGGCGGCCGGGTCGGGCAGGCCGGCGGGGCAGGCCCCCGGCCACCCGCCCGGCCGACGGGCGCTCACCGCGCGGCTCGCTCACCCAGGTCTCCCCTCGGGTCGTGGCGTGGGTCGGTCGGCCGGCTCGCCACCCGCCGCGGCCCGCCGTACGCCGGTGCCCGGCACGTCAGCCGACGAACTGCACGTCGGAGGCCAGCCACCGGCCGTTCACCTCGCGCAGCTCCACCCGCAGCCGGTAGTTGCGCAGCTGCCCCTGCGGGGCCGCCTTGTTGGTCACCTTGCTGTCCACCGCCACCAGCACCCGGGCGGTCTGCGCGTCCGCGCTGACCAGCCCCGCCTCGAGCACCTGGCCGCTGGTCACCGCCTGGTTGTCGGTGACCAGCGTGCGCAGCTCGGCGAGCCGGTCCTGGAACTGCTGGCGGAAGGTCCCGGTGGCCCCGTCCAGCACCCGGGCGGTGTCCCGGTCGAACTGCCGGTAGTCCAGGGTGGTGAAGTTCACCGCCTCCTGCCGGGCCGCGGCCAGGATCGCGGTACGCCGGTCCGCCTGGCCGCGGTCCCGGACGATGGCCACGGCCAGCCCGGCCACCAGCACCGCCAGGACCGTGACCGCCGCGGCGAGGACGACCACCAGCCGCCGCCGGGCCCGGGGGGTGAGGCCGTGGGGGCCGCGGCGGCGCAGGGTCAGGCCGCGAGCGGGCCGACGAACAGCCAGGTCCATGAGCTCTCCCCGAGCAGGCGGTACTGGCCACCGTGGGAGCCGATGACCAGCGGCGTGCCGTCCGGTGCAGTGGTCTGCCCCGTGACCGGATCGTAGCCAGCCATCGCCGCTCCCGGGGTGGCGCGGGCGCCGCCGCTCCCCGGAGCGGGCGCGTTCTGCGCGCCCCGGACGCTGGTCGCGCTGCCCCGCGGCTCCGCGCAGCGGGCCCCGGTGTTCGCCCTCGGGTTGGCCCGGTCGGCCGCCGGGTCCCGGTTGTAGTCGCTGGGGGTGCGCTCCCGGGTCCCGGCGTACCCGGCCCCGTCGCAGGCCGTCGGGGAGGACTGGGTGCTCAGCCCGAAGTGGGCGGTGTACTTCCCGTCTGGCCCCCTGCGGACCACGGTGTAGCCGCCGGAGACGACGACCGGGTAGGTCACCAGGATCTGCTCCAGACCCGGCAGGCGCACCGCCTGGATCTGTCCCAGGGTGACCAGGTTCGCCAGCAGGATCGGCAGCGCCCCCTGGTTGTCCTGCAGCAGCCCCTGCACCTGGGCGGCGGCGCCGGGGCCGTTGGCCAGGATGCCGCGCAGGTCGGGGTCGCTGGCCCGCAGCTGGTCGGACAGCGACGCCAGGTCGGCGCTGAAGGAGCGGATGGCACTGGCGGTGTCCCGCTGCGCGTCCAGCACCGTCTTGCCGTCCTGGATCAGGCGGACCGTCGGTGGCAGCGCCTCGGTGGCCGCCCGGGTCAGCGCGTCCCCGGAGTCCACCAGCCGCTGCAACGCCGGGCCGGTGCCCTGGAACGCCGCCCCGAGCTCGTCGATGACCACGCCGAGGTCCTTGCGGTCGACGGAGTTGACCAGCCGGTCCAGGTTGAGCATCAGGGTGGTCACCGGCAGCGGCGTGGCCGTGCGGTCGCGCGGGATCCGGCTGCCGTCGCGCAGGTAGGGCCCCTGGTCGACCGCCGGCTGCAGGTCGACGTACTGCTCGCCGACCGCGGAGCGGTTCGCCACCACCGCCCTGGTGTCGGCCGGCACCCGGGTGCCCCGGGCGATCTCCAGGGCCACCAGCACCCCGTCCCCGGACAGCCGCAGCGGGCCCACCCGGCCGACCGCGACGCCCCGGTAGGTGACCTCGGCGTTGGTGAAGATGCCCCCGGAGTCGGCGAAGTCGGCGAGCACCGTGTAGCGCTTGTCCACCAGCCGGTCGGCCAGCCCGGCGTAGCTGGCCCCGACGTACGTCGTGCCCAGCAGCGTGACCAGCGCGAACACCAGCAGCTGCAGCTTCACCCCACGGCGGATCATGCGACCAGCCCCCCCACGAGCAGCCAGGTCAGCGGGTCCTGCGGGTAGGACGCGGTGCGGGTGCACAGGACGAGCAGGCAGTTGGGGCCGCCCGGGGGTGGCGCGGTGCCCGGGGCCGGGGCGGGAGCGCCGGGGGCGGGGGCCCCCGGGAGGATGGGGGCCGGCGCCCCG
>JBMOMH010000110.1:0-10991 GCA_049323135.1 Actinomycetota bacterium
GGAGGCGGCCGGCGCGGTCTGGGGCGCGGTGGTGGCCTCGGTGCGGGCCAGCACCTCCGGGATCGGTGCCCCACGCAGCGCGTACGCCGCCCCACCGGCGACCAGCAGCGCGGCCAGGCCGAAGCCCAGCACCGCGACCGGCCCGCGCCGGCGCCGACGTACCTTGTGGCGTCCCATCAGCCGGTCGCGTCGTCCCCGGGGTCCGCAGCGGCCGGGGCCGCCGCGGGGCCCGCGCCGGCCCGGGCCGCCCGCCGGCGGCGCCGCCCACGCAGCAGCTCCACGGCGATGGGCAGCACCGAGAGGACGACGATGAGGACGAGAATCTTCTCGACGTTGGCGCGGACGAACGCCACCTGGCCGAGGAAGTAGCCGAGCACGGTCACGCCCACGCCCCACAGCAGGCCGCCGACCGTCGAGTAGAGCGCGTAGCTGCGGTAGCTCATCCGGGACGCGCCGGCCATCACCGTGATGAAGGTCCGCACGATCGGCACGAAACGGGCGAGCACGATCGCGCGGGCGCCGTACCGCTCGAAGAACTCGTGCGAGCGGTCGACGTACTCCTGCCGGAACAGCCGGGAGTCCGGGCGGCGGAACACCGCCGGCCCGGCTCGCCGGCCGATGCCGTACCCGACCAGGTTGCCCAGGATCGCCGCGACGCTGATCAGCCCGGCCACGACCAGCAGGTTGCCGGGGAGGTAGCGGCCGTCGGCGACCAGCAGGCCCGCGGTGAACAGCAGCGAGTCCCCGGGCAGGAAGAAGCCGACGAGCAGGCCGCACTCGGCGAAGACGACGGCGAGGATGCCGAGCAGCCCGAACGCGCGGATCAGCTGTTCGGGGTCCAGCCAGGACGGGCCGAGGGCGAGGGCGGACATCCCGGGCAGCCTACCCGGGGTCGGGCGGTGCTCGCCGCCGCGTGGTCTGGAAGGATGGGAGTCGACCGCCCCGACGCAGGACCGTCATGGCCCGGCCGGGCCGCCACACGGCCCCCGGACCGAGGAGTGAGAGCGATGCCCATCGCCACCCCCGAGGTGTACGCCGAGATGCTCGACCGGGCGAAGGCCGGCGCCTTCGCCTACCCGGCGATCAACGTCACCTCCTCGCAGACGCTCAACGCCGCCCTCCGCGGCTTCGCCGAGGCCGAGAGCGACGGCATCGTGCAGGTGTCCACCGGCGGCGCGGAGTACCTGTCCGGGTCGACGGTGAAGGACATGGTGCTCGGCGCGCAGGCGCTGGCCGAGTACGCCCACCATGTGGCCAAGGCCTACCCGGTGCAGATCGCCCTGCACACCGACCACTGCCCGAAGGACAAGCTCGACGGGTACATGCGGCCGTTGATCGCGATCAGCCAGGAGCGGGTCAACGAGGGCCGGGAGCCGCTGTTCCAGTCCCACATGTGGGACGGCTCGGCGGTCGAGCTCGAGGAGAACCTGCGCATCGCCGAGGAGCTGCTCGCCGCCTGCGCCAAGGCGCGCATCGTCATGGAGCTGGAGATCGGGGTCGTCGGCGGCGAGGAAGACGGCGTCGCCAACGAGATCAACGAGAAGCTGTACACGACGGCCGGGGACGCGCAGCGCACCGCGGACGTGCTGGGCACCGGTGAGAAGGGGCGCTACCTCCTCGCCGCGACGTTCGGCAACGTGCACGGTGTCTACAAGCCGGGCAACGTCAAGCTGCGCCCGTCGATCCTGCGGGACATCCAGCAGGCGGTGGGGTCCCGGGTCGGCAAGGACAAGCCGTTCGACCTGGTGTTCCACGGCGGCTCCGGCTCGCTGCTGGAGGAGATCCGGGAGACCCTCGACTACGGCGTGGTGAAGATGAACGTCGACACCGACACGCAGTACGCCTTCACCCGGCCGATCGTCGACCACATGTTCCGCAACTACGACGGCGTGCTCAAGGTCGACGGGGAGGTCGGCTCGAAGAAGGCCTACGACCCCCGCACCTACGGCAAGCTGGCTGAGTCCGGCATGGCCGCCCGGGTGGTCCAGGCCTGCCAGGACCTCCGCTCGGCAGGAACCCGCCTGCGCTGACGCCTCCGGCCGGTTCGACCATGTTTTGCGCAGGTCGGCTGGTCAACGGGGGCGGGGGCGGGGGGCCGAGGAGGAGGAGGAGGGCGTGGAGAACCTGCTGGGACCGGCGGCCACCTTGCTGCCCGATGATGGGCCGGTACGCCGGGCGCTGGCCGGCGGGGAGGACCCGGCGCAGGTGGCGGCGGCGCACCCCGCCCACTCCCTGCCGTGGGCCCTGCTGGCCGACCGGGCGTACGCCGGCGGTGACCTGGTCGCCTCCTACGCCTACGCTCGCACCGGCTACCACCGGGGCCTGGACCTGCTGCGCCGCCACGGGTGGAAGGGGCACGGGCCGATCCCCTGGTCGCACGAGCCGAACCGCGGCTTCCTGCGGGCCCTGCACGCCCTGGGGCGGGCGGCGGCGGCCATCGGGGAGTCGGCGGAGGCCGACCGGTGCGCACAGTTCCTCGCCGACAGCGACCCGGCAGCCGCCGCGGCCCTCGCCGGGGGGCCCCCGGCTTAGCCGGCACCGGGGCGGGAGGCCGGAGGAACCGTCCCCTGCCAGCGGCTCCTCCGGCCCGCTCCCGAGGGGTGCAGGTGACGGCGTACCCGGGCCGCGCCCAGGGAAACCCGAGCCACCGGCACCGGCACGGTAGCCTCGTCGCCCGGACGGCTCCCGCCCCCCAGCCGTCCCGACCCGACGCAGACGACGAAGAGGTGCGTGTCCATGCCGGCAGTCGTGCTCGTCGGCGCCCAGTGGGGTGACGAGGGCAAGGGCAAGGCCACGGACCTGCTCGGCGGGGTCGTCGACTACGTGGTGCGCTACCAGGGCGGCAACAACGCCGGCCACACCGTCGTCGTCGAGGGCGAGTCCTACGCCCTGCACCTGCTGCCCTCCGGCGTGCTCACCCCGGGGGTCATCCCGGTCATCGGCAACGGTGTCGTCGTCGACCCCGGGGTGCTGCTGGCCGAGATGCGGGGGCTGCGGGACCGGGGCGTGGACGTGTCCCGGCTGCTGCTGTCCGCGTCGGCCCACCTCATCACGCCGTACCACACGACGCTGGACAAGGTGGGCGAGCGCTTCCTCGGCAGCAACCGCATCGGTACCACCGGGCGGGGCATCGGCCCGGCGTACGCCGACAAGGTGGCTCGGCTCGGCGTACGGGTGCAGGACCTGTTCGACGAGGGGATCCTGCGGCAGAAGGTCGACGGTGCGCTGCGCGAGAAGAACCAGCTGCTCGTGAAGGTGTACAACCGGCGGGCGATGGCCGTCGAGGAGGTGGTCGACGCCTACCTCGGCTACGCCGACGCGCTGCGGCCGCTGGTGGCCGACACGGCGAAGGTGCTCAACGACGCCCTCGACCGGGGCGAGGTGGTGCTGCTCGAGGGGTCGCAGGGCACGCTGCTCGACGTCGACCACGGCACGTACCCGTTCGTCACCTCGTCGAACCCGACCGCCGGCGGTGCCTGTACGGGGGCGGGGATCGGGCCGACCCGCATCGACCGGGTGGTCGGCATCCTCAAGGCCTACACGACGCGGGTGGGTGCCGGTCCGTTCCCTACGGAGCTGCTCGACGCCGACGGGGAACGGCTGCGCACGGTGGGCGGGGAGCGGGGCGTCACCACCGGCCGGCCCCGCCGCTGCGGCTGGTTCGACGCCGTCGTCGCCCGTTACGCCACCCGCGTCAACGGGCTCACCGACCTGTTCCTGACCAAGCTCGACGTGCTCACCGGGTGGGAGCGCGTCCCGGTGTGTGTCGCGTACGACGTGGGCGGGGTCCGGTACGCCGACATGCCGCTGACCCAGACCGACTTCCACCACGCCCGCCCGGTGTACGAGGAGCTGCCCGGGTGGTCGGAGGACATCTCCGCCGCACGCACCCTGGCCGACCTGCCGCGCAACGCGCGGGACTACGTCGCCGCGGTTGAGGAGCTGTCCGGGACCCGGGTGTCCGCCGTCGGCGTCGGCCCGGGCCGGGACCAGACCATCCAGGTCCACCCCCTCGTCCCCCAGGAACCCCTCCCCCCCATGCGATGAAGGCGTCCTTCTGACCTCAAGTGAGCACAGAAGGACGCCTTCATCCAGATGGGGCGGGGGGTGGGGGGTGCTGCCCGGGGTCAGCCGCCGACGGCCTTGTTGTAGCTGTCGATCTGCGGCTGGATCGACGCGGCCGCCTCGGTCATCGCCTGCTGCGGCGGAGCCTGGCCGAGGATCGCCTTCTCCAGCCCGTCCTCGGAGGCCTTGCGCGCCTGCGGCATCACCCCGAGGATGCACCCGGCCGAGGCCACCGACGGCTTGGTGCCGTGCAGCTGGTCGACCGCGGTCTGGAACTGCGGGTACTTCGCCGTCCAAGCCTTGTCCACCGGCTCCTCCAGCGCCTTGGCGTTCACCGGGAAGTAGCCGGTCCCGGTGTGCCACTCGGCCTGCGCGGCCGGGGTGGACAGGAACTTCACGAACTCCCAAGCGGCCCGCTGCTCGGCGGCGGAGTGACCGGGGCCGTCGATCCACAGGCTGGCCCCGCCGATGATGGGCCCGCCGGTGTCGCCGGCGGCGACCTTCGGGAAGGGGGCCGCGGCGACCGGGAACTTCGCGGCGTCGGTGTAGCTGCGCAGCACGCCGGTGGACTCCAGGTGCATGGCCACCCGCCCGCTCTTGAAGGCGGCCTGCGCGTCGTCGGTCTTGCGGCCGGTGTTCACCGCGTACCCGTCCTTGACCAGCTGCGCCCACCACTGGGCGACGGCGACCGCCTGCGGCGAGTCGAACAGCACCTTGGTGGCCTTCGCCTGCCGCCCGTTGCCCTGGTTGCAGTACTCCGTGCCGGACTGGGCGATGAGCTGCTCCAGGAACCAGCCGTAGATGGCCGCGCCGAAGCCGTACCGCACGGTCTGGCCGCTGGCGTCCTTCACGGTGAGCTTCTTGGCGTAGTCGGCGATCTCCGCCAGGGTCCGCGGCGGCTTGGCCGGGTCGAGCCCGGCCTGCCGGAAGGCGTCCGCGTTCAGGTACAGCAGCGGCATCGAGGAGTTGAACGGCATGGAGTACAGCTTGTTGTCGATGCTGTAGTAGTTGCGGATGTTCGGCTCGATCGACGTCAGGTCGTAGGAGTCCTTGTCGACGAACGACTGCACCGGCACCGTCTGCTTGGAGTCGATCATGAAGCGGGTGCCGATGTCGTACACCTGAATCAGGGTCGGAGTCTGCTTCTGCTGCACCGCCGCCTTGAACTTGGTGATGGTGTCGTCGTAGTTGCCCTGGTACACCGGCTTCACCTCGATCTTGCCGGCGTTCTTGGCGTTGAACTGCTGCACCAGGGAGCTCAGCACCTCGCCGTTCTTGCCGCTCATGCTGTGCCAGAACGACACGGTGGTGACGCCGGACGCCTTGTCCAGGGCGGAGGCGCCCGGGGCGGCGCCGCTCCCGGTGCCGCCCGAGCCGGAGCCGCAGCCGGCGAGGGCGAGGGCGAACCCGACGGCGGCGGCAAGCGCCGCGGTACGCCGGGACGGGCGGGTGGCTCTCATGGGTCTCCTTCGAGATGGGTAGGACGGGGACGGGGGACGGTCAGCGCAGGGCGCCCGCGGTCAGCCCGCGGACGATGAACCGCTGCCCGAAGATGACGAGCAGCAAGGTGGGCAGCAGCGACAGGGTGACCCCGGCCAGGATCAGTCCCGGGTCGGCTTGCTCGGCGTTGTTCAGCTGGGACAGTCCGATCTGCAGGGTCTGCATCTCCGGTGTTCGGGTGATGATGAGCGGCCAGAAGTACTGGTTCCACGCGGACAGGAACACGTACACGGCCAGCGCCGCCAGCGCCGGCTTGTTCAGCGGCACGAGGATGCGCCACAGGAAGCGCCAGTGCCCGCAGCCGTCCACCGTGGCCGCGTCCCGCAGCTCGGTGGGGAAGGTGAGGAACGCCTGGCGCAGCAAGAACGTGCCGAATGCGGAGGCGAGGAACGGCACGACCAGCCCCAGGTAGGAGTTCGCCAGTCCCGCCGACGACACGGTGAGGTAGTTGGGGATGATGACCGCCTCCCACGGGACCATCAGCGTCGTCAGGAACAGGCCGAAGACCGCGGCTCGCCACCGCATCGGGAGGAACACGAAGGCGTAGGCGGCCAGGATCGAGGTCACCAGCTGGGCAGCAGTGATGACGCCGGACACAACCGCGCTGTTGAGATACTGCCGGCCGAGCGGGATCACCGTGAAGACGTCGGTGAGGTTGCGCAGCGTCGGGGCGCGGGGCACCAGGGCCGGTGGGTACGCCGCCAGCTCCCGCACCCCCATGACGCTGCCCGCCAGGGCGTAGTAGACGGGGAACAGCACGGCGGCGGCGGCGAGCAGCAGCACGGCGTACGTCGACCCCCGGGCCACAGTCTCCCGGACGCGGCTCACCGGTAGAACACCTTCCGTTCGAGCACGCCGAACTGCACGGCCGCACAGGCGAGCACGACGACGAGCAGCACGACCGCCTGTGCGCTGGCCACCCCGAAGTCGCTGGCGTTGTTGGCGAAGGCCCGGTCGTAGATGGAGTAGACCAGCGTCGTCGTCGCCCGGTTCGGCCCGCCCCGGGTGAGGATGTGGATCTGGCCGAAGCTCTGCAGCGCCTGGATCGTGGACACCACGACGAGGAAGAACAGGTGTGGGCCGAGCAGGGGCACGGTGATGCTGCGGGCCAGCCGCAGCCCCGACGCACCGTCCAGCCGGGCGGCCTCGACGACCTCGGGCGGGATCGCTCCGATCCCGGCGGACAGGACCAACACGTTGTAGCCGAGCACCATCCACACCGATGCGGCGGACACCGCGGGCAGCGCTAGGGAGGGGTCGGTGAGCCAGCCCAGCGGGGCCACCCCGAACCGGCCCAGCAGCCCGTTGGCTACGCCGATCGCCGGGTTGTAGATGACCGAGAACACCACCGACGCGCTGGCCACGGAGAAGGCGAACGGCAGTGCGAACGCGGTCCGGAACAGCCGGACGCCGCGGATGCGGGACTCCAGCAGCAGCACCAGCAGCAGCGCCCCCAGCACGCCCGGGACGACGGTGTAGGCGGTGAACAGCGCGGTGGTGAGCAGGGTCCGGCGAAAGTCGGGGGAGGTGAGCAGGTCCAGGTAGTGCCGGGGGCCGACGAAGTCGGCGGGTCGGCCGAAGATGTCGTTGCCGTGCAGGCTCAGGTAGCCGGTGCGCCCCAGCGGGTAGAAGACGAAGACCGCGAAGACCAGCAGCGACGGCGCTAGGAACACCCAGGTGAGCAGCCGGCCGCCGGCCGTCGCGGCCGTCCCACCCGAGGGGGCGCGCGCGGCCCGGGCGAGCGTCCCGGCCCGCGGGGGGGCCTCGTCCGCCGAGGTGACGGTGACCATCCCACTCCTCTCCGGTTCTCCGGTCCTCCGGACCCAGCCGCCGTACCGTCGCAGCGGCCCGCGACGCGCTGGTGGCCGCCGATCGAACCACAGGTGACCGGCTGCTTACCCCGTGGGGCCACCGCCCGCACCCGTCCGGCGTTGGGGCGGCTGGGTACGCTGCCCGCTCGTGGAGGTCCTCGTCGTCGGGTCCGGCGCTCGCGAGCATGCCCTCGTGCTGGCCCTGACCCGGGACCCCGAGGTGGACCGGCTGTGGTGTGCCCCCGGGAACGCCGGCACGGCCCGGCTGGCGCCCGGCCGGCCGCTGGACGTGACCGACCCCGAGGCGGTCGCCGCGCTGGCCCGGGACCTGGGGGCGGACCTGGTGGTGGTCGGCCCGGAGGCGCCGCTGGTCGCCGGGGTGGCCAGCGCGGTGCGGGCCGCCGGCATCCCCTGCTTCGGCCCCTCCCCGGAGGCGGCCCGGATCGAGGGCTCCAAGGCGTACGCCAAGGAGGTCATGGCCGCGGCCGGGGTGCCCACCGCCCTGGCCCACGTCGGCGAGACCCCCGAGGAGGTGGCGGCGGCGCTGGACGCGTTCGGGCCGCCGTACGTGGTGAAGGAGGACGGCCTGGCCGCCGGCAAGGGGGTGCTGGTGACCGCCGACCGGGCGGCGGCCCTCGGGCACGCCGCCGGGTGCCGCCGGGTGGTCGTCGAGGAGTACCTGGACGGCCCCGAGGTGAGCCTGTTCGCGCTCACCGACGGCACCACCGCCGTCCCGCTGCTGCCGGCGCAGGACTTCAAGCGCCTGGGCGACGGCGACACCGGGCCCAACACCGGCGGGATGGGCGCCTACGCCCCGCTGCCGTGGGCGCCGCGGCGCCTGGTCGCCGACGCGATGGCCACCGTGGTGGCGCCGACCGTCGACGAGCTGCGCCGGCGGGGCACGCCGTTCGTCGGCCTGCTGTACGCCGGGCTGGCGCTCACCGCCCGGGGCCTGCGGGTGGTGGAGTTCAACTGCCGGTTCGGCGACCCGGAGACGCAGGCGGTGCTCGCCCTGCTGCACACGCCGCTGGGCGGGCTGCTGCACGCGGCGGCGACCGGCCGGCTGTCCACCGTGGAACCGCTGCGGTGGGCCGACGCGGCCGCGGTGACCGTGGTGCTCGCCGCCGCCGGCTACCCGGGTACGCCGCGGACCGGCGACGTGGTGGAGGGGCTGGCGGCCGCCGCCGCGGTGCCCGGCGTACAGGTGCTGCACGGGGGGACCCGGGCCGAGGCGGACGGCACGGTGCGCACCGCCGGGGGCCGGGTGCTCGCGCTGACCGCGGTGGGGACCGACCTGCGGCAGGCGCGGGAGCGGGCGTACGCCGCCGCGGGCGAGGTGCGCTTCCCCGGGGTGCAGTACCGGCGGGACGTCGCCGCGGCGGCGGTCGCCGGCCGGGTCGAGGGGGGAGGTCTGGTCCGGCATGGTGGCTTCTGAGCCAGCCGCGGAGCCGGTGCCGGACGTGCTGGCGACCCGGTACGCGTCCCCCGCGCAGCGCGCCCTGTGGTCCCCCACCCACAAGGTGGTGCTGGAGCGACGGCTGTGGCTGGCCGTGCTGCGCGCGCAGCGGGACCTGGGCGTGCCGGTGCCCGACGCGGCGCTGGCGGCGTACGAGGCGGTGCTCGAGCAGGTGGACCTGTCCTCGATCCGCGCCCGGGAGCGGGTGACCCGGCACGACGTCAAGGCCCGCATCGAGGAGTTCGCCGCGCTGGCCGGGCACGAGCACATCCACAAGGGGATGACCTCCCGGGACCTCACCGAGAACGTCGAGCAGCTGCAGATCCGCGACGCCCTGCTGCTGGTGCGCGACCGGGTCGTCGCCGCGCTGGCCCGGCTGGCCCGGCTGGCGACGGCGTACGCCGAGCAGCCGGTGGTGGGGCGCACCCACAACGTCGCCGCGCAGGTGACCACGCTGGGCAAGCGGTTCGCCAGCGCCGCCGAGGAGCTGCTCGTCGGCTACCAGCGGCTGGCCGACCTGTGCGCCCGTTACCCGCTGCGCGGGCTGAAGGGACCGGTCGGCACCGCCGCGGACCAGCTGGACCTGCTCGGCGGCGACCCGGCGCGACTGGCCGTGCTGGAGGCGGCGGTGGCCCGCCACCTCGGCTTCGACCGGGTGCTGGCCAGCGTGGGCCAGGTGTACCCCCGGTCGCTGGACTTCGACGTCGTCGCCGCCCTGGTCCAGGTGGCCGCGGCGCCGTCCAGCCTGGCCACCACGATCCGGCTGATGGCCGGGCACGAGCTGGTCACCGAGGGCTTCCGGGCCGGTCAGGTCGGGTCCAGCGCGATGCCGCACAAGATGAACACCCGGTCCTGCGAGCGGGTCAACGGGCTGGCCGTGGTGCTGCGCGGCTACCTGTCCATGGTCGGGGAGCTGGCCGGCGACCAGTGGAACGAGGGTGACGTGTCCTGCTCGGTGGTCCGCCGGGTCGCCCTGCCCGACGCGTTCTTCGCGGTGGACGGGCTGTTCGAGACCTTCCTCACCGTGCTGGACGAGTTCGGCGCCTACCCCGCGGTGGCCGAGCGGGAGCTGGAGCGCTACCTGCCGTTCCTGGCCACGACGAAGGTGCTGCTGGCCGCGGTCCGCCGGGGGGTGGGCCGGGAGCAGGCGCACGAGGTGATCCGGGAGCACGCGGTGGCCGCCGCCCTGGCGCTGCGCAAGGCGGGCGGGGAGCGCAACGACCTGCTGGACCGGCTGGCCGGCGACGCCCGGCTGGGGCTGTCCCGGGCCGAGCTCACCGGGCTGGTCGCCGCCCCGCTGTCCTTCACCGGCGCCGCTGGCGCGCAGGTCGCCGACGTGGTCGCCCGGGTCGGCGAGGTGGTGGCCCGGCACCCGGGGGCGGCGGACTACCAGCCCGCGGCCATCCTGTGACCGCGCTGCGGCACGTCCACTCGGGCAAGGTGCGTGACCTCTACCGCACCGCCGACGGGCTGCTGCTCGTCGTCGCCAGCGACCGGATCTCGGCGTACGACTGGGTGCTGCCTACCCCGATCCCCGACAAGGGGCGGATCCTCACCGCGCTGTCCCTGTGGTGGTTCGAGCGGCTGGCCGACCTGGTGCCCCACCACGTCGTGTCCACCGAGCTGCCCCCGGGGGCGCCGGCCGGGTACGCCGGGCGGGCGATGCTGTGCCGGCCGCTGGACATGGTGCCCGTGGAGTGCGTGGCCCGCGGCTACCTCGCCGGCTCCGGCTGGGCCGAGTACGCCGCCACCGGTGCGGTCTGCGGGGTGGCGCTGCCCCCGGGCCTGGCCGAGGGGTCCCGGCTCCCCGAGCCGGTGTTCACCCCGGCGACGAAGGCGGCGCTGGGGGCGCACGACGAGAACGTGTCCTTCGCCATCGTCGCCGCCACGGTGGGGGAGGAGCTGGCCGGCCGGCTGCGGGAGCTCACCCTCGCCGTGTACCGGCGGGCCGCCGATGTCAGCGCCGGGCGGGGCATCCTGTGCGCCGACACCAAGCTGGAGTTCGGCCGCGACCCGCGCACCGGCGAGCTGGTGCTGGCCGACGAGGTGCTCACCCCCGACTCGTCCCGGTTCTGGCCGGCGGACGCCTGGCGGCCCGGGCGGGCCCAGCCGTCCTTCGACAAGCAGTTCGTGCGGGACTGGCTGACCTCCCCGGCGTC
>JBMOMH010000111.1:0-1054 GCA_049323135.1 Actinomycetota bacterium
TCGACCTGGTCCAGCTGTCCGGGTACGGCCGGCGCCGGCCGGCGCAGCTCTCCGGTGGCCAGCAGCAACGGGTGGCCCTGGCCCGGGCCCTGATCAACCGGCCCAGCGTGCTGTTGCTCGACGAGCCGCTGGGGGCGCTGGACCTCAAGCTGCGCCGGGCGATGCAGATCGAGCTCAAGCGCATCCAGACCGAGGTCGGGATCACGTTCGTGCACGTCACCCACGACCAGGAAGAGGCCATGACGATGGCCGACACGATCGCGGTGATGAACAACGGCCGGGTGGAGCAGCTCGGCAGCCCGGACGAGCTGTACGAGAACCCGGCGACGACGTTCGTGGCCAACTTCCTCGGGCAGTCCAACCTGGTCCGCGCCCGCGTCGTCGACCCCAGCGGCCCGGAGGCGCTACTCGACGTCTCCGGCAGCCCCGTGCGGCTGTCCGTGGACCGGCTGGCCCGGCGTGCGACCGACGTGTGGCTGGGCGTCCGCCCGGAGAAGATCCGGCTCGCCGACCCGGCGGCCCTCGCCACCCCCGGGCAGAACCGGCTGCTCGGCGTCGTCACCGACGCCAGCTTCACCGGCGTGAGCACCCAGTACCTGGTGCGGACCGGGTGGGGGCAGGAGCTCACTGTCTTCGTGCAGAACCTGTCCCGCGTGGTGGCCTGTCGCCCAGGGGACCAGGTGGCCCTGGAGTGGGACCCGGAGCACACCTTCGCCCTGGACGCCGCCCAGGACGCGCATGCGGGCGCGGAGGTCGAGGACGCGGCGACCGCGCCGGTGGGCGCCGCCCCGTGAGCGCGCGCTCGGCCAGGGCCGGCCGGTGAGCGTCCTGGTCCGCCCGGGCTCGGCGCCGGTCGGGGCACCGCCGGCCCCACGGTCCGCTCGGCGCCGGTCGTTGCTGCCGTACCTGCTACTGGCCCCGGGGCTGCTGTGGCTGCTGGTCTTCTTCGCGGTGCCCATGGTCCAGCTGGTGGCGACCAGCCTGTACGACCCCTCCGGGTCGTTGGAGCGTGGCTACCAGATGACCCTGCACTGGCAGAACTACGTCGACGCCG
>JBMOMH010000112.1:0-10950 GCA_049323135.1 Actinomycetota bacterium
CGGCTCACCCCGGTCGTCCCGCCGGGGGTGAGCCGGCCGGGCCTGCGCCAGGCGGCCACCTGGCTGACCCGGCGCAGCGCCCGGGCGGCGGTGCGCCGCCTGGGCGGGCGGGTGCACGCCGTCGTCGCCGCCACCCTCACCGACGCCTTCGGCGCCCTGGGCGAGAGCCGCCGGGTGCTGTACGCGACGGACGACTTCGTCGCCGGCGCGGAGCTGATGGGCGTGTCTGCCGGCTGGCTGCGCCGGCAGCAGGACCGGGTCCTGGCCGGGGTGGACACGGTGGTCACCGTGTCGGCGACGCTCACCGCCGACTGGCAGGCGCGGGGCGCGCAGGTGGTGCAGATCCCCAACGGCGTCGACGCCGAGCTGTTCGCCGGCACCGACCGGGCGCCCGTGCCGGACGACGTGGACCTGCCCCGCCCCGTCGTCGGCTTCGTCGGCCACCTGTCCGAGCGGATCGACCTGGCCGTGCTCGAGGCGGTCGCCGACCGGGGCCACTCGCTGCTGCTGGTCGGCCCGCGGCAGATGACCTTCGACCTGGCCCGGATGGACGCCCTGCTCGCCCGGCCCAACGTGTGCTGGGTCGGCGCCAAGCCCTTCGACCGGCTCCCGTCGTACCTGCGGGTCATGGACGTGGGCCTGCTGCCGTACGCCGACAGCGCCTTCAACCGGGCCAGCTTCCCGCTCAAGGTGCTGGAGTACCTCGCCGCCGGGCGCCCGGCGGTGGCCACCGACCTGCCCGCGGTCCGCTGGCTGGACACCGACCTGATCGCCGTGGGGCGGGACCCGGCCGGCGTCGCCGCCGCGGTGGACCGGGTCCTGGCCGCCTCGCCGGACCCCGCCCTGGTCGAGCGGCGCCGTCGCTTCGCCGCCGAGCACAGCTGGGACCGCCGCGCCGCACAGTTCGCCGAGGTGCTCGGCCTCGGCCCCCCGCTGCCTAGTGCCTAGCGATCATGCGCGAATAAGGCGGGCCTGCCGTTCAGAGCTGCATGATCGCTACGAGATACCAGACATTGCGAGACGGAGGGGGAGGGGCAGGGTCCCGGGGGTCAGGAGCGGTCGGGGCCGCGGGTGAGGACGGCGTCGAGGCGCTGGGCGAGGTCGACGTCCTTGGCGGTCACGCCGCCGGCGGAGTGGGTCCACAGGACGAACCGCAGCCCGCCCTCGGTCGGCTCGACCTCCGGGTGATGGTTGACCTGGTCGGCCACCGCCATGACCGCGTGCTCCAGCGTCTCGCGGTCCGTGGCGGGCACCGCCACCTCGCGGACCAGGTGGTCGGTCCCGCCGGACCAGCCGGGCAGCCCGGCCAGCGCCGCGGCGACCTCCTCCGCGGACAGCAGCGTCGGCATGGGGTTCCTCCTCGTCTCGGCCGGTGTGGGCTCGACGTCGACGACGGTGATCCGCCCGTACGGCGTGCCGCTGCCTCCCGACGGGATACGGCGCCCGGGTGCGGCGGGCACCTCGTCGCGGCGGTCGTCCCGGCCGAACAGCGACCGCACGCTGAACAGTGGGTCGTAGCGACGGTCGACGACCCGTTCCTTCATCGGGATGATGCCGTTGTCCGTGATCTTGATGCCCTCCGGGCAGACCTCGGTGCAGCACTTGGTGATGTTGCACAGGCCCAGGCCCATGTGCTCCTGCAGCTGGCGGCGCCGGTCCTGGGTGTCCAGCGGGTGCATGTCCAGCTCGGCGTAGCGGATGAAGAAGCGGGGTCCGGCGAAGGCCGGCTTGTTCTCCTCGTGGTCCCGGATGACGTGGCAGACGTTCTGGCACATCCAGCACTCGATGCACTTGCGGAACTCCTGGCCCCGCTCCACGTCGACCTGCTGCATCCGGTAGGTGCCGTCGGCCTCCCGAGGCTTGGGTCGCAGCGCCGGGACCCGGGTGGCCACCTCGTAGTTGAACGACACGTCGGTCACCAGGTCGCGGATGACCGGGAAGGTGCGCAGCGGCGAGACCGTGATCGTCTCCCCCGGGGTGAAGACGCTCATCCGGGTCATGCACATGAGCCGCGGCTTGCCGTTGATCTCGGCGCTGCAGGAGCCGCACTTGCCGGCCTTGCAGTTCCACCGGACGGCCAGGTCGTTGGCTTCGGTCGCCTGGATGCGGTGGATCACGTCGAGGACGACCTCGCCCTCGTTGGCCGGCACCGCGAAGTCGACGAAGTCCCCGCCGGCGGCGTCGCCCCGCCACACCCGCATGTGGACCTGGTCGGCCATCACTTCCCCTTGTCCTCGAAGAGCGCCCGCAGCTCTGGTGGCATCTGCGGCAGCGGCTGTCGGCGCAGCACCAGCTCGCCGTCGGCGTAGCCCAGGACGAGGTTCGTGTCCGCCCACGCCTGGTCGGTCATCGGGTAGTCGTCCCGGGTGTGCCCGCCCCGGCTCTCCGTTCGCTCCAGCGCGGCCCGGGCGATGCACTCGGAGACCAGCAGCATGTTCCGCAGGTCCAGCGCCAGGTGCCAGCCAGGGTTGTACTGGCGGTTCCCCTCGACGGTGAGGTGCTCGGCCCGCTCGGCCAGCCGGTGGATCTCCTTCAGCGCCGCCCGCAGCTCGTCCTCCCGGCGGATGATGCCGACCAGGTCGTTCATCACCTGCTGCAGCTCCTGCTGGATGGCGTACGGGTTCTCCCCGGCCTCCTCCCCGAAGGGCGCGAGGGCCGCCGCCGCGGCCTCCCGTACGTCGCCCTCGGCGATGGTGGGGCGCGCCCCGCCCAGGCCCTGTGCGTACTGGGCGGCGTACCGGCCGGCCCGGCAGCCGAAGACCAGCAGGTCGGACAGCGAGTTCCCGCCGAGCCGGTTCGACCCGTGCATGCCGCCGGCGACCTCGCCGGCGGCGTACAGCCCGGTGACCACCGACTGCGCCGTGTCCGGGTCGACCTCGACCCCGCCCATGATGTAGTGGCAGGTCGGCCCGATCTCCATGGCCTCCTTGGTGATGTCGACGTCGGCCAGCTCCTTGAACTGGTGGTACATCGACGGCAGGCGCTTCTTGATGTACTCCGGCGAGCGCCGCGAGGCGATGTCCAGGAACACCCCCCCGTGCGGGGACCCCCGGCCGGCCTTTACCTCCGCGTTGATCGCCCGGGCGACCTCGTCGCGGGGCAGCAGCTCCGGTGGGCGCCGGTTGTTCCGCTTGTCGGTGTACCAGCGGTCCGCCTCCTCCTCGGAGTCGGCCGTCTCGGCCTTGAAGAACTCCGGGATGTAGTCGAACATGAACCGCCGGCCCTCGGAGTTGCGCAGGACCCCGCCGTCGCCGCGCACGCTCTCCGTGACGAGGAGGCCGCGGACCGACGGCGGCCACACCATTCCCGTGGGGTGGAACTGGACGAACTCCATGTTGACCAGGGTTGCCCCGGCCTGCAGGGCCAGCGCGTGGCCGTCCCCGGTGTACTCCCACGAGTTGGAGGTCACCTTGTAGGACTTGCCTACGCCGCCGGTGGCCAGCACCACCGCGGGGGCCTCGAAGCAGATGAACCGTCCCGACTCGCGCCAGTAGCCGAACGCGCCGGCGACCCGGCCCCCGTCGCGCAGCACCCGGGTGACGGTGCACTCCATGAACACGTCCACGCCGAGGTCGACGGTGCGCTGCTGCAGGGTGCGGATCATCTCCAGTCCGGTGCGGTCCCCGACGTGGGCCAGCCGCGCGTAGCGGTGCCCGCCGAAGTCGCGCTGGGAGATCAGGCCCTCCGGGGTCCGGTCGAACAGGGCCCCCCACTCCTCCAGCTCGTGCACGCGGGCGGGAGCCTCCTGGGCGTGCAGCTGCGCCATCCGCCAGGAGTTGAGCATCTTGCCACCGCGCATGGTGTCTCGGAAGTGGACCTCCCAGCTGTCCTCCGGGTAGACGTTGCCCATCGCGGCGGCGATGCCGCCCTCGGCCATCACCGTGTGCGCCTTGCCCAGCAGTGACTTGCACACCACCGCGGTGCGGGCGCCCTGCTGGTGGGCCTCGATGGCTGCCCGTAGCCCGGCGCCGCCGGCGCCGACGATGACGACGTCGTAAGAGTGCCGCTCGACCTCGGTCATCAGAACACCCACCTCGGGTCGGAGATGGCACCCGTCGCGACGAGCCGCACGTAGAGGTCGGTCAGCCCGACGAACACGAGGGAGACCCAGGCGATCTCCATGTGCCGCGTGTTCATCCGGGACACCACCGTCCAGAACCGGTAGCGCAGCGGGTGCTTGGAGAAGTGGTTGAGCCGGCCGCCGATGGCGTGCCGGCAGGAGTGGCAGGACAGCGAGTAGGCCCAGAGCAGGGCCGCGTTGACGAGCAGCACCAGCGTGCCCAGGCCGATGCCGAACCGGCCGTCGAACACGAACGCGGCCAGGGCGTCGTACGTGAGGATCACGTTGAAGACCAGGCCGAGGTAGAAGAAGTAGCGGTGCACGTTCTGCAGGATCAGCGGGAAGCGCGTCTCCCCGGTGTACCGGCGGTGCGGCTCGGCGACGGCGCAGGCCGGCGGGGACAGCCACACCGACCGGTAGTAGGCCTTGCGGTAGTAGTAGCAGGTGAGCCGGAAGCCCAGGGGGACGATGAGGATGTACAGCGCCGGGGAGATGAACGAGGGCCCGGTGAACAGCTTGGGGAAGGTGTTCCCTTCGCAGGCCGTCGTCAGGCACGGAGAGTAGAAGGGGGAGATGTACGGGTCGGCGAAGTACCGGGCCTGCTCGAAGGCCCGCCACGTCGAGTACGCCACGAAGGCCGCGAGGACCAGGAACGTGACCAGCGGCTGGCGCCACCAGGCGTCCCGCCGCAGGGTGCGCTGCGTGATCCGGGCCCGTCCCGGTGCCAGTGTCCCGGTGGCCAACTGGTCGCTCCCCTCGCTGTCGTGCCCCTCGCCGGGGCCGCCGTCTCGGTCCCCCCTCGGTGTGTACGCCACCGTAGTCCCCCCCGGCGGCCGTCCCGCGCCGGTCTACCGTGTCCGGGTGGCCGCGCACCGGGTGACCTTCGTCACCGCCTCGCCACGGCCGGTGCCTCGCCGGGGTGGGAGACGCCCCCGGTGAGCGGGGACGAGGCGCCAACCGGCCTGGCCGGCGACGGGCCCCTGACCAACGGGCCCCTGGCCGACGGGGCCCTGGCCGACGGGGCCCTGGCCGAGACGCTGGTCGCCCGGGCCCCCGTGGGGCTGGCCGTCTTCGACGCCCAGCTGCGCTACGTCGCCGTCAACGACGCGGCCCTCGCCGTCAACGGGCTGACCCGCGCTCAGCTGCTGGGCCGGCGGATCGGCGAGGCTTTCCCCGGTCCGGTCGCGGCCACCCTCGAGCAGGTGCTCGCCGGCGTGCTGGTCGACGGGCGCCCGGTCCGCGGGCTGCGGGTGCGCGGTCGCCCGGGCACTGACCCGCAGCGGGAGCACGTGTGGGAGGCCACCGCCTACCGGCTGGACCGGCCCGACGGCACCAACCTGGGCGTCTGCCTGCTCGTCGCGGACATCACCGAGGACGAGGCGGGGCGCGAGATGGGCCGCCGGGCGGCCGAGCGACTGGAGCTGCTCGGTGCCGCCAGTGTGCGGCTGGGCGCCACCCTCGACGTCGGCCAGGCCGGGGACGACCTGGCCGAGGTGGTGGTGCCAGCCCTGGCCGACCACCTGGTGCTCGACGTGGCCGAGCCGTTGCTGCGGCCGGAGAGCGACCGGCGCGGCCTGGGTCCGGGGCGGAGCGACCCCGGGCCGGAGGGGGGCTGGCCGGCCGGGGAGCCGCGTCGCCGCGGGCCCCGGCTGCGCCGGCTGCTCGTCCGGCACGCCCCCGGCGTCGACATGGCCGGCTGCCCGTGGCCGGCCCCCGGGGAGGTGGTCGCCTACCCGGCGGGCTCGGCCCCCGCGGTCGCGCTGCGCGAGGTGCACCCGGTCGCGGTGGCGCGCGCCGGGACCGACGCCTGGGCCGAGCGGGTGGGGCTGGGCCCGGCCCTGCACGTGCCCCTGGTCGCCCGGGGGCGGGTGATCGGGCTGATGACGCTGGCCTCCTCGGTCAGCGGCCGCGAGTTCGGCCCGGAGGACCGGGCCCTGGTGGCCTCGCTGGCCGCCCGGACCGCGCTGGCCATGGACAACGCCCGGCTCTACCAGCTGGAGCGGGCCACCGCGGTGACCCTGCAGCGGTCGCTGCTGCCCGAGCGCCTCCCCGCCGTCACCGGCGTGGAGTCCGCCTACCGCTACCTGCCGGGCACCCGGGACACCGAGGTGGGCGGCGACTGGTTCGACGTGGTGCCGCTGGCCTGCGGCCGGGTGGCTTTCGTGGTGGGTGACGTGATGGGCCGCGGGCTGCGGGCCGCGGCCGCGATGGGCCAGCTGCGTACGGCGGTGCGCACGCTGGCCGTCCTCGACCCGTTGCCGGCCGACCTGGTGACCCACCTCGACGACCTGGCCCAGTCCCTAGAGGACGTCTCGCTGGCCACCTGCGTCTACGCGGTCTACGACCCGGACACCCGCCGCTGCGCGTTCGCCAGCGCCGGGCACCTGCCGCCCGTGCTGGTGCCCCCGCAGGGGGCGGCGCACCTGCTGCACCTGCCCACCGGGGTGCCGCTGGGGGTGGGCGGGGTGGCCTTCCAGACCACCGAGGTCACCCTCCCCGACGGCGCGCTGCTGGCCTTCTACACCGACGGGCTGGTGGAGTCCCGCGGCCGCGACCTGGCCGAGGGCCTCGCCCGGCTCATCGCGGCGCTCACCGCGGCGGCCCCGCTGGAGCAGGCCTGCGACCAGGTGCTCGCCGAGCTCGGCCGCGACGAGGCACACGACGACGACGTGGCCCTGCTGCTGGCCCGGGTCGGTGGCCTGCCCCCCGGGGTGAGCGCCCGGCTCACCCTGGCCGCCACCCCGACCGCGGCCGGGCGGGCGCGCGAGTTCACCCGCCAGGTCCTCGGGGACTGGGGGCTGGGGCACCTGTTCGATGTCGCCACCCTGCTGGTCAGCGAGCTGGTCACCAACGCGCTGCGCTACGCCCAGGAGCCGGTGGGGCTGCGGCTGCTGCGGCTGGACACCCTGTGCTGCGAGGTGGTCGACGGGGACAGCCGGTTGCCCCGGATGCGCGAGGCGGACGCCTGGGACGAGGGGGGTCGGGGGCTGCAGCTGGTGGCCCGGCTGGCTCGCCGGTGGGGCACCCGGCCGACCCCGGAGGGCAAGGCGGTGTGGTTCGAGCTGCCGCTCACCCCCGGGGGGCGGTGAGCCCGCCGTACGCTGCGGCTGGCGGCCGGCGAGCGCCGCCGTACGCTGGAGCCGGCGGCCGCTGGCGTCGCCCACCCCCTCCGCCGAAGCGAGCCGCTCGCCATGCCCTTCCGCACCGACCTGCGCAACGTGGCCATCGTCGCCCACGTCGACCACGGCAAGACCACCCTGGTCGACGCGATGCTGTGGCAGTCCGGGGCCTTCCGGGTCGGCCAGGACGTCGCCGAGCGGGTGCTCGACTCGATGGACCTGGAGCGGGAGAAGGGCATCACCATCCTGGCGAAGAACACCGCGGTCCGGTGGCGGGACACGACGCTGAACATCGTGGACACTCCCGGGCACGCCGACTTCGGCGGGGAGGTGGAACGTGGCCTGGCCATGGTCGACGGGGTGCTGCTGCTCGTCGACGCCAGCGAGGGCCCCCTGCCGCAGACCCGGTTCGTGCTGCGCAAGGCGCTCGAGCAGCGGCTGCCCGTCGTCCTGGTGGTGAACAAGGTGGACCGGCCGGACGCGCGGATCGGCGAGGTCCTGGACGAGACCTACGAGCTGTTCCTCGACCTCGACGCGGACGAGTCGCAGATCGAGTTTCCCATTGTCTACTGCTCGGCGAAGGCCGGCCGCTCCTCGCTGCGCCGCCCGGCAGACGGGGCGATGCCGGACGGTCCGGACCTCGGGCCCCTGCTGGAGACGCTGCTGGCGACGGTCCCGCCCCCGGCGTACGAGGAGGGCATGCCCCTGCAGGCCTACGTGACCAACCTCGACGCGTCGCCGTACCTGGGCCGGCTGGCCCTGTGCCGGGTGCGCTCGGGTGTGCTGCGCAAGGGCCAGCAGGTGGCCTGGTGCCGTACCGACGGCACCATCGAGCGGGTCAAGGTCTCCGAGCTGCTCGTCACCGAGGCCCTCGACCGGGTCCCCGCCGCCGAGGTCGGGCCCGGTGACCTGGTCGCCGTCGCCGGGCTGCCGGACGTCACCGTCGGCGAGACCCTGGCCGACCCCGACGACCCCCGGCCGCTGCCGGTCCTGACCGTCGACGAGCCCTCCATCTCGATGACCCTGGGCGTGAACACCGCCCCCCTGGCCGGGCGCAGCGGCAGCAAGCTGACCGCTCGGCTGCTGGCCAGCCGGTTGGCCGCCGAGCTGGTCGGCAACGTGAGCCTGCGGGTGCTGCCCACCGAGCGGCCGGACACCTGGGAGGTGCAGGGCCGCGGTGAGCTGGCGCTGGCCGTGCTCGTCGAGCTGATGCGCCGGGAAGGCTTCGAGCTGACCGTGGGCAAGCCGCAGGTGGTGACTCGCCAGGTCGACGGCCGGCTGTGCGAGCCGGTGGAGCGGCTCACCGTGGACGTGCCCGAGGAGTACGTCGGGGTGGTCACCCAGCTGCTCGGGCTGCGGCGGGGCCGGCTGGAGCAGATGGTCAACCACGGCACCGGCTGGGTCCGCATGGAGTACGTCGTGCCCGCCCGCGGGCTCATCGGCTTCCGCACCGAGTTCCTCACCGAGACTCGCGGCACCGGCCTGGCCCACCACGTCTTCGACCGGTACGCGCCCTGGGCGGGCGACCTGCGGACCCGGCCGACCGGGTCGCTGGTCGCCGACCGGGCGGGCACCGCCACCTCGTACGCCCTGTTCAACCTGCAGGAGCGCGGCACGCTGTTCGTCGGCCCCGGCACCGAGGTCTACGAGGGCATGATCGTGGGGGAGAACGCGCGGGCCGACGACATGGACGTGAACCCAACCAAGGAGAAGAAGCTGACCAACATCCGCTCCTCCACCGGGGAGGAGCTCGAACGGCTGGTCCCCCCGCGGCTGCTGTCGCTGGAGCAAGCCCTGGAGTTCTGTCGGGAGGACGAGTGCGTCGAGGTCACCCCGGCCGCAGTCCGGCTGCGCAAGGTGACCCTGTCGGCGGCGGCCCGTGAGCGGGCCCGGGGGCGCCGGGGCGGCCCGGCCCAGGGCCGGGCCAGCGAGGAGAGTTGATCTCGGCCAGGGCACGATGCGGTAACGGTCCTTGCGCGCAGGGCAGCGAAGGGGTTAGGTCGCGTCCCGTACGCGCTCACCCAGAGCCGAACAAGAGGAGGCAATCCATGCGTGGACTCCCACGCGCCCGGTGGCTGGCCGGCGCGGCGGTACTCGCCGTGTCGCTGGCCGCCTGCGGCGGGGGCGGCGGGGCTGGCGGCGGGAGCACCCCGGGGGCGGCGGCAGCCACCGGTGGCACGTTCTCCGTCGAGATCTGCGAGCCCAAGAGCCTGGTCCCCACCAACACGGCCGAGAGCTGCGGGTCGCAGGTGATCAACGCCTTGTTCACCCCGCTCGTGACCTACGACCCGACGTCCTTCGAGCCGAAGCTCACCGGGCTGACCAAGTCGATCACCACGACGGACAACACCACGTGGACCATCACGCTCAACTCGGGCTGGAAGTTCCACGACGGCACCCCGGTCACGTCCGACTCGTTCATCGAGGCCTGGAACTTCGCGGCGCTGGGCAAGAACGCCCAGGACAACAACTACTTCTTCGAGAAGTTCGCCGGGTATGCGGACCTCAACCCCGCCAGCGGGGAGCCGAAGGCCACCCAGCTGTCCGGCCTGAAGAAGGTCAGCGACACCGAGTTCACGGTCACCTTGAACGGCCCGTACTCGGCGTTCAAGGGGACGCTGGGCTACTCGGCGTACTTCCCGATGCCCAAGGCCGCCTTCCAGGACATCAAGAAGTACAACGAGGCCCCGATCGGCAACGGGCCGTTCCAGATGGACGGCACCTGGAACCACGACCAGTCGATCAAGGTGAAGGCGTTCCCCGACTACAAGGGCACCAAGCCCAAGGTCGACGGGATCGACTTCAAGATCTACCAGAAGCTGGACACCGCCTACAACGACCTGCTGGCGAACAACCTGGACATCATGACGTCCATCCCCACCTCGCAGATCGCGTCGGCGCCCCAGCAGCTGGGCAACCGCTACCAGGAGTCGCCGAACTCGGTGTTCCAGTTCCTGGGCATCCCCACCTATGACACCAAGTACGGCAAGGTGGAGATCCGCAAGGCGATCTCGATGGCCATCGACCGTCCGGCCATCATCAAGACGATCTTCAACGGGTCGCAGCAGCCCGCGGACGACTTCGTGAGCCCGGTCATCCCCGGCTACCGCAAGGGCGCCTGTGGGGAGTCCTGCACCTTCAACCCGCAGAAGGCCCAGCAGCTGCTGGCCGCGGCGGGGGGCCTCGCCGGCAACTCGATGACGATCACCTACAACGCCGATGGCGGCCACAAGGACTGGGTCGACGCGGCGTGCAACCAGATCCAGCAGAACCTCAAGGTCACCTGCACGGGCGTGCCCAAGGAGAAGTTCTCGGTCATGCTCAAGGACCTGAAGGCGGCCGAGCAGGCCAAGACCAGCTTCGGCCCGTTCCGGCTCGGCTGGATCATGGACTACCCGACCATGGAGGACTACCTCGCCCCGCTGTACGGCACCGGGGGCTCGTCGAACTACTCCGGCTACAGCAACAAGGAGTTCGACGCCCTGGTGACCAAGGGTAACGAGGCCAAGACCGAGCAGGAGGCGATCAAGTTCTACCAGCAGGCCGACGACATCCTGGCCAAGGACCTGCCGGTGATCCCTCTGTGGTACGGCAAGAACCGGCTGGCCATCAGCACCAAGGTGGCGAACGTCAAGCTGGACGCGTTCAGCAACGTCATCTACACCGACGTCACGGTCAAGAAGTAGTAGTGGCCTATCCTGTGGCGCGGTAGCCCCACAGGGACGGCACTTCGTGACAGAGGAGCAGCCGGCACCTGACCGGTGCCGGCTG
>JBMOMH010000113.1:0-10946 GCA_049323135.1 Actinomycetota bacterium
ACGACCGCACGGGTCCAGGTCAGCAGCCCGCCCGCGGCCACGGCGAGCCCCCCGGCACACAGCAGCAGGCACCACCGGGCCGCGGCCCGGGAGCGGGCGCCGATCCGGGTGTGCAGCACGGTGGGCCACAGGGTGAACTGCGTGCCCAGCACGGTGAGGGCGACCCAGCCGAGCAGGCCGAGGTGCACGTGCAGCGCGTGCCAGCGCTCGTGGTCCCCGGGAGCGCGCCCCGTGGCCAGCAGCACCCCCGCGCTGACCCCGCCGAGGAACGCCACCGCCGCGGCCACGAAGAACCACACCAGGTAGCCGAACCGGCCGGCCAGCGCGGTACGGGTACTCCGGGCCAGGTCGGCACCGTGCCAGCCGACCGCCGCCGCGACCAGGGCCGCGCCGGCGACGGTGAGCGCCGGCCAGCGCGCGGGCACGCCGACGAGCACGAGCAGGGCCCCGGCGTTCGCCGACGCCAGCACCGCCCACCGGCGCCCCGCCGGCCGGGCCGGCAGGTGCAGCAGGGCCGCGGTGAAGTGCTCGCTCCAGACCAGGATCGCGGTCGTCGCGGCGCCGAGCAGGAGCAGGTGCAGGGCCAGCCACGTCGGCACCCGACCCAGCGGGACCACCACGGCCACCGCCGCGGCGGCCAGCCAGGTTGCCGCCGCGCAGCGCCCCGGCCCGCGGCCGCGGCTGGCGCACGCCGGCCAGCGGCAGCGCGGTGCGGCCACCCGGACCGGGCGGGTCCGGCGGCGGGGACGGGACCCGGTCACGGTGCACCACCACAGGCTGCTGGCTCCCTTCGCGTCTGTCTCGTGCCGGGGTGGGGACCCCAACCGGCCAGTCTCCTGGCCGGCGGGCCGGTCCGCCCCGGGCCCTTGGTCCCTTCCTTGGCGGGTCCGCCGGCCCCGGGGGGCGGGGCCAACGGCCCGACCTGCCCAGGCGGGGGCGGTCGGCCGGCGCAGGGCGCTGACCAGGCACCAGCCCGGTGCTTGGATGGACTGTCCGCACGGTCCACCGGATGTCCGACCGGCCCGGACCGCCGGCCCCGACGGGAGCACCGATGAGCAGCCCTGACCCGCGACGTCCGGCCGGCAACCGGCCGGCCCTGGACGGCCCTCTGGCCGAGGCCCTGCTGCGCGCCGGGCGGCACCTGCGCCGCCACGGGGAGGTGTCCACGGACCTGCGCACGCTGCACCAGGTGGGCGGGCGGGACGCGGACACCTTCTACCGGGACCGGTGGTCCTACGACAAGGTGGTGCGCTCCACGCACGGCGTGAACTGCACCGGGTCCTGCTCGTGGAAGGTCTACGTCAAGGACGGGATCATCACCTGGGAGGCGCAGCAGACCGACTACCCGTCGGTGGGGCCGGACCGACCGGAGTACGAGCCGCGGGGCTGTCCGCGGGGGGCCGCGTTCTCCTGGTACACCTACTCCCCCACCCGCGTCCGCTACCCCTACGTGCGGGGGGTGCTGCTGGAGGCCTGGCGGGCCGCCCGCGCGCGCCACGGGGGTGACGCGGTGCTGGCCTGGGCCGACGTGGTCGACGACCCGCAGACCGCCCGCGCCTACAAGGCGGCCCGGGGCAAGGGCGGGCTGGTGCGGACCACCTGGACCGAGGCGGTCGAGCTGGTCGCCGCCGCGCACGTGCACACCATCGGCCGCTACGGGCCGGACCGGGTGGCCGGGTTCTCCCCCATCCCGGCGATGTCGATGGTCTCCCACGCGGTCGGCGCGCGGTTCGTGTCCCTGCTCGGCGGCGCGATGCTGTCCTTCTACGACTGGTACGCCGACCTGCCGGTGGCCTCCCCTCAGGTGTTCGGCGACCAGACCGACGTCCCCGAGTCCGCGGACTGGTGGGACGCCGGCTACCTGCTCATGTGGGGCTCGAACGTGCCGGTCACCCGGACCCCGGACGCCCACTACATGACCGAGGCCCGCTACCGGGGCCAGAAGGTCGTGGTCGTCGCCCCCGACTACGCCGACAACGTGAAGTTCGCCGACGAGTGGCTGCCCGCCCAGCCGGGCACCGACGGCGCGCTGGCCATGGCCATGGGGCACGTCGTCCTCAAGGAGTTCTTCGTCGACCGGCAGGTACCCCGGTTCACCGACTACGTGTCCCGGTTCACCGACCTGCCGTACCTGGTCACCCTGCGCCCACGCGGGGACGGCTACCAGCCCGACCGCTTCCTCACCGCCGACGCGCTGGGGGACACCACCGAAGGCGCCGCGTTCAAGACGGTGCTGCTGGACGCCGCGGGCGAGCCGGTGGTGCCCGGCGGCTCCCTGGGGTTCCGCTTCGCGGCCGACGGCGAGGGCCGCTGGAACCTCGACCTGGGCCAGGTCACGCCCCTGCTGTCGCTGCACGGCGACGCGTCCCGCCCGGTGCCGGTGGACCTGCCCTGTTTCGACGCCCCCGACGGCTCGGGGCGGGTGCTGCGCCGCGGCGTACCGGCCCGCGAGGTGGGCGGCCGGCTGGTGACCACGGTCTTCGACCTGCTGCTGGCCCAGTACGGCGTGGCCCGGCCCGGGCTGCCCGGGGACTGGCCCACCGGGTACGACGACCCCGAGCGTCCCTACACGCCGGCGTGGCAGGAGCGGTTCACCTCGGTGCCGGCGGCGGCGGCCGCGCGCATCGCCCGGGAGTTCGCCGCCAACGCCGAGCGCTCCGGCGGCCGTTCGATGATCCTCATGGGGGCCGGCACGAACCACTGGTTCCACTCCGACACCATCTACCGGTCCTTCCTCGCCCTGGTCACCCTCACCGGCTGCCAGGGCGTCAACGGTGGCGGTTGGGCGCACTACGTGGGACAGGAGAAGTGCCGGCCCATCACCGGCTGGGCGCAGCTGGCCTTCGGCCTGGACTGGGTGCGCCCCCCGCGGCAGATGGTGCAGACGGCCTACTGGTACCTGCACACCGACCAGTTCCGCTACGACCAGGCCGGCCCGGACCAGCTCGCCTCCCCGCTGGGCGAGGGTCGGTTCCGCGGCCTGACCACGGCGGACCTCATCGCCCGCTCGGCCCGTGCCGGCTGGATGCCCTCCTACCCCACCTTCGACCGCAACCCGCTGGACCTGGCCGACGAGGCCCTCGCCGCGACGGCGGAGGGCCGGGCCCCGGACCCGGCCGGGCACGTGGTCGGCGAGCTGCGGGCGGGACGGCTGCGGTTCGCCGCGGAGGACCCGGACGCCCCGGAGAACTTCCCCCGGGTGCTCACCGTATGGCGGGCGAACCTGCTGGGTTCCTCGGGCAAGGGCAACGAGTACTTCCTGCGCCATCTGCTGGGCACCGACGCCGCGGTGCGCGCCCACGAGTCGCCTCCGGACCGGCGCCCCAGGGACGTGGTGTGGCGGACCGAGGCGCCGGTGGGCAAGCTCGACCTGCTGCTGTCCTTGGACTTCCGGATGACCAGCACCACGATGTTTTCCGACGTCGTGCTGCCCGCCGCCACGTGGTACGAGAAGCACGACCTGTCCAGCACCGACATGCACCCCTTCGTGCACGCGTTCAACCCGGCCATCTCCCCGCCGTGGCAGACGCGCACCGACTTCGACGCCTTCCACACCATCGCCCGTGAGTTCAGCCGGCTCGCTGGCACGCACCTGGGGGTCCGCCAGGATCTCGTCGCCGTGCCGCTGCTGCACGACACCCCCGACGAGCTGGCCACCCCCGGCGGGCGGGTGCTGGACTGGAAGTCCGGCGAGTGCGAACCCGAGCCGGGCCGGACCATGCCCAAGTTCGTGCTCGTCCAGCGCGACTACCCGACCGTCGCCGACCAGCTGGCCGCGCTGGGCCCGTTGGTGGACCGGCTGGGGGCGACCACCAAGGGGGTGACCTTCCGGGTCGACCAGGAGGTCGAGTACCTGCGCCAGCGCAACGGGGTGGTGCGCGGCGGGATCGCCGACGGGCGGCCCTCGCTGGCGCGGGATGTGCACGCGTGCGAGGCGGTGCTGGCCCTGTCCGGCACCACCAACGGGCGGCTGGCGGCGCAGGGGTTCGCCACGCTGGAGCGTCGTACCGGCGTGCGCCTGGCCGACCTGGCCGAGGAGAGCGCGGGGACCCGCATCACGTTCGCCGACACCCAGGCCCGGCCGGTGCCGGTGGTCACGTCCCCGGAGTGGTCCGGCAGCGAGACCGGCGGGCGACGCTACTCGGCCTTCACCACCAACGTGGAACGGCTCAAGCCGTGGCACACCCTCACCGGCCGGCAGCACTTCTTCCTCGACCACGACTGGATGGCCGAGGTGGGCGAGCAGCTGCCGGTGTACCGGCCCCCGCTGGACATGCACCGGCTGTTCGGCGAGCCCAGGCTCGGCGAGCAGGGACAGCTGGGCGTCGCCGTCCGGTACCTGACCCCGCACAGCAAGTGGTCCATCCACTCCGAGTACCAGGACAACCTGCTGATGCTCAGCCTGTCCCGGGGGGGGCCGACGATCTGGATCAGCGACGGCGACGCTGCCCTGATCGGCGTCCGGGACAACGAATGGGTGGAGGCCGTGAACCGCAACGGGGTGGTGGTGGCCCGGGCCGTGGTCTCCCACCGGATGCCGCAAGGAACGGTGTACATGTACCACGCGCAGGACCGCCTGGTGGACGTGCCGCGCAGCGAGACGAGCGGTCGGCGTGGGGGGATCCACAACTCGCTGACCCGGTTGCTGGTCAAGCCCACACACCTCGTGGGCGGCTATGCCCAGCTGTCCTTCGCCTTCAACTACCTCGGGCCCACCGGCAACCAGCGGGACGAGGTCACCGTCATCCGGCGGCGCAGCCAGGAGGTGCAGTACTGATGCGGGTCATGGCTCAGCTCGGCATGGTGATGAACCTCGACAAGTGCATCGGCTGCCACACGTGCTCGGTGACGTGCAAGCAGGCATGGACGAACCGCACCGGCGTGGAGTACGTCTGGTTCAACAACGTGGAGACCCGCCCCGGACAGGGCTATCCGCGGACGTACGAGGACCAGGAGCGCTGGCGTGGCGGCTGGACACTGAACCGGCGCGGAAGGCTGACCCTCAAGGGCGGGGGGCGCGTCCGCAAGCTGCTCACCATCTTCGCCAACCCGCTGATGCCGTCGATTCGCGACTACTACGAGCCCTGGACGTACGACTACGCCAACCTCCTGCAGGCCCCGGCGGGAGACGACGTACCCGTCGCCCAGCCCCGGTCACTGATCTCCGGTCAGCCGACCCCGATCACCTGGAGCGCCAACTGGGACGACAACCTCGGCGGCGGACCCGAGCTGACCCGGGCCGACCCGGTCCTGCAGAAGGTCTCGGACAAGGTTCGGCTGGACTTCGAGCGTAGTTTCATGTTCTACCTGCCGCGGATCTGCGAGCACTGTCTCAACCCCTCCTGTGCCGCGTCCTGCCCGTCCGGGGCCATCTACAAGCGCAGCGAGGACGGCATCGTCCTCGTCGACCAGGACCGCTGCCGGGGATGGCGCATGTGCGTCACCGGGTGCCCGTACAAGAAGGTGTACTTCAACCACCGCACCGGCAAGGCGGAGAAGTGCACCTTCTGCTTCCCGCGGGTCGAGGTCGGCATCCCCACCGTGTGCTCGGAGACGTGCGTCGGCCGCCTGCGCTACATCGGCGTGGTGCTGTACGACGCCGACCGGGTACTGGCGGCGGCCGCGACGCCAGACCCGCACGGGCTCTACGAGGCGCAACGGTCGGTGCTGCTCGACCCGGACGACCCAGAGGTGGCCCGGGCTGCGGAGGCCGCCGGGATCCCCAGGGACTGGGTCGAGGCTGCCCGGCGCTCCCCCATCTGGGCGCTGATCAACCGCTACCGGGTGGCCCTCCCCCTGCACCCGGAGTACCGCACGCTGCCGATGGTCTGGTATATCCCACCCCTCTCGCCAGTGGTGGACGTGCTCCGGGACACCGGACACGACGGCGAGGACGCGGACAACCTGTTCGGGGCGATCGAGAGCCTGCGCATCCCCGTGGAGTACCTGGCCGAGCTGTTCACTGCGGGCGACACCGCACCCGTGACGGCCGTGCTGCGACGGCTGGCCGCCATGCGCAGCCACATGCGGGAGGTCAACCTCGGCGGGGTGCCCGACCCGGGCATCGCCGCAGCGGTCGGCATGACGACGGGGGACCTGGAGGACATGTACCGGCTGCTCGCCGTGGCCAAGTACGAGGACCGCTACGTCATCCCCACGGCCCATGCGGAGGCGGGCGCACACCTGGAAGAGCTGGCCACCGGCTGCAGCCTCGACTACGAGGGCGGTCCGGGGATGGGCGGGTCCGGCCCGTTCGGGGAGGGGTCCGGCGGGGTGTCGCCGGTCGCGGTGGAGACCTTCCACGCGCTGGCCGCCCGCCAGCGGGGTGACCGGGTGGCCTCCCCCAGCGACCGGCCGCGCCGGGTCAACCTGCTCAACTGGGACGGCAAGGGCGTCCCGGAGGGGCTCTTCCCGAGCCCGCCGGACGACCCCGATGCGGACCAGGAGACGGGGTCGGCCCGATGAGCCGGGACGACGTCCGGGTCCGGGCGCTGACCCACCAGAGCGCCGCGTTGCTGCTGCACTACCCGGACGACGAGCTCGCCGCCCGGCTGCCCCTGCTGGCCGAGGTGACCGCGGCGCTGCCCGGCGTACCCGGGGCGCTGCTGCGCGGGTTCGTCGCCCACGCGCAGGCGACCCCGCTGTCCCGCCTGGCCGCGGACTACGTGGCCACCTTCGACCTGCAGCGTCGCTGTGCGCTGCACCTCACCTACTACGTCTACGGTGACACGCGTAAGCGGGGTATGGCGTTGCTCCGCTGTCGCCAGGCCTTCCGCGTCGACGGCTTCGACCTCGCCGACGGGGAGCTGCCCGACCACCTGCCGGCGGTTCTGGAGCTGTCCGCGGCGGGAAGCCGGGAGGCCGCCCGGTTGCTGAAGGAGTACCGGGTCGGGGTCGAGCTGCTGCACCTCGCCCTGACCGAGATGGGCTCACCCTGGCGGGACGTCGTCGACGCCGTACGGGCCACGCTGCCCGAACCGGCCCCCCGGGACCTGGCCCGGGCCATGGAGCTGGCCCGGACCGGACCGCCGGAGGAGGACGTAGGGCTGGAGCCGTTCCTGCTGCCGGACCCCGCGGAAGGCCGTCGATGAGCATCCCCGACATGCTGCTGTGGATCGTGTTCCCCTACGTGAGCCTCACGATCTTCGTGCTGGGCCACGTGTGGCGATACCGGTACGACAAGTTCGGCTGGACGACGCGGTCCAGCCAGCTGTACGAACGCCGGCTGCTGCGCCTGGGCAGCCCGCTGTTCCACTTCGGGATCCTGGTCGTCCTCGTCGGTCACGTGGTCGGCATCCTCGTACCGAAGTTGTGGACCGAGGCGCTGGGGGTCAGCGAGACCGTCTACCGCGTCATGGCGGTCGGCATGGGCACGGTGGCCGGTGTGAGCACCCTGGCCGGGATGGCGATCCTCATCTACCGGCGGCGGACCGTGGGTCCGGTGTTCAGCGCCACCACGGTGAACGACAAGGCGATGTACGCCGTCCTGGCTTTGGTCATCGTGCTCGGGCTGGGGACCACCGTCATCGGCAACATCCTGGGCGGCGGCTACGACTACCGCACCTCGGTGTCGCCCTGGTTCCGTTCCCTGTTCGTCTTCCAGCCACAGCCGGAGCTGATGGCCACGGCGCCGCTGGGGTTCCAGCTGCACGCGCTGGCCGCCTGGCTGCTGTTCGCGATGTGGCCCTTCACCCGCCTGGTGCACTTCTTCAGCGCCCCGGTCGGCTACCTGTTCCGCCCCTACGTGGTGTACCGCAGCCGGGCCGCGGGGTCCGGGGTCAGGGCGCCCCGCCGCGGCTGGGAGCGGTGATGGAGGGGCGGGGGCCGGTGAAGCGGCGCAGCCACGGCAGGAGCGTTGCCGGGGCGGCCGGCACGTGGATGCCGTAGCCCTGCGCCTGGTCGCAGCCCAGACCACGCAGCCGCGCCCGGACCGCCTCGTCCTCCACCCCCTCGGCCACCACGGTGAGGCGCAACGTGCGGGCGAGGGAGACCAGGGTGGCGACGATCGACGCGTCCCGCTCATCGCTGGCCAGCCCGTGGACGAACGCCCGGTCGATCTTCATCTCGGTGACCGGAAGGTCCTTCAGGTAGGTCATCGCGGAGAACCCGGTCCCGAAGTCGTCCACAGACAGGCCCAGCCCCAGCCGGCGCAGCCGGTGCAGCACCTCCAACGCGGCGGTGTCCCGCTGCGCCAGCGCGCTCTCGGTGATCTCCAGGGTGAGCAGCGAGCCGACCACGCCGCACTCGGCGATGGCCTCGGTGACCATGTCGACGAACCCCGGCTGCTGCAGCGACAGCGCGGAGACGTTCACCGCGACCGGGACGTGCAGCCCCTCGGCCGCCCAGGAGCGGCATCGGGTCAGCGCGGTGCGCAACACCTGGCGGGTCAGCTCGCCGACCAGCCCGGTCTGCTCGGCCAGGGGGACGAAGACGTCCGGCCGTACCGGCCCCAGCTCCGGATGGGTCCACCGCGCCAGCGCCTCCACCCCGGTGACCATCCCGCTGGCCAGGTCTACCTTGGGCTGGTAGTGGACCTCGACCGCGCCGACCTCGAGGGCGGCGCGCAGCCCGGTCACGAGGGTGAACCGAGACCGGCGGTCGGCCTCGTCCTGGGCGCCGAAGACGGCCCACCCGCCGCCGGAGTCCTTCGCCCGGTACATGGCGACGTCGGCGTCGGCGAGCAGCCGCTCCCCCGGCTGGCCCGGGCGCAGGGTCGCCACGCCGACGCTGGCCTGCACCGGCAGGGACAGCCCGTCGAGGACCACGGGCGAGCCGAGGGCGGCGAGGATGTTACCGGCCACCTCGCCGGCCGACGCGGCGGACGGCAGCCCGCCGGCCAGCACGGCGAACTCGTCCGCCCCGAGCCGGGCCACCAGGTCCCCGGCGCGCACCGCGGTGCGCAGCCGCCGCCCGACCTCGACCAGCAGCCGGTCTCCCGCGTCGTGGCCCAGCCCCTCATTGACGTCCCTGAACCGGTCGAGGTCCACCAGCAGCAGGGCGGTGTGCTCCGCGGCCGCCGGGTCCGCGGCCAGCCGCTGCACCTCCTCGGTCAGCCGTAGCCGGTTCGGTAGGCCGGTCAGCCGGTCCCACCGCGCCTGGGCCCGCAGCGTCTCCTCGACCCGTAGCTGCTCGCTGACGTCGTGGGCCACGACCAGCCGGGCCGCCCGACCGTGCAGGTTCACGCCGTGGGACACGATCTCCACGAACCGCAGGCTCCCGTCCTTGGTCAGGTGCCGCCACGGTCCGGACCGGTGGACGCCGGCGGCCTGCCGGGCGGCGGAGGCACGCACCGCGGGGACGTCCTCGGCCGGACGGATGTCGAAGATCGTCATGGCGAGGAACTCCTCGCGGGAGTAGCCGTAGTGGGCCACCGCCGCGGCGTTGACCTCCAGGAAGCCGAAGGTGGCCACGTCGTACACCCACATGGGCTGCGGGTTGGCCTCGAACATCAGCCGGTAGCTCTCCTGCGACAGCCGCAGCTCCTCCTCGGCCCGGCGGGCGGCGGTGACGTCGCGGGAGATGGTGGCCACGCCGGCGAGCCGGCCCTCGGCGTCCCGCAGGGGGGACAGCACCACCGAGACGTCGACGAGCCGGCCGTCCTTGCAGCGGCGCTGGGTCTGCAGGTGCAGCGTCTGCGCCGCCCCCATCTCCCGCACCACGTCCACCGAGCGGGGCACCCCTGGGGGCATCAGCAGGTCCACCGGCCGGCCGAGGACCTCGGCGGCGGCGTACCCGTAGAGCCGCTCCGCGCCGGGGTTCCAGCTCTGGATGGTGCCGTCCAGCGTCATGCCGACGATGGCGTCCTGGGAGGCCTGCACGAGTGAGGCCAGGTAGGCCTGGTCCCGCTCGGCCTGGCGGCGGGCGGTGACGTCATGCACCGCCACCACCGCCCCGAGCAGGGCACCGTCCGGTGCGGTCACCGGGCGGGCGACGGTCTCCAGCACCACATCGTCACCGGTCTGCGGGTGGGCGAGCACCGTGTCCACCGGGCCGAGGGGTACGCCGGTCACCGCGCTGGCCAGGGCCGGCCAGCGGTCCACGACCTCGGCGCCGGCGACGAGAGGGCCGCTCAGGCGCCCCGCCTCCCGGTTGGCCAGGAGCAGCCGGCCCTCGGTGTCGGTGACCAGGATGCCCGAGCCGATGCTGGCCAGCACGGTTTCCAGGAAGGTGCGCTGGCGCACCGCCTGGGCCTCGGCTGTGGCGCGGCGCCGGGCCTCGGTGCGGCTGCGCCGGTACGCCGGGAGGACGACGCCCAGCGCCAGCAGCGGGGCCAGTAGCAGGACCAGGTCGAGCAGCGTCCAGCCCAGGCCCTCGCGATGCGGGCGCGTCGCCAGGGCCACCTCGGTGCCGACCAGCCCGACGGGCGCCGCGGCCAGCAGGACCCAGTTCCAGACCCGGGATGGCCGACCTGCCACGTCGCCTCCCTGTCCCCGTGCCTAACCCCTCACGGTGCGCTATCGGCAGGATGCCCAACCAGCCTTAGCCGCCCCCACCCCCCGAAGTTGACCACGCAAACATGGTCAACCGGGGCCTTGCACACCTCACGGACCGTGTAAGGCCGACGGTGACCACGTCTACGTGGTCACCTGCGCCGGGAGCGGCGGGGCCGAGGGCGGGGCGGGGGGGACGTCGGCGCGGTAGAGGCGCAGGGCGGTGAACACCAGGCTGGCCAGGGCCACGTCGGAGAGCAGCATCAGGCCGATCGCGTACGAGCCGGTCAGCTGGAACACCACGCCCATGACGATCGGCGGGAGGAACCCGCCCAGCCCGCCAGCCGCCCCCACCACGCCGGTGACCGCGCCGACCTGGTCGGCCGGGGCCCGCCGGCCCAGGAGGGCGAACACCGCGCCGTTGCCGGCCCCCAGCGCCCCCGCCATGGAGAGCATGCCCACGGTGAGGACGGCCATGACCGGGCGGACCGCCACCACCACCGCGCCCACGGCGAC
>JBMOMH010000114.1:0-10882 GCA_049323135.1 Actinomycetota bacterium
GACGCCGACGACCAGCCCGAGCGGCAGCGGCACACCGGCCAGGAGGATGGCCACCCCATGGGTGAATCCGCCCAGCAGACCCACCACCAGCCCCAGCAGGCCCAAGCCCACCAGTGGTACCGGACCCGGCGGGGTCCGGGACCGCCGTGGCAGGTGCACCACGCCAGCCTATGCAGCCCCGGCCACCGCCCGCCGACACGCGCCGGTCCCCTCACCTCGCTCTCACCGTTCTCTTACCGTCCCCCCGCTACCGTCCCTTCTGGGTCGGCACCCCGGTGCCTCCCGGCGAGTCGCCAAGGACGCCAACGATCAGGAGAGACCGTGGCCACCCAGCTCCCGACGGCCCCGCCCGCGCAGCGTCCGCGCCCCGCGACGCCCTCCCGCCGCGGCTACCGGCTGGGCCGCTGGGCCCGGCTGCGGCGGTCCCGGCGGTCCCGGCGGTTCCGGCGCCTGCTGCGCACCGTCCTGGTGCTGCTGCTGGTCGTGGCCATCCCCACCGGCTGGTCGCTGGGCCGGGCCCTGGCCGCGCCGGGCACGGACAGCACGGCGGCCCGGGTCGCCGAGTGGGCCCGCGACCACGGCATGTCGCCGGTCGTGACCTTCCTGGAAGGCATCCAGTACAAGCTGAACCCGCCGAAGCAGGGTGGGGCACCCAACCAGGCCCTGCTGGCCAAGCTCAAGGGGCCGCAGGCCGGCGCGCCGGCCGCGGCGCCGTCCGTGGACCCCTCGAAGCTGACCGCCGCGCCCTCGCCCCCGGCGCCCCCCGCGCTCCAGCCGCCGGTGCCGCCGGTGGTCACGCCTGCGCTCCCGGGCGAGGGGCTGTGGAAGCCGCTGGAGACGGTCAACGGCTTCCCGGTGGTGCAGGCCACCTACCTGCGCCCGGACACGGTGCACACCTCCTACCTGACCGGCGTGGTGTGGATGGACGCCAAGCGGGCCCGCTTCCAGCTGCACCCGGGCTTCCTCGAGCCCGGGCACGGGCCGTGGAGCGTGCCGGACAACATCCCCCCGGGCACCCGGCAGGGGCTGCTGGCCACCTTCAACGGCGCCTTCAAGATCTCCGACGCCCGCGGCGGGTTCTACCTCGACGGCAAGACCGTCGGCACCCTCACCCCCGGGGCCGCCTCCGAGGTCTTCTACCGCAACGGCTCGATGACGGTCGGCGCCTGGGGCCGGGACGTGCAGATGACCCCCGACGTGGTCGGCGTACGGCAGAACCTGCAGCTGCTGGTCGACCAGGGCCAGGTGGTGCCGGGCGTGGACAGCAACGTCGAGGCCGGCTGGGGGCTGACCCTCAAGGGGGCCTACTACGTGTGGCGGACCGGGGTCGGGGTCACCGCGGCCGGCGACATCGTGTTCGTCGGCGGCGACGCGCTGTCGGTGCGCGCGCTGGCCGAGCTGCTCCGCCGGGCCGGCGCGGTGCGGGCGATGGAGCTGGACATCAACCCGGCCTGGTCGTCGTTCATGTCCTACGACGCCAGCCAGGACCCGGCCAACCCGACGCCGATCAAGCTGCTGCCCTTCGACCGGCCGGCCGACCGGTACTACCAGCCGACCAGCCGGGACTTCGTGGCGGTCTACGCCCGCTGAGGCCCCGCTGGCGCCCAGCCGGGGCTAGCCGTCCCCGGCGCACCCAACCCCCCTAGGGTGCGTCGGGGACCTCCCCGGCTGGCCGGACGGCCCGGGCCCAGGGGCCCGGCCGCGGGTCGGGCTGCCGGTCGCGCAGGTCCACCACCTCCGGGGGTGGGCCGACCGGCGGGGCCGCCCCACGTGCGGCCTCCGGGCCCACCCCCTGGGCCGCCTCGAGGACGGCGGTGATCTCCTCCCCCACCAGCTCCTCCCGGGCGAGCAGCGCGTCGCGCAGCGCGGCCACCAGGTGCCGGGACCCGGTCACCAGCGCCCGCGCCGCCGCCTGCTGCTCCTGCAGCAGCTCCTCCACCTGCGCCCGCCCGGTCGGGTCCCCCAGCACCCGGCCGACGATGTTGGTGTCGGCCAGGGCGCTGTGCTGCACTGCGGCGTACGAGACCAGGGTGCCGGCCATCCCGCAGGCGCCGACCATCTGCGCGGCCACGTTCGTGGCGTAGAGCAGGTCCCCGCCGGGGCCGGTGGACACGTCCCCGAAGAAGACCTCCTCGGCGCACTGGCCGGCCAGGGCGATCCGGATCAGGGCCAGCAGCTCGGCCCGGGACCGGGTGAACACCTCGTCCCGGTCGCCGTGGGCGAGCAGGCCCAGCGCCTCGCGCCGCTTCACGATGGTGAGCACCTCCAGCCGGCGCTGCGGCGCGACCAGCCAGGCCACCACCGCGTGGCCCGCCTCGTGGGTGGCGATGAGCGCCCGCTCGTGCGCGGTGTAGCCCACCGGCTGGCCCAGGCCCACCTCCTCGGTGATCCGGGCCCGCTCCAGGTCGGCCCAGCTCATGGCGGTGGCCCCCCGGCGCAGCGCGTTCACCAGGGCCTCGTCGAGCAGGTGCTCGATCATCACCGGGGTGTAGCCCTGGGTCACCGCGGCGAGCTGGTCCCGCCGGGCGTCGGTGGCCAGGTCGGGCTCGTGCGCCTTGCGGGCCAGGAAGTGGTCGACCAGCGCCCGGCGGGCCGCCTGGGCCGGCGGGTCGAAGGTGAGCCGGCGGTCGAACCGGCCGGGACGCAGCAGGGCGGGGTCCAGGTCGGCGGCCCGGTTGGTGGCAGCCACCAGCAGCACGTTGGCCCGGGACGGCCGGGGCCGGCGCAGCTGCCGGTGGGCCGGCAGGAGCAGGTTCGCCTTGTCCACGCACCAGGCCTGGGCTCGCTGGGCGCCGGTGGGCTGGTCGAAGGACTGCAGCTGCACCAGCAGCTCGTTGACGACGCCGCCCACCCCCTCGGAGACGACCGACGGGTGCCGCCCGGCCGGTCCGTCGGCGTACGCCGGGGGCTGGGCGTCCGCCCAGGGCAGCGCGTACGCCGTGGGCAGGCCGGCCAGGGCGACGCACCGATGCAGCCCGACCCCCGTCAGGACCGGTGGGAGGCTCGTGGCGGCCAGCCCCCGCCGGGAGGTGGCGATGGCGTCGATCTCCTCGATGAAGCCGATCGCGCCGCCCTCCTGGTAGGCGGCGCGCCGCAGCGCCCGGAAGTAGGAGCGGATCTTGCGGGCGGTGGCGCCGTAGAACATGGACTGGAACGCGGTCGCGGAGACGAAGAGGAACGGGACGCCGGCCTCGGCGGCCAGCGCCTTGGCCAGGTGGGTCTTGCCGGTGCCCGGTGGCCCCTCGAAGAGCACCCCCCGCCGCGGCGTGCCCCCGGTGGCGCTGGTGAAGGAGCGGTGGGCCAGGAACAGGTCCAGGGACCGCAGCGCGTCCTCCTTCACCGCGTCCAGGCCGACCACGTCGGACAGCCGTACGTCGATCTGCTCCGGGCGGTAGGTGACGTGCGGGCTGCGTCCAGCCCCGACGGTGGAGCCGAGCAGCACGACCGCGAGCAGCACGAAGAACAGCAGGGGGGTGACCAGCAGCCAGTCCACCTGGGGCAGGCGGAACGGGTCGAAGGGGCGACCGTCGAGGATCCGGTACCACAGGAAGCCGGACGGGACGGCGAGGGCCAGGGCCAGCCGCCACAGCCGGCGGCGCCGCTGCCGTTCCCGGCTCACCCCGACGTCGGCGCTACCCCTGGGCACGCTGCCTCCCCGTGCTCGGCACCCCCCGGCCCGCCGGCTCGGGCGCAGGTCTGCGGCCGAGTCTCCCCGCCCGTCGTCGCCCTGCCCACGCCAGGACCCCCCGTTCACCCGTTCGGCGCAGCCGCGCCCCGCTCGGAGCCGCCCGGGGCGGCCCCGGTTGACAACTTGGTCATCCCACGGCGGTCCGGGGGATCAGGCCAGGCCGGCGAACAGGTCGGTCTCGCGGCCCGCCGGGTCGGCCGCCGGGCCGGCCACGCCGTGGACCAGCCGGAAGTACTCGACCCCCCAGACGGCCTGACCGAGGTTGTTGGACAGGGCGAAGAACGGCCCGTCGACGCTGATCTGGGTGGCGTGCGCCCGCATCGCGGCCAGCTTGGCCGGCACGTACGCCGTCGCGTCCACCGCCGTGGTGACCAGCGCGTCCGGCACCGCGAACGGTGGCAGCTCGCCGTCTGGGTCGAGCGCGGCGAACCCGCCGGTCCCACCACGCTCCCGCAGCCGCCGCAGGCCCTCCCGCAGCACGGACTCCGGGACCACCGGCCAGTACACCTTGGGCACCGCCCACGGTTCCCCCAGCTCCGGGCGGTAGGCCGGGTCGGCGGCCCGCCCCACCGCCGCCATGGCCACCCGGTGGGCCTGGATGTGGTCGGGGTGCCCGTACCCGCCGTTCTCGTCGTACGTGACCAGCACCCCGGGGCGCACCTCCCGGACCACTTCCACCAGGTAGGCCACCGCCTCGTCGCGGTCGGCCCGCCAGAACGCCCCCGCCCGGTCGTTAGCCGGGCTGCCCATCATCCCCGAGTCCCGGTACCGCCCGGGACCGCCGAGGAACCGGTGGTCGGTGACGCCGAGCGCCGCCATCGCGGCGGCCAGCTCGCTGACCCGGTGCTCGCCCAGCCGGTCGTCCCGGTCCGCGGCCAGGTGGGCGAGCCCGGGGACCAGCACCTCCCCCTCCTCGCCGCGGGTGCAGGTCACCAGGGTGACCGCCGCGCCCTCGGCGGCGTACCGGGCCATGGTGGCCCCAGTGGTGATCGTCTCGTCATCGGGATGGGCGTGCACGAGCAGCAGGCGGCGCTGCGCGGGGCCCGGCGCGGTGGTCATCGGGGCCGAGCCTAGCCGCGCCCGCCGGGGCGGTAGCGTGCGGCGCCGTGACCGAGCCGGTGTCCTTCCCCCGCCAGCAGGCGCGCACCCAGCGCTTCACCCTCGGCGCGCCCCGCGGGTTCCAGGTCGCCGCGGACGGTTCCCGGGTGCTGTTCCTGCGCTCCCGGGGCGGCCAGGACCGGGCCACCTGCCTGTGGGCGCTGGACGTCGCCGGGGGGGCCGAGCGGCTGCTCGCCGACCCGGTGGCCCTGCTGGCCGGCGCCGGCGAGCAGCTCTCGCCCGCCGAGCGGGCCCGCCGGGAGCGGCTGCGGGAGGGGGCGGCCGGGATCGTCGGGTACGCCGCCGACGCCGCGGGCCGGTGGGTCGCCTTCCCGCTGTCCGGCCGGGTGTACCTGGTGGACAGCGCCGACCGGCAGGCGCGGCCGGCCCTGCTGCCCACCGCCACGCCGGCGGTGGACCCCCGCCTGGACCCGTCCGGCACACGGGTCGCCTACGTGGCCGACGGGGCGCTGCGGGTGGTGGACGTGGCCACCGGGGCGGACCGGGTCCTCGCCGCGCCTGACGGGCCGGAGGTGACCTGGGGGCTGGCCGAGTTCGTCGCCGCGGAGGAGATGCACCGGCTGCGCGGCTACTGGTGGTCCCCCGACGGCACGGCGCTGCTCACCACTCGGGTGGACGAGGCGGCCGTCACCCGCTGGCACCTGGCCGACCCCGCCGACCCGGCGGCCGAGCCGGTGGTGCTGCGCTACCCGGCCGCCGGCACCGCCAACGCGGTGGTCACCGCCTGGCTGGTGGACCTGGCCGGGAACGGCCGGCAGGTCCACTGGGACGGCGCCGCCTGGCCCTACCTGGTGGCCGCCCACTGGTCGGCGTACGGGCCGCCGCTGCTGCTGGTGCAGTCCCGGGACCAGCGCCGCTGGCAGGTGCTCGCCGTCGACCCGGCCGACGGGACCAGCCGGGCGGTCGCCGAGGACGCCGACCCGCACTGGCTGACCATCGTGCCGGGCACGCCGGCGTGGAGCCCGCAGGGGGTGCTGCTGACCGTCGGGGTGCGCGACGGGACCTACCGGCTGCTCGGCGACGGGCGCCCGCTGTCCCCCCCGGACGTGTCCGTCCGGGCGGTGCTCGACGTCGACGGCGGCGGGGTCCTGCTGGCCGGGTCCCGCGGGGACGACCCCGAGCAGCAGCACCTGTGGTCGGTGCCCGGCCCCGCCGGACCCCTGACTGAGGTCCCCGGACAGCACACCGGGCGGCGGGCCGGCAGCACGCTGGTGGTCACCTCCGCGACCCTGGACGCACACGGCACCCGGACGGTGGTGCTCCGGGACGGCCAGGCAGTGGCCGGGATCCCGTCGTACGCGCAGACCCCGGTGCTCACCCCCACGCCGCTGCTGGCCCGGGTGGGCGGGCGGCGGCTCGCCACCGCGGTGCTGTACCCGCGCGAGCATCGGCCCGGTACGCCGCTGCCGGTGCTGCTCGACCCGTACGGCGGCCCGGGGGCGGCCCGGGTGGTGGCGAGCCGGGCCGCCTACCTGACCAGCCAGTGGTTCGCCGACCAGGGGTTCGCCGTCGTCGTCGTCGACGGGCGGGGCACCCCGGGGCGGGGACCGGCGTGGGAGCGCGCGGTGGCCGGGGACCTCGCCGGCCCGGTGCTGGACGACCAGGTCGAGGCCCTGCACGCGCTGGCTGCCGCCCACTCCGACCTGGACCTGTCCCGGGTCGGCATCCGTGGCTGGTCCTTCGGCGGCTACCTGGCCGCCCTGGCGGTGCTGCGCCGGCCCGACGTGTTCCACGCGGCGGTGGCCGGGGCCCCGGTCACCGACTGGGCGTTGTACGACACCCACTACACCGAGCGCTACCTGGGGCTGCCCGCCGAGCAGCCGGCGGCGTACCAGCGCTGCTGCCTGCTGGCCGACGCGGCCACGCTGACCCGGCCGCTGCTGCTCATCCACGGCCTGGCCGACGACAACGTCGTCGCCGCGCACACCCTGCGGCTGTCGGCGGCCCTGCTCGCCGCCGGGCGCCCGCACACCGTGCTGCCGCTGCCCGGTGTCTCGCACATGACGCCGCAGGAGCTCGTCGCCGAGAACCTGCTGCTGCTGCAGGTCGACTTCCTCCGCCGCGCCCTCGGATGAAGGCGTCCTACTGAAGAGAGGTCAGAAGGACGCCGTCATGCGGAGGGGACGATCTGGCGCTCCTCAGCGAAGTGGCAGGCGCTGGGGTGGTCGGCGACGGGGATCCCTCGCGGGACGAGGTCGGGGACCTGCTCGGCGCACACCGGCTGCGCCTTCCAGCAGCGGGTACGGAACCGGCAGCCCGACGGGGGGTTGGCCGGGCTGGGTACGTCGCCCTGCAGGATGATCCGGGTACGCGACTCGCGCCCGGCCGGGTTAGGCACGGGGACCGCCGACAGCAGCGCCTGCGTGTACGGATGCGTCGGGTGCTCGTAGATCTCGGTGTCCGTGCCGATCTCCACGATGCGCCCCAGGTACATGACGGCGACCCGGTCGGAGATGTGCCGGACGACGGACAGGTCGTGGGCGATGAAGATGTAGGAGAGGTGGAACTCCTCCTGCAGCTGCTCGAGCAGGTTGATGACCTGGGCCTGGATGGACACGTCGAGGGCGGACACCGGCTCGTCGCAGATGATGATCTCGGGCCGCAACGCCAGGCCCCGGGCGATGCCGATGCGCTGCCGCTGCCCGCCGGAGAACTGGTGCGGGTAGCGGTTGATGTGCTCCGGGTTGAGCCCGACCACCTCGAGCAGCTCCTGCACCTTGCGTCGGCGGCTGCCCTTCGGGGCGACAGAGGGGTGGATCTCGAAGGGCTCGCCGACGATGTCGCCGACGGTCATCCGGGGGTTCAGCGAGGAGTACGGGTCCTGCAGCACGATCTGGATGTTGCGCCGCATGGCCTTGAACTCCCGGCCGCGCAGCCGGGCGATGTCCTGGCCCTTGTAGAGCACCGATCCGCTGGTCGGCTGCTCCAACCGCATGAGCAGCTTGGCGACGGTGGACTTGCCGCAGCCGGACTCGCCGACGATGCCGAGGGTCTCCCGCGGCTGCAGGTCGAAGCTGACGCCGTCGACCGCCTTGACCGCGCCGACCTGCCGCTTGAAGACGATGCCCTGGGTCAGTGGAAAGTGCTTGACCAGGTCCCGGACCTGCAGGATGGGCTCACCGGGCGGCGTCATCGAGCACCTCTCTCCAGAAGTGGCAGGCGGACCCGCGCCCGGGACCCACGCCGTACAGCGGCGGCACCTCCACCCGACAGACGTCCCGGACGTAGGGGCAGCGCGGGTGGAAGGCGCAGCCCGGCGGGATCCGCAGCAGGCTCGGGGGGAGCCCGGAGATGGCGACGAGCTCCTTCCCCTTGAGGTCCACCCGGGGGATCGACTCGAGCAGCCCCTTGGTGTAGGGGTGCGCCGGCTGGGCGTACAGCTCGTGCACCGGCGCCTGCTCGACGATCCGGCCTGCATACATGACGGCGATCCGGTCGGCGACGTCGGCGACCACCCCCAGGTCGTGGGTGATGAGGATGAGCCCCATGTTCCGCTCGCGCTGCAGGTCGGCGAGCAGGTCCATGATCTGTGCCTGGACGGTGACGTCGAGGGCGGTCGTCGGCTCGTCGGCGATGATCACCTCGGGGTCGAGGGCCAGCGCCATCGCAATCATGATGCGCTGCCGCATCCCGCCGGAGAACTGGTGCGGGAAGTCGCCGACCCGCTCCCGGGCGGCCGGGATGCGCACCCGCTCCATGAGCTCCACGGCCCGTTCCCGGGCCTGCGCGCGGGGCATGCCCTGGTGCACCCGGAACATCTCCCCGATCTGCCAGCCGACGGGGAACACCGGGTTCAGCGCGGACAGGGCGTCCTGGAAGACCATGGCGATGCGCTGCCCGCGGAAGCCGCGCCGCGCCGACTCGGGCAGCCGCAGCAGGTCCTCGCCCTGGAAGCGGATGGCCCCGCCGGTCACGTAGCCGGGGGGCGTGTCCAGGATGCCCATGATCGCCTGTGCGGTCACGCTCTTGCCCGACCCGGACTCCCCGAGCACGGCGAGGGTCTCCCCCGCGTCGAGCCGGAAGCTCACCCCGTTGACCGCCTTGGACACCCCGTCCCGGGTGCGGAACTCCACATGCAGGTCGTCCACCTCGAGCAGGGGTGCGCCGCCCGTACGCCGGTGCGTGCCGGCCCGTCCCGTCGCCGTGTCGGTGGTGGTCACGTCGGCCTCCTCAGCGCAGCTTCGGGTCGAGGGCGTCACGGACGGCGTCGCCGAGCAGGATGAAGCTGAGAACGGTGAGGCTGAGCATCATCGCGGGGAACAGCAGCACGTGCGGTGCCTGCAGCACCCGCTGCTGCGCGTCGCTGATCTCGATGCCCCAGGAGATGGTCGGTGGCTGCAGGCCGACGCCGAGGTAGGACAGCGTCGCCTCCACCGCGATGATGATGCCCAGGTTGATGGTCGCGACGACGATGACGGGGGCCATCGCGTTGGGCAGGATGTGCCGACGCAGCAGCCTCAGGTCGCCGGCCCCCAGGGCGCGGGCGGCCATCACGTAGTCGGCGGTGCGGGTCGAGATGACCGTGGAGCGCATGATGCGTGCGGCGCTGGTCCAGCCCAGCAAGGTCAGGCCGGTGACGACGCCCCAGATGCCAGGCAGCTTGACGACGGTGAGGAAGACGATCGCGCCGAGCAGCAGGGGGATCGCGAAGAAGATGTCGACGACGCGGGACAGCAGCGCGTCGAGCCACCGGCCGTAGAAGCCGGCGAACGCGCCTACCGCGGCCCCGAGCACCGTGGAGAACAGGGTGACCAGCACACCGACGCTGATCGACGCCCGGGCGCCGTACACCGTGCGGTTCCACAGGTCGCAGCCCTGGAAGTTGTAGCCGAACCAGTGCTGGGCACTGGGCCGGCCCAGGGAGTTGGACAGCTGGCAGGCGTCCAGCGCGTAGGGGTCGCCGAACGCGTACAGCTGGGGCACGACCGCCATGGTGAGGAACACGAGCAGCAGCACGCAGGAGACGAGGAAGATGGGATTTCGGCGCAGCTCCCGCCAGGCGTCATGCCACAGGCTGCCGACGCGCTCGGTGCCGGTGGCCACCCCCATGCCCAGGGCGGACTCCGCCGAGCTGCCCCCGCCGGGGGCGACGGCCTCGGCGTCGGCCGTGGCGGCAGGTGTGCCCCCAGGCCGGGCGGCGCGGTCAGTCATAGCGGATCCTCGGGTCCAGGACGGCGTAGAGCAGGTCGACGACGAGGTTGGCGAACAGGTAGATGAGCACCAGGGCGACGACGATGCCGACGACGGTGCTGCCCTCGCTGAGGTAGACCGCCCGGAACAGGGAGTTGCCGATGCCCGGGATGTTGTAGATGCCCTCGGTGACGATCGCCCCGCCCATGAGGGCACCGAGGTCGGCACCGAGGAAGGTGACGACGGGGATCAGGGAGTTGCGCAGGGTGTGGACGCCGACCACCCGGCGCCGGGGCAGCCCCTTGGCGACGGCGGTGCGCACGTAGTCGGCGCGCAGGTTCTCGACCAGGCTGGTGCGGGTCAGCCGAGCGACGTACGCCAGCGACAGTGAGGCCAGCACGAAGGCGGGCAGCAGGTAGCTGCGCGGCCAGCCGTCGCCGATGCCGGCCACGGGCAGCCAGCGCAGCTTCACCCCCACCAGCAGCTGCAGCACGTACCCGATGACGAACACCGGGATCGAGATGACGACCAGGGTGGAGACCAGGACCACGTTGTCGAGCAAGCCGCCGCGGCGCAGGCCGGCGAGCAGGCCGGCGAACAGCCCGACGACGATCTCGATGACGAAGGCGGTGCCACCCAGCTTGATGGTGACCGGCCAGCGCTCCTTGAGGATGTCGGCCACGTCCCGGCCGGTCAGCGTGGTGCCCAGGTTGCCCTTGGCCAGGCCGGCCATGTAGTAGCCGTACCGGACCAGCAGCGGGTCCTTGAGGTGGTAGCGCTCCTCGATGGCCGCGCGCACCGAGGGGGTTGGCTTGCGCTCCCCGGCCAGGGTCTGCACGGGGTCGCCGGGCAGCGCGAAGACCAGGGCGAAGATCAGAAACGTGGTCCCGAAGACGACCGGGACCATCTGGAGCAGGCGACGCGCGATGTAGCGGAGCACCCGCG
>JBMOMH010000115.1:0-10830 GCA_049323135.1 Actinomycetota bacterium
CATCAGCCTCCTCCGAATCGCCGGCTGGACCAACATCGCCCAAGCGCTCCGACATCACGCCAGAGACACCACCCGGCCCGTCAACCTGCTGCTGACCTCATGAAACACGACTTTGCCGGAGCCCTGGATGAATAATGAGCCGGCCGTGGTGGTGTCCGGCCTGCGGGTCCGCCGGGGCGGCCGGACCGTGCTGCACGGGCTGACCTGCGCGGTGGCCCGGGGCAGCGTGACCGGGCTGCTCGGGCCGTCCGGCGGTGGCAAGACGACGCTGCTGCGCTGCCTGGTCGGGGTACAGCTCGTCGCCGCCGGCACGGTGCAGGTGCTCGGCGCGCCAGCCGGCAGCCCGGGGCTGCGCCGACGGGTGGGCTACGTGACCCAGGCGCCCAGCGTGTACGCCGACCTCACCGTCGCCGAGAACCTGCGCTACTTCGCCCGGGTGCTCGGCGCCCCCCTGCGCGACGTCGACCGGGTGCTCGAGCAGGTCGACCTCGCCGAGACGGCCGGCCGGGTCGTCGGCCGGCTCTCCGGCGGCCAGCGGGCCCGGGTGTCCCTGGCCACCGCGCTGCTGGGGACCCCGGAGCTGCTCGTCCTCGACGAGCCCACCGTGGGGCTGGACCCGGTGCTGCGCCGCGACCTGTGGGACCTGTTCCACCGGCTCGCCGCAGCCGGGGTCACCCTCGTCGTGTCCAGCCACGTCATGGACGAGGCGGTCCGCTGCCAGCGCCTGCTGCTGCTGCGCGAGGGCCGGCTGCTGGCCGACGACTCCCCGGCGGCACTGCTCGCCCGCACCGGCGCCGTGGACATGGAGACGGCGTTCCTGCGGCTGGTCGAGGAGGCCGACCGCGTCGAAGGGGTGGTCCGGTGAACCCGCTGCTGGCCACCGCCGTACGGGTCCTCACCCAGCTGCGGCGAGACCCCCGCACCGTCGCGATGATGCTCGTCGTGCCCGCGGTGCTCGTCGGCCTGCTGGCCTGGATCTACCAGAACACCGCCGTCTTCGACCGGATCGGCGGCCCGCTGCTCGGCGTGTTCCCGTTCGTCGTCATGTTCCTCGTCACCAGCGTGGTGACCCTGCGGGAGCGCACCAGCGGCACCTTGGAGCGGCTGCTCACCCTGCCGCTGCGCAAGGTCGACCTGCTGGCCGGCTACGCCCTCGCCTTCGGGCTGGTGGCCACCGTGCAGGCCCTGGTCGCGGCCGGCCTGGCGCTCGGTCCGCTCGGCCTGCAGGTCGCCGGCCCCACCTGGCTGGTGGTCGTCGTCGCGGTGCTCGACGCCGTGCTCGGCACCGCGCTGGGCCTGCTGGTCAGCGCCTTCGCGGCCACCGAGTTCCAGGCGGTGCAGTTCATGCCGGCCGTGGTGCTGCCCCAGTTCCTGCTGTGCGGCCTGCTCGTCCCCCGGGACCGCCTGCCCGGCGTGCTGCGCGCGGTCTCCGACGTGCTGCCGCTGTCCTACGCCGTGGACGCCATGGGCGTGCTCACTCGTTCGGCGGCGGTGACCCGTGGCTTCGTGGTGGACCTGGCCGTCGTGGCGCTCGCCGTCGTCGTGGCGCTGACGCTGGGTGCGGCCACGCTGCGCCGCCGTACGCCGTAGCCTGGCCGCGGCAGGTCGGCCCCGCCACCCGGCGCCCCGCCCGCCTGCCGGGAGGAGGCCCGGGTGCTGCGCCGTACGCTGCTCGCGCTGTCCGCCAGCGACCGGGTCCGCGCCGCGGTGACCGGGGTGCCCTGGTCCCGGCGGGTGGTGCGTCGGTTCGTCGCCGGCGTGGACGTGGAGGACGCCGTCCGGGCCGCGTCCGGCCTGGTCGACGCCGGGCTGCGCGTGTCGCTGGACCACCTGGGCGAGGACACCCACGACCGGGCCCAGGCCAAGGGCAACGCCCAGGCGTACCTGGCGCTGCTGGACCGGCTGGCCGGCGCCGGGCTGACCCCGGCCGCGGAGGTGTCGGTCAAGCTGTCCGCGCTCGGCCTGGCGCTGCCCGGCGACGGGGAGCGGATCGCCCTGGACCACGCCGCCGAGGTCTGCCGGGCCGCCGCGGCGGCGGGCACCACGGTCACCCTGGACATGGAGGCCTACCCGACCGTGGACGCGACGCTGTCCGTGCTGCGGGAGCTGCGCCGGGACTTCCCCGACGTCGGCGGGGTGCTGCAGGCCTACCTGCGGCGGACGGAGGCCGACTGCCGCGAGCTGGCCGGCCCCGGGTCCCGGATCCGGCTGTGCAAGGGGGCCTACGCGGCCCCGGCGACGGTCGCCTACCGCCGCCCGGCCGAGGTGGACCGCTCCTTCGTGCGCTGCCTGAAGGTACTCCTGGCCGGGTCGGGCTACCCGATGGTCGCCACGCACGACCCGCGCCTGCTGGACATCGCCGCGGCGTTGGCCGTCCGGGCCGGGCGGGCCCAGGGCGGGTACGAGTTCCAGCTGCTGTACGGCGTACGGCCCGAGGCGCAGCGGGAGCTGGCCGCGGCCGGGGAGACGGTCCGGGTGTACGTGCCCTACGGGCAGGAGTGGTACCCGTACCTGATGCGGCGGCTGGCCGAACGGCCGGCCAACCTCGGGTTCTTCCTGCGGGCCCTGCTCGCCCGCCGATGACGTACGCCGCCAGGCCGCCGTCGGGAACGACAACGGGATTCGGGAGGACCGCGTGAGCGATGTCGTCGCCGTGCTCGGTGCCGGCAAGATGGGCGAGACGCTGCTGTCCGGCCTGCTGCGGGCCGGCAAGCCGCCGGGGGAGCTGCTGGTCACCGTGCGCCGGGCCGAGCGCGCGGCGGAGCTGCGGGAGCGGTTCGGGGTCGCCGTCGCCGGCAACGACGAGGCCGCGAAGACCGCCGACGTGCTGCTGCTCGCCGTCAAGCCGCAGGACATCGAGGGGTTGCTGGACGAGCTGGCCCCGCACGTCCCCGCCGACCGGCTGGTCGTCTCCCTCGCCGCCGGCATCCCCACCTCCTTCATCGAGCGCCGGCTCGCCGCCGGCGTACCGGTGGTGCGGGTGATGACGAACACGCCGGCCCTGGTCGACGAGGCGATGAGCGTGCTGTCGGGGGGTGCCCACGCGACGGCGGCCCACCTGGCCCGGGCCGAGGAGCTGCTGCGACCGGTCGGCAAGGTGCTGCGGGTGCCGGAGTCCCAGCAGGACGCCGTCACCGCGCTGTCCGGCAGCGGGCCGGCGTACTTCTACTACCTGGTCGAGGCGATGACCGACGCCGGGATCCTGCTCGGCCTGCCCCGGGCGGTGGCCCACGACCTGATCGTGCAGACCGCGGTCGGGGCCGCGGTCATGCTGCGGGACTCCGGCGAGCACCCGGTGACCCTGCGCGAGACGGTGACCTCCCCGGCCGGGACGACGATCAGCGCGATCCGGGAGCTGGAGAACCACGGCGTACGAGCCGCCCTGCTCGCCGCGCTGGAGGCGGCCCGGGACCGGTCCCGGGAGCTGGGCGCCCGCCACGCCTAACCCCCCTCTTCTCGTAGCGATCATGCAGCTCTTAACGGGTCGGGAGGTCGTCCAGCCGGGCAGCGCCGCTCAACTTCTGCATGATCGCTACGGGGGGCGGGTTGGGGGTGGGCAGCGGGGGGGCGGGTAGCGTGGGAGGCCATGAACGCCGCTGCCCCGGGTCCCGACGCGGACGCCTGCCACCCGGCGTACGTCGTCTGGGACAAGGCGCTGACCGGGTACGACTTCGGCCCCGGACACCCCCTGGCCCCGGTCCGGGTGGACCTGACGGTGCGGCTGGCCCGGGCCCTGGGCGTCCTCGACGGCCCCGGGGTGCGGCTGGTCCCCCCCGACGAGCCCGCCGCGGCCGACCTGCTGCGGGTACACGCCGCCGAGTACGTCGCCGCGGTGGTCGCGGCCGGCGGCGACCCGCCGACCCCCGACCTGGCGTACGGGCTGGGCAGCGACGACAACCCCGTCTTCCCCGGGATGCACGAGGCCTCCCAGCGCGTGCTCGCGGCCAGCGTGACCGCGGCGCGGGCGGTGTGGACCGGCCAGGCCGCGCACGCGGTGAACGTCGCCGGTGGGCTGCACCACGCGCTGCGCGCCGCCGCCTCCGGCTTCTGCATCTACAACGACGTCGCGGCGGCCATCGCCTGGTTGCTGGAGAACGGCGCCGAGCGGGTGGCCTACGTCGATATCGACGCCCATCACGGGGATGGGGTGCAGGAGCTCTTCTACAGCGACCCCCGGGTGCTGACGATCTCGCTGCACGAGTCGACCCGCTCGCTGTTCCCCTACCGGGGCGGTACGCCGGAGGAGACCGGGGCGCCGGGCGCGGAAGGCAGCGCGGTGAACGTGGCCCTACCCCCGGGCACCGGCGACGAGGGATGGCTGCGCGCCTTCCACGCCGTGGTGCCCCGGCTGCTCGAGGCGTTTGCCCCGCAGGTGCTGGTGACCCAGCACGGCTGCGACAGCCACGCTCTGGACCCGCTGGCCCACCTGATGCTCTCCGTCGACGGGCAGCGGGCCGCCACGGCGGCGCTGCATCGGCTCGCCCACGAGCATGCCGCCGGGCGCTGGGTGGCCACCGGCGGCGGCGGCTACGAGCTGGTCACCGTGGTGCCCCGCGCCTGGAGCCACCTGCTGGCCGAGGTGGCCGGCCGGCCGCTGCCTCCGGACGCGGCCTGCCCCCCAGCTTGGCGCGAGGAGGTGGCCCGGCGTACGGGGCAGACCGCGCCCACCCGGATGACCGACGGGCGCACGCCCGCCGTCCGCGACTGGAGTGAGGGCTACGACCCCGCCGACGGGGTAGACCGTTCGATCATGGCGACGCGGCGCGCAGTGTTCCCCGCCCACGGGCTGGACCCCATGGTGGACCTGTGACCACGCTCCTCGACGTCCCGGTGCCGACCCGCGCGCAGCTGCGGGCCCACCTGGAGGCGACCCGCATCGCGGGTGACGTGGCCACCCCTCGGGAGAACAACCTGCGCAACTTCCGGCTGATGAGCGAGCGCAACCCCCAGTTCCTCTTCGGGCTGGAGCCGGCCGGCAGCTGGACCCCTGAGGAGGTGCTCGCGCTGATGGCCCGGCGGTGCGGCGTCGTCCCCGACCCCGGCTACCGGGCCGGGCCGGACCGCATCGACGTCGCGCTGACCCTGGCCGCGCTGGACCGGTACGCCGCCCGCCTGGCCCGGGCGGCACAGCGGCGGGAGCGGGTCATGGTGGCCACTGGGCACCCGGCCGGGCTGTTCGCGATCCACGTCGAGGTCGCCCGAGCGCTGGAGGAGGCCGGCTGCCGGCTGCTCATGCCCGCGGCCGGGTGGGCCTACCAGACCCAGACCCGCGAGGGCCCGGCCTGGCGCGACCTGCGCTACATCGGCGGCGTCGCGGTCCTGCACGCCGGGGCCGAGCTCAAGCACACCCACTCGGCCCGGCCGATGCGCGCCATGCTGCAGGCGCTGCGGAACGCCGGAGAGGCCCCGCCGGACCTGGTCGTCGCCGACCATGGCTGGGCCGGGGCGGCCGGCCAGGCCGGCGTCGACGCGATCGGCTTCGCCGACTGCAACGACCCGGCCCTGTTTGTGGGGGAGGCGGAGGGCAAGGTCCACGTCGTCGTCCCGCTGGACGACAACGTGGCACCACATCACTACGCTCCGCTCACGACGTACCTGCTCGACGCCGCCGGCCTGCTGCACGACAGTTCGCAACCGCTTCCCCAGTGACCCCAGGGACCACTACATTCGTACCAATGCACGTGCGTCCACGCGCACCGGAGGGGAAGCCGGAGCCCGCCACGTGCCGAAGGTCGGTGCCAGATGGCTGCGGGTGAACGTCCGCTGGGTGAGGTGAAGTTCCTCACCGTCGCCGAGGTCGCGGCGGTGATGCGCGTGTCCAAGATGACCGTCTACCGGCTGGTCCACTCCGGCGAGCTGCCGGCGGTGCGGGTAGGCCGGTCATTCCGGGTGCCGGAGCACGCCGTGCACGCCTACCTCAAGGAGGCCTACTTCTCGGCCGGGTAGCCCCTGCCGAGACGCATGAAGGCGCCCTTCACTACCCAAGTGGGGTCAGAAGGACGCCTTCATGCGTGCGGGGTGAGGGTCAGCCGGGGCCGCGGGCGGTCAGGGTGAACGGCACCTGCACTCCCATCCACAGCTGGGTCAGCACGTAGCGGGTGCCCCCGGGTAGCGCGGCGGACTCGCCGGCCCCCGACGTGGCCTGCGCCCCCAGCAGCTGGCAGTTGGCGTCCAGGAAGTACAGGTCCAGGTCGGTGAGCGGCCCGGCGCCGGGTGCCGGCGCCATGGTCACCGTGTGCGTGCCGTCCCCGAACGACGCCGGCAGGGCGGTCACCCAGCCGTCGGCGCCCTGGGTGGCCGGGGGGACCGTGCCGCAGTTGCGGGTGAAGTCCGTCCCGGTCACCCCGAACACGTTCTGCACCCCCGTCGGGTCGCCCGTCGTCGGGTTGCCCACGGCGATGGTCCCGCCGTCGGTCACCGGCTCCTCCGGCCCCACCGGCAGCGGCTCGACGCCCCGCACCCGGTCGGCGAACACCTGCAGCTCGGCCGCCTGCGCGTACCGCAGCGTCTCGCCCTGCACCGAGTCGACGAAGAACCGGACGTAGCCGGCGGTCACCGGGGTGGCCAGGGTGAACGTCTTGTAGTGCAGGTCCGGGGCGACCGGTCGGGGCTTCTCGTAGGTGAACCCGCCGGTCTGCACCGTCCGCCACACCACGCCGTCGTCGGACACCTGGAAGGTGAAGTCCTTCATCGCGGCGAACCGGGACGCCGTCGTGCTCTTGTACGCGCTCACCTGGATCTGCGCGATCCGGGCCGGCTTCGCCAGCTTGACGACGACGCGCTGGTCGGGGCCGTCGTTGTAGGGCTTGCTGGCCGGCTTGGTCGACCACACGCTCGCCTCGGTGTCGTCGATGAGGTTCACCGCCGGCTGGGCAGCGTCCTCGCTGGACACCGACACCACGGCCGCCCCGTTCGCCTTCGAGGCGAGGTTGGGCTGCAGCCGCAGCCGCAGCCGGGTCGCCTGCCCGGCCGTCACGGTGACCCCCCGGAACGTCTGGGCACCGAACCCAGGGGCCTGCACGGTCACCGAGTAGGTGCCGGCCACCGCCCGGACGCCGAACCCGCCCTGGTCGGAGGTCACCCGCACCGGGGTCACCCGCGCCTCGTACTCGCCCAGGATGACCCGCGCCCCGGCCACCGGCTCGCCGGTGGCGGCGTTGACGACCCGGCCCAGCAGGGTCCCGTTGCTCGCCGGGTTGAGCGAGTCGAACCCCGGCGTGGGGTCGACGTCGTCGCCGCCCTTGCTGGTCGCCGACGCCCCCGCGCCACGGCGGGCGAAGGCGTTCCAGATGGCGTCGAAGTTGTCGCCGTGGTAGCGGTCGACGTCGGCGGCGAGGATTGCGTCGCGCATGTCCAGGAACGACGGGTCCGGGGCCGACAGCGGCATCGCGTCGGTGACCAGTCGGGCGGCCACCTCCGACCCCTGGGCGTTGCCGTACCGGGCGACCAGCGCGGTGCGCAGGTCCCACAGCATCGCCGACCAGATCTCCCCATCGGCGTGCACCTGCGGCCCGGTGATGTCGTAGCCGATGTCACCGAAGCCGACCGGCGTGGCGTCGCGGGACCAGTTGCGGATGCCCCGGGACCCGTTGCCGGTGACGTACTCGCCGACGACGGCCTTGTCCGACAGGCCCTCACGGAACAGGTAGTTCAGGGCGTACCAGTCGCCCCAGCCTTCGCCCATGGACCGGGCCTGCTGGGAGCCCAGGGCCTCGCCGCCGGCGACGTACCGGCTGGTCAGCCCGTGCGTGTACTCGTGCTCGATCACCGAGGCGTCGAAGTTGCCGTCGGCGTACGGGCCCTCGAAGGCGTCGTTGATGGGCTCCCACAGGAACATCCCGCTCCACGAGGGGATGCCGTCGGGCAGCGTCAGCATGTACGCGTTGTCCCGGCCGGTGTAGGTGGGGGCACCGCCGCTCACCGCGCCCGCGTGCACCAGCCCGAGGATCGGGTCCCCGCCGTCGGTCTGGAAGTTGCCGGCGCTCTCGGTGAACCCGAGCCGGTAGAACTCGTCGTGGATGCGGTTGTGGTGCCAGAACAGGTTCGTCGCGGCCGGATCCAGGTCGCTCGCGTACGACGGCGGCACCGCCTGTCCCTTGCTGCGCACCCAGTTCTGCGCGTAGCTGTAGTTGAACTGCGCCGTCGGGCTCACCGGTCGCGGCGCCTGGTCGGCGGGCACGAGGAAGTTGGAGTAGTTGGCGTAGGTGTTGGCGTTGTTCCCGAACGTGGTCGGCCCGGGCAGCCCGGCGACGCCGGTGGGGTCGACGTACCCGCTGGGCGACTCGGCGGTCGGGCCGAAGCTGCGGATCACCGGTGTGCCGCCGCGCGGCGCCCCCGGGAAGTTGTCGTACACGGTGCCTTCGGCCTCCTGGTCGACCAGGCTGCGCCGGTAGAGTTGCCGGCCGGTGGCCGCGTCGACGACGCTCTCGTACGCCGCGTCCAGCCGCTGCACGAAGAGCACCCGGTACGCCGCCACCGGCCCGTCCTTGGTGGGGAAGGCGGCCTGGCGCACGTAGTGGGGGCCGGCGAACGGCCCGCCCTCGAACACCTCCCAGCCGGCCTGCACCCGCCCGGCGGCCTGCGGCGTGAACGCCGTGCCGGCGGCCACCAGGGCCGCGACCTTGCCCAGGGCCTGGGCCGGGCTCAGCGTGAAGGCCCCGCGCAGGGCGCCCCCCGGCGCCGGGTTGCCGGCGTAGGAGAGCACCTTGCCGTCCCGGGTCACGGCCACGGTCAGCCGCCCGCCCTGGGCGGTCGCCACCCCGCCGGCTACCTGCTGGAAGGTGACCACCCGGGTGCCGGTGCCGGGCAGCGCGTGGTCGCGGACCACGGCGAGCGCGGCGACGTCCGCGGTGGCCAGGCCGAAGGCTTCGGGCGCCGAACCGAGCCAGGCGCGGGCCACGTCGCGGGCCGCCCCGGAGCGGGGCGCGGTGAGGTAGCCCTGGGCCGCGGTCAGCGAGCGCAGGGTGCCGAACCGGCCGTCCCAGCTGGCCCGCGCCCGGGTCCCCGTGGCCTGGGCGCCGGCGAGCAGCCGGGTGGTCGCGTCCCGGGCGGCCGCGGACGGCAGCACCCCGGTGGGCCGGACGTCCACGGTGGCCACCGGGTCGGCGGCCCCGGCTGTCGGGGGGGCCTGCACCGCACCGGCCGGGGCCGGGGCCAGGGCGAGCACGGTCACCAGGGCGGTGCCGGCGGCGAGGGCGGCAGGGAGAGATCGTCTCCGCATGGGACCTCCACAGGGGGCCGGCCGCGACGGCCGGGACGGGCGGGTTGCCCCTGTAACGAGCGGTCCGGGAAAGGGTCACGGGCCGGTCAGGTGTTGGTACGCCGCCGGCCGGGCCGGTGCCCGGCTGGGCCCCCGGGCGGGCGCTGGGACGGTGCCCGGCTGGGCCTCCGGGCGGGCGCTGGGGCGGTCCCGGCTACCCTGAGGTCCGCGGGCCGCCTGGCCTCGCCGTGTCCCACCGACGACGCGAAGGTGTGCCCCGTGGGTTCAGTCATCAAGAAGCGGCGCAAGCGGATGGCGAAGAAGAAGCATCGCAAGCTGCTCAAGCGCACCCGTGTGCAGCGGCGCAACAAGAAGTAGCCCGGCGCCGCACCGCTGCACGCGCCCGGGCCGACGGAGAGGCGGGGAGGCTGGAGGCGATGCGACGGGTCGTGCTCGTCACCGGGGTCTCCCGCCTGCTGGGCGACCAGCTGGCCCGGGCCCTGGCCGCGGACGAGCGGGTGCGGCAGGTCATCGGCGTCGACGTGGTCGCGCCGCGCGACGCGCAGCCAGGCGTCGAGTTCGTCCGGGCCGACATCCGCAACCCGGTCATAGCCCGGGTCATCGGCACCGCCCGGGTGGACACCGTGGTGCACACCTCCGTCATCGCCGCCCCGCTGTCCGCCGGGGGACGGTCGTCGATGAAGGAGATGAACGTCATCGGCACGATGCAGCTGCTCGCCGCCTGCCAGAAGGCGGCCAGCCTGCGCCGCTTCGTCCTGAAGTCCTCGACCGCCTGCTACGGCGCCTCCCCCCGGGACCCGGCGCTGTTCACCGAGGAGAGCGAGCCGCGGTCCCAGCCCAGCTCGGGCTACGCCAAGGACGTCGTGGAGATCGAGGGCTACGTGCGCGGCTTCGCCCGCCGCCGACCCGACGTCGCCGTGACGGTGCTGCGGCTGGCCAACCTCATCGGGCCGCGGGTGCACAGCGCGTTCACCCGGTACTTCGCGCTGCCCGTCGTGCCCACGGTCCTCGGCTTCGACCCCCGGCTGCAGTTCCTCCACGAGGACGACGCCGTCGAGGTGCTGCGCCGCGCGGCGCTGGGTGACCACGTGGGGGCGTACAACGTGGCCGGCCCCGGGGTCCTCATGCTGTCCCAGGCCCTCCGGCGGGCCGGGCGGCCCGCGGCGCCGATCCCGCCGCCGGCGGCCGCCTGGGTCGCCCGCGCGCTGCGCGGTGCCGGGGTCGCCGACTTCACCACGGAGCAGGTGCGCCTGCTCACCTACGGCCGGGTGGTCGACCTGGGGCGGCTGCGCGAGCAGCTCGGCTGGGTCCCCCGCTGGTCGACCCGCGCGGCCTTCGACGACTACGTGCGGCATGCCGGGCTCCCCGGCCCGCAGGGGGCCGACCGCGCGGTGACCGCCGTGGGGGAGCTGCTGGAGGGTCTGGCCCGCCGCGTGGGGGCGGGACCGCTGGCCGGCCTGGCGGGTCGCCGTGGCTGACGCGCGGGTGATCCCCATCGGCGAGCCGGGGGGGTCCGACGGGACGGCCCGGACCGCCCGGCCCCGGCGTACGCCGGCCCGTCCGGCCGCCGGCCGCGGGCGCCCGGCGGCCGAGCGGGTGGCCCGGGCGCC
>JBMOMH010000116.1:0-1034 GCA_049323135.1 Actinomycetota bacterium
CGCGCCCGCGCCTGATGGCCGAACTCTCGTTCCACGGCGCGGCGGGCTGCGTCACCGGCTTCTGCGCCCGGATCGTCACCGGCCGGGCGACGGTGCTGGTGGACTGCGGCATGTTCCAGGGCCCCAAGTCGCTGAAGGCCCTGAACTACGAGCCGTTCCCGTTCGACGCGCGGGAGGTGGACGCGGTCCTGCTGACCCACGCCCACATCGACCACTCGGGCCTGCTGCCCAAGCTGATGCGGGCGGGCTTCAAGGGGAAGATCTGGTCCACCGGCGCGACCCGGGACCTCTGCGCGGTGATGCTCCCCGACGCCGGAGACATCCAGGAGAGCGAGGTGCGCCAGCTCAACCGCCGCAATCAGCGGCGGGGCCGCCCGCCCGTGGAGCCGATCTACACCGTGCGCGACGCCCACCGGACGCTGGAGCTGTTCCGGACGGTGAAGCTGCAGCGCGAGGTCGAGGTCGCCCCCGGCGTGACCGCCGTCTTCTGGAACGCCGGCCACATGCTGGGCTCCGCCTCGATCGAGGTGCGGGTCGACGAGGGGGCCGGCGAGCCCATGACCCTGCTGTTCTCGGGCGACCTCGGGCCCGGCGGCCGCGACTTCGTGGCCGATCCGGAGGGCCCCTCGGGGGTCGACCACCTGATCGTGGAGTCCACCTACGGCGCCCGCGCCCGGCCGACGCCCGACCCCGCCACCCGCCGGCGGATGCTGGCCGAGGAGCTGCGCGAGGCGCGCGCCGCGGGCGGGCCGCTGCTGATCCCCGCCTTCGCCGTCGAGCGCTCGCAGGAGATCCTGGCCGACCTCGAGATCCTGGTGGAGGGCGGCGACATCCCGCCCGTGGACATCTTCCTGGACTCCCCGCTGGCGATCGAGGCCACCGAGGTGTTCCGCCGGCGCGGCTTCAGCCACGCCATGGGCCGCAACCCCTACGAGGGCCTGCGCTCCTCGGGGCGGCTGAAGTTCCTGAAGGACCCGGCCGACAGCGACGGCCTGGAGCGGCTGGCCGGCTGGCACGTCATCGTCGCCGCCAGC
>JBMOMH010000117.1:0-1032 GCA_049323135.1 Actinomycetota bacterium
CACGTCGCCGCCATACGCTTCGGCGGCGCGGCCGTGCAGCCACACTGCGCCGAGCGCCGCCTGCATCGGCTCGATGCCCTGCGCGATGAACGCGCCGATCATTCCGGCGAGCACGTCGCCGGTGCCGGCCGTGGCCAGCCAGGGGGTGCCCGTGGGGTTGGCCCACGGCACCTGCCCCGGCCCGGCGACCAGCGTCGTCCGGCCCTTGAGCAGGACGGTCGCCCCCCACCGGTCCACCGCCTCCTGGACGTGCGCGCGCCGCCGCGCCTCCACCGCAGCCCGGTCGGCGGACAGCAGCCGGGCCAGCTCCCCGGCATGCGGGGTGAGCAGCGTGGGCCCGGCCCGCTGGCGCAGCAGGTCGGGGTCGGCGTCGAGCAGCCGCCCGAGCACGGTGAGCCCGTCAGCGTCGACCAGCAGCGGCCCCGGGGTGCCCAGCAGGGCGGACAGCCGCGCCGCCGCGGCGGGATCGGTGCCCGACCCAGGGCCGGCCACCCACGCCTGCACCCGGCCTACCCCCGCGAGGGGGTCGGTCTCGTCGCGGGCGACGGTGACCACGGCCTCCGGCCAGCGGGCCCGGACCGCCGCCGCCACCGGGGGGTCGGCCAGCACCCGGACCATGCCCACTCCGGTGGCCAGGGCCCCGCCGGCGCAGAGCACGGCCGCCCCGGTGTACGCCGGGGAGCCGGCGGCGACGCCGAGGACACCCCGGCGGTACTTGTCCCAGTCGGGGGCGGGCCGGGGCAGCAGGGCGGCCACGTCGGCGGCCTGGGCGAGCCGCAGCGCGGGCCGGTCGGGCAGCTCCGGGGCCAGCCCGAGGTCGACGACGACGACGAGCCCGGCGTGGGCGGCACCGGGGTCGACGTACAGGCCGGGCTTGCCGGTCCCGAAGGTCACCGTGAGGTCGGCGCGCACCGCCCCCGGGCCCACCTCCCCGGTGTCCGGGTCCACTCCGCTGGGCAGGTCCACCGCCACCACCCGGCCCGGCCCGGCGGCCGCCGCCGCGGCCAGCCCGGCCGCGGGCCCGGCCAGGCC
>JBMOMH010000118.1:0-1022 GCA_049323135.1 Actinomycetota bacterium
CCGCCGCGGTGGACGCGGCGGGGCGCACCTGGGCCTCGGGCAGATGGCTGGCCAGCCAGCGGCGGCACTGGGCCGCGGCGTGCGGGTGGGTCACCACCCGGCGGACGGCGTACACGTCGCAGCCCGGCCGGCCCAGCAGCGCGAAGGTCACCGGCAGCAGCACCTCGCGAGTGATGACCAGCGGCTCCCCGGTAGCCAGCTCGTCCAGGGTCGTGGTGACCGCGCCCTCGACGGAGTTCTCCAGCGGTACGACGGCGCCGGCCGCCTCCCCGGCGCGCACCGCGTCCAGGGCGGCGGCCACGGTGGGGCGCGGCAGCCGCTCGCCCCGGGCGGCGCCGGGCAGGGACCGCAGCGCCGACTCGGCGAAGGTCCCCTCCGGGCCGAGGTAGGCGTAGCGGGCGGGTGGCACACCAGGCACGGGACCCGAGGCTAGCCTCCGGGCTGGCCCGGTACCGACCGCCCCGCCCCGAGCGACGCTCCAGCCCGGCCGGCACCGGGCCCGCTTGAGGCCGGCGGTTCGGGCCCAGCCCCCGGCCCCGCTTGAGGCCGGCGGTTCGGGCCCAAGCCTCCGGGCCGGGCTTGGGGCCCAGGCCTCCGGGCCACGCTTCGGGTCCACGCTGCGGGTCCACGCTTCGGTCCCAGGCCTCCAGTCGACGACCAGCCGCCCGGGCGCGGTGCCCCAGACCGCGCCGCAGGGAACCCTCTGGCCCCTCTGTAAGCACCAGACACAAACTTTGGAGAAGGAACAGAGTCTGTGGTAGTAAATATGGGCTATAGGCCATATTTACTACCACAGAATCCCATCTCTATGGCCAATCTGGCCAACCGTAGGGGTTGTCGGGGTTGGAGGGGTTGCTGAGGCACACGGGGTCACTCGGCAGAGCCAGGGAGTGGCCCGCCGGGGCCCCGCCGCGGTCCGGGGGGCTGGACGGGCCACCGGAGGCTCGTACGGGGGGACCGCCGGACGCCCGCACGAGGACCCGCCGGACGCCCGTACGAGAGCCCGGTCGGACGCCCGGACG
>JBMOMH010000119.1:0-1021 GCA_049323135.1 Actinomycetota bacterium
CTGGATGTCGCCGCTTCAGGTACCGCGCTGGTGTTTGCCGCTCGCCGGGCCGCTGGCCCGGGCATGGTCGTGGCAGCGTAGATGCCGTGGCGAATACCCTCAGCACGCCGGCCGTCCGGAGGGGGACGTTCCGGGTGGTCTCGGTCGCACTCGCGGCCGGGCCATCCGGGTTGGCCGTGGCTGCGACGGGAGTGACGGTGGCGGCTGGGGGCGACCTAGTCGGCAGCCACCTGATCGTCGATGTCGTCGTCGGCACTGCGAGCGCGGTGCTCGGCGGCTACCTCGCCGCTCGGGTGCCAGGCAATCCCATGGGTTGGCTGTTCGCCGGCTCCGGCCTGGCGTATGCGGTGACCGCGGCGGTCAGCGCCTGGGTGACCGCCGCCCGGACCTGGGGCTGGCCGGGGATGCTGACGGCCGCCTGGATCGCGGAATGGGCCTACGTGTTGGCGCTGGGTCCGCAGCTGACCCTGTTGTTGCTGCTGTTTCCCGACGGCGCGCCGCCGAGCCGCCGCTGGCGCCCGCTGGCCTGGGTCAGCGTCGCGGTGATGGCCGGGCTGGTCGCCGCCGGAATGCTCGGGCCGCAGGTCCACCTCGACGAGGACACCCTGGTCGCCAATCCGCTCGGCGGTAGCGACGCCATGGCGGCCGCTGCCGGCCCGCTGATCGTGGCGCTCGGTGTCTCCGCGCTGGCCTCGTTCGCATCCCTGCTGTTCCGGTTGCACCGCGCCGGGCGGGACGACCGGCGGCGGATCGCCCCGTACGTCGTCGCCGCGGCCCTGGCCGTGCTCACGGCTGTCGCTACCCCGCCGCTCTCGGCGGCCGCGCCCTACGTGCAGACCATTGCCCTGCCGCTGCTGCCGGCCGCGGCCACCGTGTGTGTGCTGCGCTACCGGCTCTACGACCTGGAGATCGCTGTCCGCCGGTCCGTCGTGTGGCTGGGCCTGACGGTGCTGGTGGTGGGCGGCTACGCGCTCGTGGTGGAGGCGGTATCGAACCTGCTGCGGAGGCAGGCGGGGCTGCC
>JBMOMH010000120.1:0-1020 GCA_049323135.1 Actinomycetota bacterium
GTGCTGCCGCTGCTCGCCGAGACCGAGTTCGGGCTGACCGCGTACACCGCCGCGCTGACCTACATCCTCGCGTTCGGGCTGGCCAAGGCCGCCACCAACTACGCCGCCGGCACCTGGGCGGACCGCTTCGGTCGCAAGCCGGTGCTGGTCGTCGGCTGGCTGGTCGCCGTCCCGGTGCCGCTGCTGCTCATCTGGGCGCCGGCGTGGGCGTGGGTCGTCGTGGCCAACGTGCTCCTCGGCGTCAGCCAGGGCCTGACCTGGTCCACGACCGTCATCATGAAGATCGACCTGGTCGGCCCGGCCCGGCGCGGCACCGCCATGGGACTGAACGAGGCCGCCGGGTACGCCGCCGTGGCGGCGACGGCACTGGCCACCGGGTACCTGGCCGAGGCGTACGGCCTGCGGCCCGCGCCGTTCCTGCTCGGGGTCGCGTTCGCCGCCCTGGGCCTGGGCCTGTCCACCCTGGTCGTGCGGGAGACCCGCGGCCACGCCGAGCTGGAGGCGGCGAACCACGTCGCCCGGGCCGACGGCCGCCACGACCACCTGCACGACCGGCTGGCCGACCGGGACGTGTTCATCCAGACCAGCTTCCGGGAGCCGGCCCTCTCCTCGGCCAGTCAGGCCGGCCTGGTCAACAACCTCAACGACGGCCTGGCGTGGGGGCTGTTCCCCGTGCTGTTCGCCGCCGCCGGGCTGTCCGTCGGCCGGATCGGCGTCCTCGCCGCCCTGTACCCGGCGGTGTGGGGCGTCGGACAGCTGTTCACCGGCGCGCTGTCCGACCGGTGGGGCCGCAAGTGGCTCATCGCCGCCGGCATGTGGACGCAGGCGCTCGGGCTGGCCCTGGTCGCGCTCGGCGACGCCTTCACCTGGTGGGCCGTCGCGGCGGTCCTGCTCGGGGTCGGTACCGCGATGGTCTACCCGACGCTGCTCGCCGCCGTCGGCGACGTCGCCCATCCGGCGTGGCGGGCCCGCTCCGTCGGGGTCTACCGGCTGTGGCGCGACGGCGGCTTCGCCGTCGGG
>JBMOMH010000121.1:0-10519 GCA_049323135.1 Actinomycetota bacterium
AGACGGCCACCGACCGGCCCCGCGCGCCGGCCGCGGCGGCCAGCTCCTCGGCGCCGCGGCGCGTTCCGGCGTACACCAGGCCGGGGGCGGGCAGGTTCGCCGCCCGGTCGAGCAGCGCCGCCCGCTGCTCCTCCGGGGGCAGGACCCGCACCACCTCCAGGACGATGTTCGGCCGGGCGTAGCCGCGCACGACGACCAGCGGGTCCCGCAGCCGCAGCCGGGTGACGATGTCGTCGCGGACGGGGGGCGCCGCGGTGGCGGTGAGCGCCACCACCGGAGGGTGGCCGAGCGCGTCGACGAGCTCCCCGAGGCGCAGGTAGTCGGGGCGGAAGTCGTGGCCCCACGAGGACACGCAGTGCGCCTCGTCCACCGCCACCAGGCTGGGCCGCAGGGTGGCGACCCGGGCCAGCACGTCGGGGTTGGCGAGCTGCTCGGGGGCGAGGAAGAGGAACTCCGCGGCGCCGTCGGCGACCCGGCGGAAGGCCTCGTCCCGCTCCCCCTCGGTCACCGCCGAGCTCACCGCGAACGCCTGCGTACGACGGCCCAGCTCGGCCAGCCGGGCCACCTGGTCCTGCTGCAGGGCGATGAGCGGGGAGACGACGACGGTGGGGCCGCGGCGCAGGACGGCGGGCACCTGGTACACCGCCGACTTGCCGGCCCCGGTGGGCAGGACGACGAGGGTGTCCCGGCCCGCGGCGACCGCGGCCATCGCCTCGGCCTGGCCGGGCCGCAGCACGTCTTACCCGAAGACCCGCCGGGCCACCTCGGCCACGCCCCCCGTCCCTGCCGCCACCCGGCCCCCCTCGTCGCCCACCGCCCCAGCAGGTACCACGCGGAGGCGCCGGCTAACCGGGCCGGCTGCAAGGGCCGGCGAGGCCCCCCGCCTTGCACGGTTTGCCGGTGCCTTGCACGGCGCGCAGACCAGGCCAAGGACCGGTTGACCACGTTTACCTGGTCAACCCGGCGGCCCCCGGCCTGGGGCTGACAGTCCGCGAAGCCGACGCGGAACGGTTCCGGGCGGGGAAGCCGGGGGTAGGGCGGACGGGAGCAGCGAGGGAGGCGGTGGATGGTCGAGCAGGTCGGGCGGGGTGTTGCCGTGGTGACGGGAGGGTCAGCCGGGCTGGGCCGGGCGATCGTCCGGGAGCTCGCCGACCGCGGATGGGACGTGGCGGTGCTGGCCCGTGACCCGGACGGGCTGCGCGGCACGGTCGAGGACGTGCAGGCGGGCCACCGGCGGGGGCTGGGCGTACCCGTCGACGTCGCCGACGACGCCCAGGTCGAGGCGGCCGCACGCCAGGTCGAGGAGGAGCTGGGCCCCATCGACGTCTGGGTCAACAACGCGATGGTCAGCGTCTTCGCCGAGTTCCTCGACGTCACCGCGGAGGAGTTCGACCGGGTCACCGCGGTGACCTACCTGGGCACCGTCAACGGCACCCGGGCGGCGCTGCGCCGGATGGTGCCCCGGGACCGCGGTCACCTGGTCCAGGTCGGCTCGGCCCTGGCGTTCCGGGGGATCCCGCTGCAGTCGGCGTACTGCGGGGCGAAGCACGCCATGGTGGGCCTGACCGAGTCGGTGCTCACCGAGCTGCACCACCGGCACAGCCGGGTGCGGGTGTCGATGGTGCACATGCCGGCGCTGAACACGGTGCAGTTCGACTGGGTACGCACCCGGCTGCCCGGACACCCGCAGCCCGTGCCGCCCATCTACCAGCCGGAGGTGGGAGCCCGGGCCGTCGCGTACGTCGTCGACCACCCCCGGCGCAGCACCTGGGTCGGCGCACCCACCGTGCTGACGGTGCTGGGCAACCGGGTGGCGCCCGGCCTGCTCGACCGGTACCTCGGCCGGACCGGCTACCAGAGCCAGCAGAGCGACCAGCCGGCGAGCACGATGATCGGCGACGACGTGTTCACGCCGGTCCCCGGCGACCAGGGGGCGCACGGCGCCTTCGACGACCGGGCGCACGACCACAGCGTGCAGCTGTGGCTGGCGCAGCGGAAGCGCCCGCTGGCGGCCGGTGCCGCCTCGCTCGCGGCGCTCGCGTGGGCCGGCCGCGCCCTCCGCCGGGACCGCTGACGTGGTCCCTCGGCATGAAGGCGTCCTTCACTACTCAAGAAGGGTCAGAAGGACGCCTTCATGCGGGGAGGGAGGGCCGCCAGCAGCGCGGGTAGCGCCTGGCCCAGGGGGGCGTCGACGGTCAGGCAGGCGTGCGCGTCGGCCCGGGTCGCCCCCCGGTTGACGATCGCCACCGGGATGTCCTGCCGCACTGCGTGCAGCACGAACCGGCGCCCGGACAGCACCGTCAACGACGACCCGAGCACCAGCAGCAGGCGGGCCGCGTCCACCACCCGGTACGCCGCCGCCACCCGCTGCGGCGGCACGGCCTCCCCGAAGAACACCACGTCCGGCTTGAGCGTCCCGCCGCAGCGGGCGCAGTCGACGTACCGGAAACCGTCGAGGTCCCCGTCGGCCAGGTCCACGTCCCCGTCCGGGTGCACCGCCCGCACCGGGGGCCGCCACCCCCGGTTGGCGGCCTCGAGCCGGGCCGCCAGGTCCCGGCGGGGGCTGACCGCCCGGCAGCCCAGGCAGACCACGCGGGCCAGGCTGCCGTGCAGGTCGACGACCCGGGTGGTCCCGGCGGCCTGGTGCAGCCCGTCGACGTTCTGGGTGACGACACCGCACACCAGGCCGTCCCGTTCGAGCTGGGCGACCACGCGGTGCCCGGCGTTGGGCCGGGCGGCGGCGATACGCACCCAGCCGAGGTGGCTGCGGGCCCAGTAGCGGCGCCGGGCCTGCGGGTCCGCGACGAAGTCCCGGTACGCCATCGGCGTCGCCCGGCGCCGGGCGCCGGTGGGGCCGCGGTAGTCGGGGATGCCCGACTCGGTGGACAGGCCGGCGCCGCTGAGCACGGCCACGCCCCCGCGGCCCACCAGGTCGGCGAGCCGGTCGAGGCCGGGCTCGGCCCGGGGCGGCGGGCCGGTGGGCTCGGCCCAGGGCGGCGGGCCGGTGGGCTCGACCGAAACCACGCCTGCCTGCACCCCGCCCATGGTGCCACGGCGGGTCAGCCGTCCAGCCGCCCTTCGGCGTCGGCCCACACCTGCGGCTCCCCGGCGGGCTGGAACGTGGTCAGCGGCTCGCTGGCCGCCAGCACCCGGCGCAGCTCGGTCAGCCCCCCCGACAGCACGCCCAGCGCGCGTGCCTGCACGAGGACGTTGCCGGCGGCGGCCGCCTCGACGGGGCCCGCCACCACCGGCCGGCCGCAGGCGTCGGCGGTGAGCTGGCACAGCAGGGTGTTGCGCGCGCCGCCGCCGACGATGTGTACGACGTCCACCTCCCGGCCCGACAGCTCCTGGACGCGGCGGATCGCGCGGCGGTGGGCGAGGGCCAGGCTGTCGAGGACGCAGCGCACCGTCTCCGCCGGGGACCGCGGGGGTGGCTCCCCGGTGCGCCGGCACGCGGCGGCGATCCGGGCCGGCAGGTCCCCGGGGGGGAAGAAGTCGGGGTGGTCCGGGTCGACGACGCTCCGGCAGGCGGGCAGCCCGGCGGCTTCGCGGAGCAGCGTGGGCAGGTCGACTGGCCGCCCGTCGGCCTCCCACTGGCGCTGGCACTCCTGCAGCAGCCACAGGCCCATCACGTTGCGCAGATAGCGGACGGTGCCGTCCACCCCGAGCTCGTTGGTGAAGTTCGCCTCCCGGCTTGCCGCCGTCAGCACCGGGGCCGGCAGCTCCACCCCGACGAGGGACCAGGTGCCGCAGGAGATGTAGGCGAACCGGTCGTGCCGGGCCGGCACCCCGACCACGGCCGAGGCGGTGTCGTGCGACCCGACGGCGACGAGGGGCACCGGACCGGCCAGGGCCGCCGCCTGTAGCACGTCGGGCAGCAGCTCCCCCCGGCACGTCCCCGGCTCCTGCAGGGGTGGGAACAGGTGAGGGCCGACGCCGGCACGGGCCATCAGGTCGGTGGCCCAGGCGCGGGACCGTACGTCGAGCAGCTGGGTCGTGGACGCGTTGGTGAGCTCGGCCCCCATCTCCCCCGTCAGCCAGTACCCGAGCAGGTCAGGGACGAGCAGCAGGTGGGCGGCGGCCGCCAGCTGCGCCGACCCGGCCGCGGCGCGCAGCTGGTAGAGGGTGTTGAACGGGAGGAACTGCACGCCGGTGGTGGCGTAGACGTCCGCCGCGGGCACGCGGGACAGCAGGTCGTCCATCACCCCGGCGGTGCGCGCATCCCGGTAGTGCACGGGGTTGCCCAGCAGCTTCCCGTCGGCGTCCAGCAGGCCGTAGTCGACGGCCCAGGAGTCGACACCCACCGACCGTACGTCGCCCGCCAGCCGCCCGGCGGCGCGCAGCCCGTCCAGGACCCCCTGGTGCAGCGCCAGGATGTCCCAGTGCAGCGTCGAGCCGACCCGCACCGGGCGGTTGGCGAACCGGTGGACCTCGGTGAGCCGGAGCGCGTCCCGGTCCACCCGACCGACCACGACCCGCCCACTGGACGCGCCCAGGTCGACGGCCACCACCGACGCGGGCAAGGGCACGGGTCGCATGGGCGGCGGCTAGCGCAGGAACGCGGCGGCCACCCCGGCGTCCACCGGGATGTGCAGGCCGGTGGTGTGGGACAGCTCCCCGGCGGTGAGCACGAACACGGCGCTGGCCACGTGCTCGGGCAGCACCTCCCGCCGCAGCAGGGTCCGCTGGGCGTAGTACGCCCCCAGCTCCTCCTCGGGTACGCCGTACACCGCGGCCCGCTGCGCCCCCCAGCCGCCGGCGAAGATGCCCGAGCCGCGCACCACGGCGTCGGGGTTGACCCCATTGACCCGGATGCCATGTGCGCCGAGCTCGACGGCGAGGAGGCGAACCTGGTGCGCCTGGTCGGCCTTCGCCGCCCCGTAGGCGACGTTGTTGGGCCCGGCGAACAGCGCGTTCTTGCTGGCGATGTAGACGATGTCCCCGCCCATACCCTGCTCGACCATGATCCGGGCGGCCTCGCGGGAGACGACGAACGAGCCGCGCGCCATCACCTGGTGCTGCACGTCCCAGTCACGGTCGCTGGTTTCCAGCAGCGGCTTGGAGATGGACAGCCCGGCGTTGTTCACCACGAGGTCGACCCCGCCGAAGGCGAGCACCGCCTCGCGCAGCGCGGCCTGCACCGCCCCGGTGTCGGTGACGTCGGCGGGCACCGCGACGGCGCTGTCGCTGCCGCCGATCTCCCCGGCCACCGTCTGCGCGGCGGGCGCGTCCCGGTCGGCGAGGACGACGCAGGCCCCTTCGGCGGCCAGCCGGTGGGCGATCGCCCGGCCGATGCCCGACCCGGCGCCGGTGACGAACGCGACCCGGGTGGCCGGCCACCAGCCCGCAGTCCCGCAGGCACGCCACATGCGCCGACACCGTCGACTGGGCCAAGCCCAGCTCGGCCACCAGGTCCACCACCCGGGCCTCCCCGTCGGCGGCCAGCCGGCGCACGATGGACAGGCGGGTCACGTCCGACAGGCTGTGGAACAGCGCCGCCGCCCCCGTCAGCCCAGGGCTGCTCCCGAGCCGGGCGACGCCGCGATCCGTCATCGGAATCCCACGATAATAGCGAGCCTTAGCGCTATGAGCACAGGAGCAAGGAGCGCGAGGGATCGGGCATCTGATCCGATCAGATCCTATACTTTTAGATATGAACCTATCTGATCCGACACGGGCCGTGACGCCGACGCTCGACGGCCCGGCGTTGGCGGTCCTGGCGGCGGCGGGTCGGCCCCTGACCGTCGGCGAGGTCGCGACGCGGGCCGTCCGCGGGTCGGAGATCGGCATCCGGCGGAGCATGGCCAGGCTCGTCGAGCAGGGGGTCGTGCGCGCCACCCTCGTCGGGCGCAACCGGGTCTACGAGCTCAACCGGGACCACATCGCGGCCCCGATAGCGGAGTGGATGGCGGGGCTACGGCTAGAGCTCTGGCGTCGAATCCGCGAGGAGCTGGCGAGATGGGAGCTGCCACCGCTGTACGCGGCGGTCTTCGGCTCGGCCGCACGTGGGGACGGGACCGAGGCCAGCGACATCGACCTTCTCCTCGTGCACGTCCCCTTCCCGGGCGAACAGAGGCCTCGCAAGCGAACGCGTGACGCCGCCGGGATCCTCGCCCAGACGATGGACGCGAGGACGACGGCGCCGGCAGTGGGGGCGGGTGTCGATGCAGGCGCCGAGGAGTGGCATGGGCAAGTCGACCGGATCCGCGCCCTGGTCCAACGCTGGACGGGTAACCCCCTACAGGTCATCGACATGTCCTTCTACGACTGGTGGGAACCGAGCGAGGACGGCCGCCGGCTGCTCGCCGAGATCGGGCGCGACGGGATCGAGGTAGCCCGTTCGGACAAGCTGCCTGCGGCCTCGACCACGGGGATCGGCGTTGGCTAGGCAACGAACCGTCACTGCCGGACTACCTGAAGCCCGTGCGCGGATGAGAGCGGCGCGGGCGTACCTACAAGTAGCTGAGCTTGTCCTGGCCGAAGAGGAACGCGGGAGTTCCTGAACGTCAGTGCAGGGCTTGCCGTCCTGGCCGGCGTCGCGGCCGCCGATGCCGTGTGCGCGCGACGCGTCGGGCAGATCCACCGCGGCGACGACCACCGCGACGCCGCGGCCCTCCTTGAGCGGTCCGTCCCCGACGGCGCGAAGCTGGCCGCGACGTACCGGAGGCTCATCGACCTCAAGGACGAGGCACACTACGGCGTCTACCTCGTCTCTGCCCGGAAGGCGAGAGACGCCGTCCGGTGGGCGCATGAGCTCGTGGTACGTGCTGCACAAGAAGTCGAGCGGTGAGCCGGTCGACGTCCCGCACCGGAGCCAGGCCTCGCCCGGGTACCGCCTGGTGGTGGCCTCCGTGAGGGCTGTCGCGGCCTCCCCGATGATGTCCAGTAGCCGCTCCATGGCCAGCCTGACCGCAGAGTCCGAGTCGAAGGCTCCTCTGCCCCTGCCGACCAGGTCCGCGATGGTGTGGCAGGCCTCACGGATGTCTTCAAGCCGCAACTCCTCGCCACGGGTCACAGAGCGACCGCTTCGCGCCGGATGTGCTCGTCACGTGCCTTGAGCGCCCGAGCCGAAACGACATCCACCCGCCGTCCGAGCAGCTGCTCAAGCTCATCCGTGAGATGCAGCAGGTCGAAAAGCGAACTGCCTGCCGCAAAGTCGGGTTCTCCTCGGGTTTCTGTGGGTGCGTTCTGCGCGCCTGCGAGCGCGCAGTGGAGTGAATGGCCGCGCCGCCTACCGGCGTGCCCCTCCCGCCTCAAGGGGGCTTCGCCTTGCTGCGCAACGGCCTTCGGCCGCCCTTGACCCGGGAGCCTCTGCACGCCGAATGGGCAGGCAAGCGGGCAGGCCGAAGGCCTGCCCCGGCTACGCCGCGGCCAGAACGTGCGCGTCTCACTGACGCTCTTGACGAGGTGAATCTGCAGGTCAACCGCCCAGATGACCTCCAGAGATACCCACAGAAACCCGAGGAGTCCCCAAAGTCGACCAGAAAGTCGATGTCGCTGTCGGCTGTAGCCTCACCTCGCGCCACGGAGCCGAAGATCGCCACAGAACGGCCCTTGTGTCGGAGGGCGGCATCGCGGATCGCCGTCCGGTTGGCCTCGATCAGCGCTCTCACATCGTCCCGGCGAACGCGTTCCACAGGATCACAGTAGCCGGCCACAGGGCCGGACACACAGACAGACAGACAGACAGACAGACGGACAGAGCCGACGCCCGGATTCGAACCGGGAACCGCCCGATTACAAGTCGGGTGCGCTGCCGTTGCGCCACGCCGGCGGCAGCCCCGATGGTAGGCCCGCTAGGCTGGCGCGCATCCGGCCAGCCTAGCGGCCGCCGCGCTGGCCGATCAGAGTCCGGGGCGGGCGGCCGCCACCAGGGCCGCGGCCGCGGCGCGCCCCCTCACCCCCAGCCGGTCGTAGACGTGCTGCAGGTGCTTGTCCACGGTGCGCGCGCTGATGCCCAGCCGCCGCCCGACGGCGGCGTTGGTCAGGCCCTGCGCCACCAGCTCCACGACCGCCCGCTCCCGCGCGGACAGCCCCGGTGCCGCCCCCGCCCCCGGGGAGCCGGCCCACCCGGCCGCCGCCGGCTCCAGGTGCAGCAGCAGCACGTCGGTCCGCTCGTCGGCGCCGGACCCGCCCGGCACGGTGCGGACCCGCAGCCGGCCCGCCGGCACGTCGGCCAGGAAGTCCCCACCCCCGGCCAGCGGTCCCGCCGTACGCCGGTGTGCCAGCCACCGGGCCACCGCCTCGGGCAGCCGGGCCCCCCCGGGCGCCAGACCAACATGCCCCAGCAGCTCCCGGGCCCGGGCGCCGGCGGCCACCAGCCGCCCGGCCCGGTCCACCAGGCACGACACCGGAGCCCCCCGCTCGAAACCGATCTCGGCGCACCGGTCCAGCAGCTGCTGCTGCGCGGACACCGCGTGCCGGCCGGCCGCAGCATGGTAGGACTCCACGAGATGCGGGTTCACCGCCGTTAACAGGGCCAGCTCGCGGGACCCGAAGTCCCGGCCGTGCCGCGCCGCGCACAGCCCGATCACCGTCTGCGGGCCCAGCTCCAGCCCGGTGTTCAGCTGGTACTCGACCTGGGTTGGGCGCAGCACCTCCTGGTACACCGCGAGCCGCCGAAGCCGGGCCGGTGGGCACAGCTCGGTCAGCAGGTGCGGGGACATCGACCCCGTGCACCGACCGAGCCGCACCGACGGGTGCTCGTCCATCAGCGCGCCGAACGCCTCCAGGTAGGGCTGGCTCGGCTGCTCCGGGTAGATCGTCACCTCCGGCAGGGTGCCGTCGAAGCGCAGGACGTTGAAGCCGATCGCGTCGGCGCCGACGAGCCGGACCAGGGCCGGCAGGAGCAGCTCCTGCAGGGTCTGCGGGGAGTCGGCGCCGCGGATGTCGTCGAGGAAGGACCAGGCACGGCGCAAAGACCGCCCGTCCAGTCCCGCCACCGGCGACATGCTCTCTCCCGCGTCTCGCCCCCCGTGTCCCGGCTCAGGCTACGGGACCAGTACCGGACGCAGTACGCGTTTCTCCCCATTGCGCCCACCCCGCGGGACCGGTCAGGCTGACCGGGAGATCCGCGCAGGGGAGGGATCTCGCGCACCCCGGCCTCGGGCGGGACGGAGGGGAACTGCCCGTGTCGGGTGACCTGGGGCCGCCGCCATGCGGGCCGGCACGGGACCGGCCGGGCTTGCCGGGCGAGCCCGCCGACCCGGAGACTGGCCGGCGATGACCGGGGCCCCCGGGGCGCGCCCACGTGCCGCGCCCGCCGCGTACACCCGCCGGGAACGGGTGGCCGTGTCCCTGTTCTTCGGGCTCAACGGCGGCCTGTTCGGCACCTGGGTGTCCCGCATCCCCGCCGCCGCGGACCGGGTGCAGGCGGGGCCGGGCACGCTGGGCCTGGCCCTGCTGAGCATCGCCGCCGGGGCGCTGCTGGCCATGCCGCTGTCCGGCCGCTGGTGCGCCCGATGGGGCAGCCGCCGGGTCACCACCGTCGCCGGGGTCGCCAACGCGGTGAGCGTCCCGCTGCTCGCCCTCGCCGGCGACCCGGTGGTCCTCGGCCTCCTGCTCGCGGTGTACGGCGTCGCCTCCGGCGGCCTGGACGTGGCGATGAACACCGCCGCGGTGGCCGCCGTACGCCGGGCCCGCCGCCCGCTCATGCCCTCCTTCCACGGCTGGTGGAGCGTCGGCGGCATGGGCGGGGCCGCGCTGGGCGGCCTGGCGGCCGGCGCCGGGCTGCCGCTGCCCACCCACTTCGCCCTCGCCGCGGCCGCGGCGCTCGCCGCCACCGCCTGGGCCGCCCGACACCTCCCGCCGGACCCGCCGCAGCGGCCCGGGTCGGACCCGGCCGGTGCCCCGACCACGCTCCCGGCCGTTCCCCCGGCCTGGCGGGACCCGGCGCTGGTGGCGCTGGGCGCGGTGTGCTTCGTCGCCGCCCTCGGCGAGGGCGCCATGGCGGACTGGAGCGCGCTGTTCCTGCGCGACGTGCTGGGCACGAGCGCGGCCGTCGCGGCCGGCGGGTACACCGCGTTCAGCGTGGCGATGGCCGCCGGCCGGTTCGCCGGGGGGTCGGTGCTGCACCGGTTCGGCCCAGCCCGGGTGCTGCCCGCGGGGCTGGGCCTGGCCGCCCTGGGCACCCTGGCGGTCACCGCCGCGCCGCACCCGGCGGCGGCCCTGGCCGGGTTCGTCCTGGCCGGCGCCGGCCTGTCCGCGGGGTTCCCGGTGGTGCTCAACGCGGCCGGCGCGCACGCCGGCGGCAGCGGCCCGGCCATCGGGCTGGTGGCGACCGTGGGGTACACCGGGTTCCTCGCCGGCCCGCCGCTGGTCGGCCTGGTCGCCGAGTCCACCGGGCTGCGGGTCGGCCTGGGCCTGGTCGCCCCCGTGCTGCTCGGCGGGCTGCTGCTGGCCCGGGCCCAGCGGGCCACCCTGGCCGAGGCCGACCCGGCCCGGGCGGCCTAGCCCGGCCCGGTCAGGACGGGCCCGGTCAGGACGGGCCCGGTCAGGACGGGCCCGGTCAGGACGGGCC
>JBMOMH010000122.1:0-1012 GCA_049323135.1 Actinomycetota bacterium
GCCCCGCCGCCGGTGCTGCGCGAAGACGACCCTCCCCGGACCTGCGCGCGGACGGCGGGCGTGGAGGTGTGCGTACACGCGGCTCGAGCCGCGGTGCTCGGTCCGCTGACGCAGGCCGTCGCGGACCTCATGACCGTCATGGGCGAAGCCCGGCCGCCTCGTCAGGTGGTCGACGCGGCGTTGTGGGACGAACCCGACCCGGAAACCGTCGTGTTGTCCTTGCAGGTCCAAGACGGCACCAGATGGCGTCAGGCGGCGATACAGGACCTGGCGTGGCAGCTGTCCGGAGCCGCGGCCTGCCCTCTGGCGTCGGGGATCGGTGTGCGCACGGACCCCGCAGACCTGGAGGCAGCCGCCGTGTCGGGCGGTGTCGCTGTGTGGATGGCGCGGGAAGCGGGTGCTGCTGGACCACCCGTGACCAATGCGCCGGACGTGCTTGCGGTGGCGGACCGCCTCGACCAGCTGCCCGCATCGGACCTGCAAGCGTTCCTTGCCCGACACCAGGAGGCGCTGCAGGGCTGCCGAGCCAGCACCGGCATGCTCCCGTGACCGGCCGGTCCTGGTACTTGTACTGGGCGTCCCGCTCCACCGCCATGTTCGTCCTGCTCTGGGTGGCCGGACTTCTCGCCGTGCTCAGGACCGGCCCCACCGTGTTCGAACTGGCGTTCATCGGCGGGAAGGTGCCGCGATACGTCCCGGTGTGGGAGGCGGTGCCCGTCACCGTGGGGGCTTTGGGGGCCGGCGCGTTGGTCCCTCGCATGCGGTCCTGGGAAACGGCCGGCCGGCTGGCACTCCATGCCCGGGCCGGCGCTGCGGCGCTGACAGCGTTGGTCCTTCCCAGCCTGCTCCCGTGGCTGGCCCACGTCTTCGTGCTGCCGAGCCAGACACGGTGGTGGGACATCGTCTGGAACGTGGTGACTTTGACATCCGTGGCGCTGCTTGCGACGGCGATGGGCGGCAGAGTCGTCGGCCCTCTGGTCGCGTTGGGGTTCTACGTGGTGACGATCGCCCT
>JBMOMH010000123.1:0-1010 GCA_049323135.1 Actinomycetota bacterium
TGCACCGAGCAGGGCCAGCATCTCGCCCCAGAACCCGGCCAGCCCGGGCAGGCCCAGGCTGGCCACCGCACCGAAGGCCAGCAGGCCCCCCAGCACCGGGGCTCGGGCGTAGAGCCCGCCGCCCAGCGCGGCGAGGTCCCCGCTGCCGTGCCGGTCCTGCACCGCCCCGGCGAGGAAGAAGAGCAGCCCCGTGACCAGGCCGTGGGCCACGTTGGCGAACAGCGCGCCGTTCAGCCCGGCCGGGGACAGGGAGGCCACCCCGAGCAGGACGAAACCCATGTGGCCCACGCTGGAGTAGGCGACGAGGCGCTTGAGGTCGCGCTGGGCCAGGCAGGCCAGGCCGCCGTACAGGATCCCGACGACCGCCAGCGCGGCCAGGTACGGCGCCGCAAGCCGAGCCCCTTCCGGCACGGCCGGCACCGCGATACGGACGAAGCCGTAGGTGCCCATTTTCAGCAGCACGCCGGCCAGCAGCACCGACCCGACCGTCGGCGCCTCGGTGTGCGCGTCCGGGAGCCAGGTGTGCAACGGCCACATCGGCGCCTTGACGGCGAGGCCCACGCCGACCAGCACGAACACGGCGAGCTGGGCCGCCGCGCTGGTCCCTGCCCCGGCCCGCGCCGCGAGGACCGTCATGTCCGTGGTGCCGGCCTGGCTGTACAGCAGCAGGAAGCCGACCAGCATCACGACGCTGCCCAGCAGCGTGTACAGGATGAACTTGCGCGCCGCCGCAGCCCGCCCGGCCCCGCCCCACACCGCGACCAGCACGTACATCGGGACCAGCACGACCTCGAAGGCCACGAAGAACAGCAGCAGGTCCAAGGCGAGGAACGTGCCGAGCACCCCCGCCTCCAGCAGCAGCTGCAGCGCCACGAAGGCACGCACCCGCCCCGGCGACGGGAGGTGGTGCATGGTGTAGAGCAGGCCCAGGAAGCTCAGCAACGCGGTCAGCAACACCAGGGGCAGCGACACCCCGTCGACGCCGAGGTGGAAGCGCAGCCCCAGGGCGG
>JBMOMH010000124.1:0-10427 GCA_049323135.1 Actinomycetota bacterium
GTCCCTCGTGTCGGTCTCGCGTCGAGGCCCCCGGGGCCGGCGTGAGTGTGCCGGCCCGACCCAATGGATGGCAACTCCCCCGGCCGGCCGGGCGTTCCCGCCCGGCGCCGCTCGACGCCTACCCCGCCGTCCCCTCGGTGTCCCGCCTTACACGGCGCCGACGTGCCCGACCCGCGCTGCACGCCGTGCCGAGCCCCGGATGACCATGTTTACGTGGTCATCCGGGGGGCGGCGGCCTACCCCGCGGGCTGGAGGAAGCCGTCGGCGACCAGCGCGCGGACGTGGTCGGGGCGCGCCGCCCGCAGGGCGGCCGGGTCGGCACCGAGCAGGGCCGCGACGGCGTCCAGCAGGGGGCCGACCGGCAGGGTGCCGTCGCAGGCCCCGACCAGGGCCGCATCCCCGGTGTCCACCGCGCGGGCCCGGCGCAGCCCCCGCTGCTGACGCAGGATGATCCGCTCCGGGTCCTCCGCCCCGGGCGGGCCCACCTGCTCCTGCACCACGTCGGGGCGAACCACGAACCGGGTAGCCAGCAGGGCCGCGTCGGCGGCGAGGGACCGTACGGCGGCCACGCCGGCCAGGTGGCCGGCCACCCAGGGGCCCAGCGGCTGCGCCACGGGGTACGGCCAGTCCTCCACCCGGACGTCCGGGTCGGCGGCCCCCCCGGCGTGCAGCGCGACCAGGCCGAACCCGACACCCTCCACCCCCGCGTCCTCCAGCGCGGCCAGCCACCCGTCGTACCACTGCGGGTAGCCGGGGACCTCCGGGCCCTCCCCCGCGTCGCGCAGCCACATCTCGACGTACGCCGCGGGGTCGGTCACCTCTCCGACGACGAACGGCGGGTTCGCCACGACCAGGTCGAAGCGCCGCCCGGCGACCGGGGCGAACAGGTCGCCCTCGCGCAGCTCCAGCGCGGTCCCGGAGAGGGCGGCGGTGAGCCGGGCGAAGCGCAGCGCCCGCGGGTTGACGTCGGTGCCGGTGACCGCCCCGGCGTGCCGGGCCAGGTGCAGCGCCTGCACCCCGCAGCCGGTGCCCAGGTCCAGGGCGCGGTCCACCGGGTCGCGCACGGTGAGCTGGGCCAGGGTGGTGGAGGCGCCGCCCACGCCGAGCACGTGGTCCGCCCGGACCGGGCGCGGCGGCCGGCCGGCCAGCGCCGGCCCCAGGTCGGCCACCACCCACCAGGCCGGCTCGCCGCCGGCCCGCGGCCCGGTGTCCGGCGCAGCGTCCGGCCCGGTCTCCCCGGTGGTCTGCGCAGCGGCGTACGGCCGCAGGTCCACCTCGGCACGGACCAGCCCGCCGGTCTGGGCCACCAGGCCGAGGGCGAGAACGTCGGGCAGGGGCAGCGCCGCCGCGGCGGCCGCCGCGGGGACCGGTAGCTGCAGCAGGAACAGCCGCACCAGGGTCTCCAGCGGGGAGCCGCCGCGGGTGGCGCGCTCCGCCGGCACCGGCTCGTCGCGGGCCAGCGCGGCGGTGGCCCCCGGACCGAGCAGCCCGGCGACCCCGTCGACGGTGTAGCCGACCTCCTGCAGCGCGTCCCGGAGCCGGCGTACGCCGTCGCTCACCCGACCTGAGCCGGCTCCGGCGCCCCGACCGCGATGCTCTTGCGCTTGGAGAACACCACCGCGGCGACGATGACCGCGAAGGCGACGACGGCGATCAGCGCCCGCAGCGCCGGGTTTGCCCCGGTGCCCACGGACAGCTGCACCACGGCCGGCGCGACGAGCAGGGACACCAGGTTCATCACCTTGATCAGCGGGTTGATCGCCGGCCCGGCGGTGTCCTTGAACGGGTCGCCGACGGTGTCCCCGATCACCGTGGCCGAGTGCGCCTCGGAGCCCTTCCCGCCGTGGTGGCCGTCCTCGACGAGCTTCTTCGCGTTGTCCCAGGCGCCACCGGAGTTGGCGAGGAACACCGCCATCAGCGTGCCCGCGGCGATCGCCCCGGCCAGGTACGACGCCAGCGAACCGATGCCGAACGCGAAGCCGGTGGCGATCGGCGCGAAGACCGCGAGCAGCCCAGGGGTGGCCAGCTCGCGCAGCGAGTCGCGGGTGCAGATGTCCACCACCCGGCCGTACTCGGGTCGGGTGGTGCCCTCCATGATGCCCGGGATGTCGCGGAACTGGCGGCGTACCTCGAACACGATGGCCCCCGCGGCACGGGTCACCGCGTTGATAGCCAGCCCAGAGAACAGGAACACCACTGAGGCCCCGATGAGCAGGCCGAACAGGTTGTTCGGCTGGGAGATGTTCAGGCTCAGGTTCAGCGCGGACAGACCGGTGAGGTCGGCCACCCGTACCCCGGCCTGGTCCAGCGCGGTGGCGACGGCGTCGGTGAAGGACCCGAACAGCGCGGTCGCGGCGAGCACCGCCGTGGCGATCGCAATGCCCTTGGTGATGGCCTTCGTCGTGTTGCCGACGGCGTCGAGCTGGGTGAGCACGAGCGCGCCCTCCCCGTGCACGTCCCCGGACATCTCGGCGATGCCCTGGGCGTTGTCCGACACGGGCCCGAAGGTGTCCATCGACACGATGACGCCGACGGTGGTGAGCAGGCCGGTGCCGGCCAGGGCGATCGCGAACAGCGACACGATGACCGAACCGCCGCCGAGCAGGAACGCGGCGTACACACCGACACCGATGAGCAGGGCCGAGTACACCGCCGACTCCAGGCCGACACTGATGCCGGCGAGGATGACCGTCGCCGGCCCGGTCAGCGACGTCTTGCCGATGTCGCGCACCGGACGCCGGGACGTCTCGGTGAAGTAGCCGGTGAGCTGCTGGATGGCGGCCGCGAGCACGATGCCGATGAGCACGGCGACGACGGCGATGACCCGCGGGTTACCGGCGGCCTGCGTGCCGCCGGTCAACTGGTCGAACGTGGCCGGCAGGTACAGGAACGCGGCGACGGCGACGAGCACCGCCGACACGATCGCGGAGAGGAAGAAGCCACGGTTGATGGCGGTCATGCCGCTGCGGTCCCCCGGACGCGGGGAGACCGCGAAGATGCCGATGACCGCGGTGAGGACACCGATGGCCGGCACGATGAGCGGGAAAACCAGGCCTTCGGTGCCGAACGCCGCCTTGCCGAGGATCAGCGCGGCGACCAGCGTCACGGCGTACGACTCGAACAGGTCCGCCGCCATGCCGGCGCAGTCACCGACGTTGTCACCGACGTTGTCGGCGATGGTGGCGGCGTTGCGCGGGTCGTCCTCGGGGATGTTCTGCTCCACCTTGCCGACAAGGTCGGCGCCGACGTCGGCGGCCTTGGTGAAGATGCCACCACCGACCCGCATGAACATGGCCAGCATGGCGGCGCCGAACCCGAAGCCCTCCAGGACCTTGGGGGCGTTCTCGCGGTAGATGAGCACGACCACCGCGGCGCCGAACAGGCCCAATCCCACGGTGAACATGCCCGCGACACCCCCGGTACGGAAGGCGATCCGGGTGGCGCGCTGCGCCCCGGAGTCGTTGGCCGCGGCGGCCACCCGGACGTTGCCGCGCACCGCCAGCCACATGCCCATGTACCCGGTGGTGGCGCTGAACAGCGCTCCGACGAGGAAGAACACCGATCGGCCCAGCCGTTCGGCGGTGCTGTCGGCGGGCAGCAGGAACAGCAGGAAGAAGACGATGACGGCGAAGCCGCCCAGCGTCTTGAACTGCCGGGCCAGGTAGGCGCTGGCCCCTTCCTGGATCGCCGCGGCGATCTCCTGCATCCGTGCGGTGCCCTGGCTGGCGGCGAGTACCTCACGGACCAGGAACCAGGCCACGCCGAGGGCCGCCAGCGCGATCAGCGCGACGACGACGACGTAGCCGAGGTTGCCACCCGCGAGCGCGATCGGCCCTCCGCTCGTGGCGGCGAGGCTGAGCCCGGACATGGTCCTCCTCGAGATGGTGCGGCAGCCCGGCGCGGGTGGCCGAGTACTGGCCGGACCGACGCCGGGAGAGGTCGTGTGAACGTGGCGCCGGACCACGGCGGCCGGCCGGCCCCGCTGGGCAACCGCGTCGGCCGGGATCCGGCGCCGCGGAGTCTACGTCAACCCCGCCCCCCCGCCGCCCCCGACCCCACCGCCCCCCTCGTAGCGATCATGCGCGTCTGAACGGCCCCAACTTCTGCCTGATCGCTACGAGGGGTACGAGGGGTACGAGGGTTACGCGGGGGGTGGGGTGCGGTCGACCGGCCAGCGCATCCGCACCACGGTCCCCTCCGGTCCGGACTGCACCTCCACCTCGTCGACTAGGCCGTGGATAACCGCCAGGCCCACGTCGGGGGGCAGGCCCTCATCAAGCGGCTCGGCCAGGCCCTCCGCCACGCTCCGCCGGGCCTGCGGCAGCACCCCGGTCGTCCCGCCAGCCCGAGTCCCGAACACCGGTCCGCCCGGCTCCTGACCCGCGGTGGCGCCCGGCGCCGGCTCGGGGCCCGCCTCCGGGCCCTCGTCGGGGCCCGCGTCTGGGCCCGGGTCTGGGGCGGCCCGGTCGGTCACTGACACCTCGAACCCGTCGCCCTGCTCGACGAGTACGACGGTCACCGGCTCGTTAGGGGAAGACCGCCGGTGCAGCTCGACCGCCCGCGAGCAGGCCTCGCCGACGGCCAGCCGCACCTCGTCGAGAACGGCCTCGTCCACGCCAGCGCGGCGGGCCACCGCGGCAGCGACCAGCCGCGCGGTGCGCACATGGGCGGGCAACGCGCTGAACCGCAACTCGACAGTGGACACGCTGGGGGTGGGCACGGCGCGCGCTACTCGGCCGCCGCCACCGCCTCCTCCAAGGACGAATGGATGGGGAACACCTTCGTCAGCCCGGTGATCCGGAAGATCTTCAGGATGCGCTCCTGGGTGCAGACCAGCCGCAGCGAGCCATCGTGGGCCCGTACCCGCTTGAGCCCGCCGACCAGCACGCCCAGCCCGGTGGAGTCCAGGAAGTCGACCCGCTCCATGTCCACGACGATGTGGTACTGACCGGCGGAGACCAGCTCCACCAGCTGCTCCCGCAACTTGGGCGCGGTGTAGACGTCGATCTCCCCGCCGACCTCGACGACGGTCTTGTCACCCTCGGTCCGGGTGGACAAGGACAGGTCCACTCTTCCTCCCGTGGCGTCGCGATCGGCCATGGGGCCCGTGTGCCCCACCACCGCGGCATTCAACCACCGAGATTCAACCACGCACCGGTGCCCCGGCTCCCTGCGGCCGCCTGGGACACTGGCCGGGATGGACCCCGGGACGGACCGCCAGCCCTGCGTCGTGTCGGTGGACCCCTCACCGTCGGACCTGCTGCGGGACCGGCTGCTGGACCCGCCGGACCGCCGTGACCGGGTGACCCACGTCGAGGTGCTGCCCGCCCGCCCCGGCACCGCCGCCGCCTGGCCCGCGTGGTGCCGGCCGGAGGTCGTCGCCGCCTGGCAGCGCCTCGGCGTCCCCGCGCCGTGGGCGCACCAGGCGCAGGCGGCGGACCTCGCCTGGGCCGGCGTACCGGTCGTCGTGGCCACCGGTACGGCGTCCGGCAAGTCGCTGGCCTACCTGCTGCCCACCCTCACCGCCGTCCTGGACGGCGCCCGCGCGCCGGGGGGGCGGGGCGCCACCGCGCTGTACGTCGCCCCCACCAAGGCCCTGGCGGCCGACCAGCTGCGCCTGCTGCGCGACCTCGACCTTCCCGACGTCCGGGTCGGAACCCTCGACGGGGACACCCCGGTGGAGGAGCGGACCTGGGTGCGCGAGCACGCCGGGTACGTCCTGACCAACCCGGACATGCTGCATCACGGCCTGCTGCCCGCTCACCGGCGCTGGGCCGGGTTCCTGCGCGCGCTGCGGTTCGTCGTCGTCGACGAGTGCCACCACTACCGGGGCGTCTTCGGCTCGCACGTGGCGCAGGTGCTGCGCCGGCTGCGCCGGCTGGCCGGCCACTACGGGGCGGACCCCACCCTGGTGCTGGCCTCGGCCACGGTCGGCGCAGCGGCGGAGACGGCGGGCCGGCTCACCGGCGTACCGGTGACGGCGGTCACCGAGGACGTCGCCCCCCGGGGGGCGACCACCATCCTGCTGTGGGAGCCGCCCCTGCAGCCCCCCGCATCGGCAGCCGGGGGCACCGCGGGCCTCCCCGCGCGGCGGTCGGCGAACGCCGAGACCGCCGAGTTGCTCGCCGACCTGGTCGCCCACGGTGCGAGCACCCTGGCCTTCGTCCGGTCCCGCCGGGGGGTGGAGGCGGTGGCGCTGGCCGCACGGCGCCGGCTGGAGGAGGTCCGGCCGGGGCTGGGGGGTGCCGTGGCGGCGTACCGGGGCGGCTACCTGCCCGAGGAGCGGCGGGCGGTGGAAGCCGCCCTGCACCGCGGCGACCTGCGCGGGGTGGCCGCCACGAACGCCTTGGAGCTGGGCGTGGACGTCAGCGGGCTGGACGCGGTGCTGCTGGCCGGGTACCCGGGCACTCGGGCCTCGCTGTGGCAGCAGGTGGGACGGGCCGGCCGGCGGGGCCAGCCGGCGCTGGCGGTGCTGGTGGCCCGGGACGACCCGCTGGACACCTACCTGGTGCACCACCCGGCGGCGCTCTTCGGCCGGCCGGTGGAGGCGACCGTGCTCGACCCGGACAACCCCCACGTGCTTGCCCCGCACCTGGCGGCGGCCGCGGCCGAGCTGCCGCTGACCGCCGCGGACCTGGTGACCTTCGGCCCGCAGGCCGGCCCGGTGCTGGCCCGCCTCGTCGCCGACGGGACGCTGCGGGCCCGGCCCACCGGCTGGTACTGGACGCGGCGGGACCGGGCCAGCGACCTGGCCGACCTGCGGGGGACCGGCGGCCCGCCGGTGCGGATCGTCGAGCGGGCCACCGGCCGGCTGCTCGGCACGGTGGACGCCGAGGCGGCGCATGTCGCGGTGCATCCCGGGGCGGTGTACGTGCACCAGGGCCGCAGCTACCTGGTGGACAGCCTGGACCTCGCCGCCGGGGTGGCCCTGGTCGAGCCCGACGACCCGGACTACACCACCACGGCGCGGGAGACGAGCACCGTGCTCGTCCGGTCGGTGCGGCGCTCGGCCCGCTGGGGGGAGGCGCGGCTGCACCTGGGTGAGGTCGACGTGACCAGCCAGGTCGTTGGCTACCTGCGCCGCGCCCTGCTGACCGGGGAGGTGCTCGCCGAGGAGCCGCTGGACCTACCGCCCCGCCAGCTGCGCACCCAGGCGGTGTGGTGGACCGCGTCGCCGGACCTGCTGGCCCGGGCCGAGCTGGCCCCCGGCGCGGTGCCCGGGGCGGTGCACGCCGCCGAGCATGCGGCGATCGGCCTGCTGCCGCTGGTCGCCACCTGCGACCGCTGGGACGTCGGCGGGGTGTCCACCGCCCACCATCCCGACACGGGCCTGGCCACCGTGTTCGTGTACGACGGGCACCCGGGCGGGGTCGGGTTCGCCGAGCGCGCCTTCCTGGCGGCGCGGCCCTGGCTGGGCGCGACCCGGGACGTGGTCCGGGACTGCGGGTGCCCCGCCGGCTGCCCATCGTGCGTACATTCGCCCAAATGCGGGAATGGGAACTATCCGTTGGACAAGGCGGGTGCCCGGCGGCTCCTCGACGGCTTGCTTGAGGAGGCGCCGGCCCCCTGACCGGTAGGGTCACCACGCCGGGGTCGGAGGCACTCATGATCGTGCTGGGTCTGTTGCTCGTCCTCGCCGCGCTGGCGCTGGGCGGCGGGGTGGTCCTCGCCAACACGCAGACGACCAACCTGGACATCTACACGCTGACCATCGCCAACGCGACAGGAGCAGGGATCTACCTGCTCGGGGCGGCCAGCATGCTGCTGCTGCTGCTCGGTCTGTGGCTGGCGATGGGCGGGGCACGGCGGGCCCGCCGGCGCCGCCTGGAGCGCCGGGCGCTGCAGGCCGAGCGGGACGAGAGCGCCCGCCGGCTGGAGGAGGAGCGCAGCCGGCTGGCCGACGAGAAGGCCCGGCTGGCCGCCGAGCAGGCGCGGCTGGAACGGGAGCGGCTCGCACGGGAGCGGCGGGGCACGACCGAGGCCGGCGGGGCGAGCGGGACATCCCTGGCCCCCGGAGCCGACTCGGACCTCACCGGCCGCCCCGGGGTGGACGGGGGGGTGGACGGGGGCGCCGTCCCGCGCGCCGACGGCGGCGTGAGCGGCCCCGCAGAGACGCCGCGACCGGTGGTGGGCCCCCCACCGGCCAGCGGCAGCGGCACCGCCCCAGCTGAGGGCGGCAGCGGGTTCGGGTCCGGGGAGGCGCCCCGGCACCGAGTCCGTCCCTGACCGAGCCGGCCGGGGCAGCGCTCCGCCCGCGCCCGCCCGGGCCCACCCCGGGGCCGGCGGCAACCCCCACTGCTGGCCGACCCAGGGCAGGTGCACCAGGACGGTGAGCTCGACCGGGTAGTCCGGCCGGGCACCCGGCTGCACTCGGCACTGGACCAGCCGGGCCCCGTTGGCGCGGGCCACCGCGTCGGCCCGGGCACAGGCGGCGGCATCCCCGCCGGTCACCGCGGCGCTCGCCCCGGCGAGCGCGGCGAGGTCGGCCGCCGTCCCGGCCCGGTGTCGGGCGGTGACCGCCTGCGCGGCAAGCAGGGCGGCCAGGCCCAGGGTCCAGACCACGCCCAGCGCCGCCAGCACCCACACCACCCCGGACCCACGGTCCGGGGTGACGGGTTCGGTTGACGCCCGGCACGGTCCCGGCGGGGTCACCGGCCACCGCCCCACCCCGGCTCCCGCCAGGCCACTGCCTCTCCCCGCAAGGTGGGGCCGGCCCGAGCGGCCGCCCCGGGCCAGGTGCGCGCCCGGGCGGTGACGACGACCTGCACCAGGTCGCCCTGTGCGCGCACACTGACCCCGGCCCCCGGCGGCGCGGCGGCCTGCGCGGCGGCCGCGGCGCGGGCCGGGTCCTCGCCTCGGGCCAGGGCCCGCGCGGCCACCCGGGCGGCGTCGACGCACCGCAGCTGGTCTACGCCGGCGGACAGCCCGGCGAGCAGGACGACGACGACCGCGACCAGCGCAGGGAGGGCGACGGCCGTCTCCGCGGTCACCGACCCGCGGTCCTGGCTCCCGGGGTCCACGGCACGCCGGGTACGCACGGTCAGAACGGCAGGCTCAGGGCCCGGGCGAGCAGCCTGGTCAGCAGCCGCAGCACGTCGCTGCTCGTGAGCACCTTGTAAAGGATCCCGGCGAAGCCGCAGGCCGCGACGGTGCCCACGGCGTACTCCGCCGTGGCCATCCCCCGCTCGGCCTGCCGGCCACCGCGGCACAGTGCACGCACCACGCGCATGACGTCCTCCCTCTGCTGCCGGCGGCCGGCCGGCACGGTGACCCGACGGCGGGTCGGGTCCACCGTGCACGGGACGTGCCGTGCCGGGGAGCGCTGCCGAGGAAGCTGTGGACGGGCAAGCCCTCCGTCCCAGGCTGTGGACCAACCGAGGGGCGACCTAGCCTTCCCTGTGCCCGACGATCCGGCGGCCCCGGCACGGGTGCAGGACGTCCATGACCTGGCCCGTGGGATGCCACACGTGACGGTCAGCCACGGTCCCGGCGGGAACCCCGTGTACCAGGTAGGCGGCAAGTCGTTCATCTTCTTCCGCACCCCCCGAGCGGATGCCACGGACCCGCAGACGGGGGAGCGCTACCAGGATGTGATCGTCTTCTGGGTGGCGGGCGAGCCGGACAAGCAGGCGCTGGTCCAGGACCCAGCCTCACCGTTCTTCACCACACCGCACTTCGACGGTCACTGCTCGGTCCTGCTCCGGTCCAGTCGGATCGCCGAGCTCACCCGGCAGGAGCTGGCCGAGATGGTGCAAGACGCCTGGCTCGCTCAGGCGTCGCCCCGCAGGAGAACCGCCTGGCTCATCGAGCACCCGACTCCGGGCCCCAGGAACGACTAGCCGGGACGGTCAGCCGGCGGCTGCCATCGGGGATCCCGCCCGGTCCAGGCGATGAAGGACTCGGCAGGTGTCGCGTCGGGCGGCACGGGCACCGCTGCGGCGAACACCTTCGGACTGCGCAGCTGCTCGGTGGGCACCCGGTCGATCACGGCGTGCGCGAACTCGATCACTTCGGCGGGGATCTCTACATCGGCACCGACCACCCGGGTGAGGTCCCAGCCGTACCCACCAGGTGCCGGGATCCCCGGCCACCACCGCGCCCGGTGGATCGACCGGCTCCCATTCTGGGTGAGCGTCCCCGAGGAGCTCGGTGCCGAAGCGCACGCCGGCGCCGACGTGGCCGAGGACGTCAAGAGCCCGCCAGCCCGCGCACGGTGACGGCCGCGGCCAGTCCGTACGGTCCAGGCGACGAACCGCCGCAGTGAAGAAGTCCAGGCCGTCCAGGAAGACCGTGTCCGGTGGAGCCACCATGCCGCCAGCCTGGCACAGCCGTCTGGCCGCGCACCGGGCCGCCGGACCGTCGCCGGGCGGGTCGCCGTCAGCGCAGCGCGGCGACCGCAGCGAGGACGACGGGCAGGACGCCGACCA
>JBMOMH010000125.1:0-1005 GCA_049323135.1 Actinomycetota bacterium
TGGCCCGGGACCCCTCGGGGATGCCCTGCAGGTAGCGGTCGGTGAGCAGGCCCTGCGCCAGGGGGCTGAACACGATGCAGCCCACGCCCTCCTCGTCGAGCACGTCGAGCAGCCCGACCTCGATCCACCGGTTGAGCATCGAGTACGACGGCTGGTGGATGAGCAGCGGCGTCCCCATGGCGCGCAGCGCCGCGGCCGCCTCACGGGTGCGCCGCGGCGAGTACGACGAGATGCCGGCGTACAGCGCCTTGCCCTGTCGCACGGCGGTGTCCAGGGCGCCCAGCGTCTCCTCTAACGGCGTGTCCGGGTCCACCCGGTGGGAGTAGAAGATGTCGACGTAGTCCAGGCCCATCCGCTGCAGCGACTGGTCGAGGCTGGCCAGCAGGTACTTGCGCGACCCGCGGTCACCGTACGGGCCGGGCCACATGTCATAGCCGGCCTTGGTGGAGATGACCAGCTCGTCCCGGTAGGGGCGCAGGTCGGCGGCGAGGATGCGGCCGAAGTTGCGTTCGGCCGCGCCGTACGGCGGTCCGTAGTTGTTGGCCAGGTCGAAGTGGGTGACGCCCAGGTCGAAGGCCCGCCGGATGACGGCCCGCTGGGTGTCCAGGGGCCGGTCGTCGCCGAAGTTGTGCCACAGACCCAGCGAGACGGCGGGCAGCAGCAGGCCGCTGCGCCCGCACCTCCGGTAGGCCATCCGGTCGTAGCGGTCGGCGGCGGCAACGTAGCCCATCACAGGCTCCCCTCAGCGACGCGGACCCGGGACTGCCAGCGGGTCAGCAGCGGCGGCCCGCAGCGGCGTACGGCGACGAACCCGTTGAGGGCCGTGGCCACCGTGCTGCTGGTGACCACCGCAGCGTCGCCCACGAGGAGACCGTAGCCGAGCCACAGCACCGCCGCCGTGGCGGCGAGCAGCGTGGCGACCGGGGAGAGACCCCGCAGTGAGGCGCCGGCCCGGCCGGCCAGCACCGCCTGCGGCAGCATGCGGACCAGGGTCAGCGCGACGAC
>JBMOMH010000126.1:0-1002 GCA_049323135.1 Actinomycetota bacterium
CCCAGGCGCGGCCCCGCGCCGCGCAGTGGACCTCCCGCCTCCACCGCGCGGGCCGCCAGCCGGGCGAGGCGCACGCGGGCGCGTTCGCGGTCCACGAGCAGCGCGCCGAAGGCGGCCAGCACCCAGAACGACAGGAAGATGTCGAGCAGCGACGTGCGGCTGTGTACCAGGTGGTGCCCGTCGACCGCGAGCAGCAGCCCGGCAGCCACGCCCAGGACCGTCGAGTTGAACAGCCGCCGCGCGATGCGCGCCACCATGAGCACCGACAGCGTGCCGACCACCGCGGCGGACAGCCGCCACCCCCAGGAGGAGTCCGCGCCGAGCAGCCACTGGCCGCCGGCGATCATCCACTTCCCCGCCGGGGGGTGCACCGGGAAGTCCGCCTCGGGCAGGAACACGTCGACCGCGCCGGCGGTGAAGCGCTCGTCCGCGCCGTCGGGCCAGCGCCGCTCGTAGCCGAACCGCAGCAGGCTGTACGCCTGCTTGACGTAGTAGGTCTCGTCGAACACCAGCTGCTGCGGGCGGTCCAGCCGCCAGAACCGCAGGACGCCGGCCAGCGCGGTGACCGCCAGTGGCCCGACCCAGCCCCACAGCCGGTCGGTGGGACGCCGCCCCACGAGGTGGCGGCGCAGCCCCGCCTCCGTCACCAGGCGCCGCGGCGTCCCCGGGCGCGCCGGTGCGTCGGTGGCGGTCACGCCCGGCATCGTAGGTGCGCCTCAGCGGCGCCGGGCCGGGACGGCGCCGAGGCTCGCGGCGACCACGAGGCCGATCCCGGCCAGGGTCACCACGCCCGGGCGCTGCCCGGCCACGACCAGGCCCGCGAGCGTCGCCACCGCGGGCTGCAGGCTCAGCATGATCCCGAACGCGGCGGTGCTGACGCGGCGCAGCGCCACCAGCTCGAGGGAGTAGGGCAGCACCGACGACATCAGCGCGACCGCCGCGCCCGCGGCCAGGAGGTCCGGCCGCACCAGGTCCGCGCCCGCGGTCGCCACCCCCAGCGGC
>JBMOMH010000127.1:0-10310 GCA_049323135.1 Actinomycetota bacterium
GGCGGGTGCGCGAGGGGCGGCTGCAGGAGGTGCGGGGGATCGGGCCGGTCACCGCGGCGGTGGTCACCGAGGCGTACGCCGGGCAGGTGCCGGCGTACCTCGCCCGGCTGGCCGACGCCCAGCCGGCCCCCCTGCCGCCGGCCGCGGCGGCGCTGCGCGCGGCCCTGCGCGGCGACCTGCACACCCACTCGGACTGGTCCGACGGGGGCAGCCCCATCGAGGAGATGGCGCGCACCGCCGGGGAGCTCGGGCACGCCTACCTGGCGCTTACCGACCACTCCCCGCGGCTCACCGTCGCCCGCGGGCTGTCCGCGGACCGGCTGCGCAGCCAGCTGGCGGTGGTGGCCCGGCTCAACGCCGAGCTCGCCGCGCGCGGGGAGGCCGTGACCATCCTCACCGGGATCGAGGTGGACATCCTCGCCGACGGCGGGCTGGACCAGGACCCGGACCTGCTGGACCAGCTGGACGTGGTGGTGGCCAGCCTGCACTCGGACCTGCGAGCCGACCGGGCGGTGCTGACCCGCCGGTTGCTGCGCGCGGTCCGTGACCCGCACGTGGCCGTGCTCGGCCACTGCACGGGCCGGCTGTTGTCGGGCCGGGGCCGGCCGGAGAGCGACTTCGACGCGCCCGCCGTCTTCGCCGCCTGCGCCGAGGCGGGGGTGGCCGTGGAGGTCAACTGCCGCCCGGAGCGGCTCGACCCGCCGCGGCGGCTGCTGCGCGCGGCGGTGGCCGCGGGGTGCCGGTTCGCGGTGAACACCGACGCGCACGCCCCCGGGCAGCTGGACTGGCAGGGCCTCGGCTGTGTCCGGGCCGCCGAGTGCGGGGTCGGCCCGGAGGCGGTGGTCAACGCGCTGCCGCTGGCCGACCTGCTGGCCTGGACCCGGCGCCGGCGCCGCGGGGCGGGATGACGGCAGGGGGCCGCCGCGTTGGGCCGGTGCGTGGGGACCCTCCTCGACGTGCGCCCGGCCGCCTCCCGCGCGGCCACCGAGCTGGGCTGGCTGCGGTCGCGGCACTCGTTCTCGTTCGGCCGCCACTACGACCCGGCGAACACCCACTTTGGCCTGCTGCTGGTTTCCAACGACGACATCGTCGCCCCGGGCACCGGGTTCGACACCCATCCGCACCGGGACATGGAGATCGTCACCTGGGTCCTGGAGGGTTCGCTGGTGCACCAGGACTCCGCAGGGCACCGGGGCCTGGTCTACCCGGGCCTGGCCCAGCGGATGAGCGCGGGCAGCGGGATCCTGCACTCGGAGAAGAACGATGCCGGACCGCCTTCGGCGGCGTCCGAGGCGCCCGGCCGGGACGGCCGGCGCGTGCACTTCGTGCAGATGTGGGTGGTTCCCGACGAGCGCGGTGGGCGGCCGGGCTACGAGCAGCTCGACGTCAGCGCGGAGCTGGCCGGCGCCGGCTGGGTGCCGGTCGCGTCCGGCCGGCCGCGGGAGGCCGCCGCGATCCGCATCCGGCAGCGGGACGCCACGCTGCACGCCGCCCGGCTACCCGCGGGGGGGCTGGTACGGCTGCCCGAGGCGCCGTACGGGCACCTGTTCGTGGCCCGCGGCGAGGTGGCGCTGGAGGGCGCCGGGCGGCTGGGCGCCGGCGATGCGGTCCGGGTGACCGGGTCGGCCGGCCAGGCCGTCACCGCGGTGACCCCGGCCGAGCTGCTGCTGTGGGAGATGCACGCCACCCTCCCCCGACCTCGCTAGGGGGTCAGGCCGAGCCCTCCGTGTTGCCGGCCCCGGCCGCGGTGACGTCCAGCAGCCGGTAGCGCTCGATCGCCTCCCGGGGCGCCTCCTGCTTCACCTCGCCGCGGCGGGCCAGCTCGGTGAGCACCCCCAGGACGATGGACGGGGCGTCGACGTGGAAGTGCCGGCGGGTCGCCCCGCGGGTGTCGGACAGGCCGAACCCGTCGGTGCCCAAGGACAGCCAATCCCCGGGAACCCACCGGGCGACCTGGTCGGGAACCGCCCGCATCCAGTCGCTGACGGCCACCACCGGCCCCGGCTGGGACTCCAGCGCCCGGGTCACGTACGGGACGCGCCGCGGCTCGTCGGGGTGCAGCAGGTTCCACTGCTCGCAGGCCACCGCCTCCCGGCGCAGCTCGTTCCAGGACGTGGCCGACCAGACGTCGGCGGCGACCCCCCAGTCCTCGGCGAGCATCCGCTGCGCCTCCAACGCCCACGGCACCGCCACCCCGGAGGCCAGCACCTGGGCGCGCGGGGCGGGCCCGTCGGACCCGCCGAGGTCCGGTGCCGGCGCGTAGCGGTAGAGCCCCTTCAGCAGCCCGTCGACGTCGAGGCCCTCCGGCTCGGCCGGCTGCGGGTAGGGCTCGTTGTAGACCGTGAGGTAGTAGTACACGTCCTCTCCGTGCGGGTGCTCGGGGTTCCCGCCGTACATGCGGCGCAGCCCGTCCCGCACGATGTGCCCGATCTCGAACGCCCAGGCCGGGTCGTAGGCGACGCAGGCCGGGTGCGTCGAGGCGAGCAGCAGCGAGTGCCCGTCGTTGTGCTGCAGCCCCTCCCCGGCCAGCGTGGTCCGCCCGGCGGTGGCCCCCAGCAGGAAGCCTCGGCACATCTGGTCACCGGCCGCCCACATCTGGTCCCCGGTCCGCTGGAACCCGAACATCGAGTAGAAGATGTAGATGGGGATCATCGGCTCGCCGTGGGTCGCGTACGCCGATCCCGCCGCGATGAACGAGCCCATGGCGCCCGCCTCGGTGATGCCCTCGTGCAGCAGCTGCCCGTCCTGGGCCTCCCGGTAGGACAGCAGCAGGTCCCGGTCGACAGCGTCGTAGTTCTGCCCGTGCGGCGAGTAGATCTTCGCGGTGGGGAACAGGGAGTCCATCCCGAAGGTCCGCGCCTCGTCCGGGATGATCGGTACGAAGCGCCGGCCGATCTCCGGGTCCTTCATCAGGTCCTTGAGCACCCGGACGAACGCCATCGTGGTGGCCACCTGCTGCGAGCCCGAGCCGCGCCGGACCCCGGCGTACACCGGGTCCCCCGGCAGCTTCAGCGGGCGGGACCGGACCACCCGTTCGGGCAGCGAGCCGCCCAGCGCCCGCCGCCGTTCCAGCATGTACTGGATCTCCTCCGCGTCCGGCCCGGGGTGGAAGTAGGGCGGCAACTCCTCCTCCAGGGCGCTGTCCGGGATCGGCAGGTACAGCCGGTCCCGGAAGGCGCGCAGATCCTCCTTGGTGAGCTTCTTCATCTGGTGGGTGGCGTTGCGGCCCTCGAACGCCGGGCCCAGCGTCCAGCCCTTGATGGTCTTGGCGAGGATCACCGTCGGCTGGCCGACGTGCTCCCGCGCCGCCTTGAACGCGGCGTACACCTTGCGGTAGTCGTGCCCGCCGCGGGACAGCTTGCGCAGCTCGTCGTCGGACAGGTGCTCCACCAGCTTGCGCAGCCGGGCGTCGCCGCCGAAGAAGTGCTCCCGGATGTAGGCGCCGCTCTCCACCGAGTAGGTCTGGAACTGCCCGTCCGGGGTGGTGTTCATCTTGTTGACCAGCACGCCGTCGACGTCCTTGGCCAGCAGCGGGTCCCAGTCCCGGCCCCAGATCACCTTCAGCACGTTCCAGCCCGCCCCGCGGAAGATCGCCTCCAGTTCCTGGATGATCTTTCCGTTGCCCCGGACCGGGCCGTCCAGCCGCTGCAGGTTGCAGTTGACGACGAAGGTGAGGTTGTCCAGCTCCTCCCGGGCGGCGACCCCGATCGCGCCCAGCGCCTCCGGCTCGTCCATCTCCCCGTCGCCGAGGAACGCCCAGACGTGGGAGCGGGACGTGTCCCGGATGCCGCGGGCGTACAGGTAGCGGTTGAACCGGGCCTGGTAGATCGCCCCGATTGGGCCCAGGCCCATCGACACCGTGGGGAACTCCCAGAAGTAGGGCATCAGCCGGGGGTGCGGGTACGACGGCAGTCCGCCGCCGGGGTGGGACAGCTCCTGGCGGAACCCGTCGAGCTGGGACTCGGACAGCCGGCCCTCCAGGAAGGCGCGGGCATAGATGCCCGGCGAGGCGTGCCCCTGGAAGAAGACCTGGTCCCCGGACTCGCCGCCGGCCTTGCCGCGGAAGAAGTGGTTGAAGCCCACCTCGTACAGCGACGCGGAGGACGCGTACGTCGCAATGTGGCCGCCGACGCCCAGGCCCGGGCGGTTCGCCCGGGACACCATGACTGCGGCGTTCCAGCGGATGAAGGCACGGATCCGCCGCTCGACGTGCTCGTCGCCGGGGAACCAGGGTTCCCGCTCGGGGGGGATGCTGTTGATGTAGTCGGTGCTGCGCAGGCCGGGTACGCCGACCTGGCGCTCCCGGGCCCGTTCGAGCAGCCGCAGCATGAGGTAGCGCGCCCGGGCGCGCCCGTGCTCGTCGACGACCGCGTCGAGGGACTCCAGCCACTCTCGGGTCTCGTCGGGGTCGATGTCGGGCAGCTGGGTGGGCAGCCCGTCACTGATGACGGCGTAGCGGTCTCGTCCGGCAGCCACGGTGGTGGTCCTTCGTCTCGTCCTACGGTTCGTCCATCGTCCTACGTCGGCCCCCGGGGAGTCACCTCTACCCACCGGTAACGGGCCCTTGGTCCCTGGCGCCACTGGCGCCCCGGTCGGTGCGGGGGTGGGCTTCCCAACCGGGTGAGTCGTGAGCCACCCTGGAGACTATCGACCAACCACACCAGAGTTGGCTCGTCCTCGGTACGCACTCAGGGGAGGTGTCCTATGCAGGCATCGGTGGGCGACCGCCTCCACGTGCACGGCCGGACCGTCGGCCAGACCGACCACGTGGGGCAGATCGTCGAGGTTCGCGGCGCGGACGGAGCGCCGCCGTACCTGGTCCGCTTCGACGACGGGCACGAGGCCCTGGTGTTCCCGGGCCCCGACGCCGTGGTGGAGGCGGGCGCCAGCGCGACCACCGCGGAGTCGCGCGCCCGCTGAGAGCCGCGGGGGGCGCCGGTGCACAGCCGGGTTATCCAGGTCACCACCGGCGCCCGCCCGGCGGTGGTGGACGTCACCGCCGAGTGCCGGCGCTTCCTTGTCGAGGTGGCCGCGGGCGACGGCCTGCTGCACCTGTTCGTCCCGCACGCCACGGCCGGGCTGGCGCTGGTCGAGACCGGTGCGGGCACCGAGGCCGACCTGCTGGCCGCCGTCGACGCCCTGCTCCCTGCCGACCCGGGGCGCTGGGGGCATCGGCACGGCACACCCGGGCACGGGCGCGACCATGTGCTGCCGGCCTTCGTCGCCCCGTACGCCAGCCTGCCGGTGGTCGGTGGCCAGCTGGCCCTGGGCACCTGGCAGTCGGTGGTGGTGGTCGACCCGAACCGGGACAACAGCGTCCGCCGGCTTCGGCTGTCCTTCCTGCCCGGCTGACCTGCCCCGCCGGCCTGCCCGGCCGGCTGGTTCGGCTGCGGGGCACCCTGGTGCTGTGACACCGTCCTGTGGCACGGCCCGGCCTACTTGCGTCCGGCCGGCCGCTTGTGTGGACTACCGGGGCAGCGCCCGGGGTGGCCGGGTGGACGACGGGAGGAACCTTCGGTGAGCGCGACCGCGGACCCCGCGGAGGGGCAGGCCAACCCGGCCGCCCGGCTGGGCCTCAAGCCCGGCATGGTGGTCCAGGAGCTGGGCTACGACGACGACTGCGACCCGGCTCTCCGCCGGGCGATCGAGGAGCTCACCGGCACCCCGCTGGTCGACGAGGAGTTCGACGACGTCGTCGACTGCGTCCTGCTCTGGTGGCGGGACGGCGACGGGGACCTGGTCGACGCGCTCGTCGACGCGCTGACCGCACTCGCCGCGGGGGGGATGGTCTGGCTGCTCACCCCCAAGGCCGGTCGGCCCGGGCACGTGGAGGCCAGCGACATCGGGGAGGCCGCGCCCACCGCTGGGCTGAGCCAGACCAGCACGCTCAGCGCCGCCCGGGACTGGAGCGGCACCCGGCTGGTCGCCCCCCGCGGGGCCCGCAGCTCCCGCCGCTGACGCCGTCCCGGGCCCCGGGGCCGGCGTCGTACGGAACCGCGGTGGCTGCCAGACTGTGACCCCGACGGGGTGGTCGACCGGGAGGCGGCATGCCAGGACGTCCGTCGGGTCCGTCGTGGGGGCAGCCGGCCCCCGACTTCGAGCTGCCCGACCAGCACCGCCAGCCGGTCCGGCTGTCCGCCTTCCGGGGCAAGGCCAACGTGCTGCTCGTCTACTACCCGGCCGCGTTCACGCCGACCTGCACACGGGAGCTGTGCGCCCTGCGGGACGAGGGGCTGGGCGCCCCGGGGATCGCGCCCGGGGACGGGCCGGCGGACGGGCTGCAGGTGCTCGGCATCTCCTGTGACCCCCCGGCCGCGCTGAAGGCCTTCGCCGGGCAGTACGGCATCACCCACCCGCTGCTGTCGGACTTCTGGCCGCACGGAGAGGTGGCCCGCCGGTACGGGGTGTTCGTCGAGGAGCGGGGGATCGCCGCCCGCGGTTCCTTCCTGGTCGACCGGGCCGGGGTGCTGCGCTGGTCGGTGGTCACCGCCGGCGAGGCTCGGGACATCGCCGGCTACCACAAGGCCCTCGCCGAGCTGGGCTGAGCGCGGGCACGCGGTGGGCTGCTACCGCTGCGGGACGCGGCAGACCGACCCGGCGCGGGGCCCCAGCCCATGGCGGCGCGGGGTCCGCCGCGGGCGTCAGGTGCTCGTGTGCCCGGTCTGTCAGCGCCACGCCGGGTGGTCCGCCGACCTTGACGCCTGCCCCCGCTGCGGCTCGGTGGCGCTGGCGGTCGCCCTCGGGGCCGTGCGCTGCCGGGACTGCGGCGCCGAGGCTCCGGCGGACGACGAGGGGGCGGCCCCGCCGGACCCGGTGCTGGCCGCCGAGGTGGCCGCGGCGCTGGCCCGGGCCTTCGGCCGGGACCGCCCGTCGCCCCCCGGGTAGCCTGGCCCGGGGCCGTTGGCGCAGCGGTAGCGCGACCCGCTTACACCGGGTAGGTCACTGGTTCGAACCCAGTACGGCCCACCACCACCGGCCCAGCACGACCGGCCCAGCACGACCGGCCCAGCACGACCGGCCCAGCACGACCGGCTCCGCACGGGACTGCCCATCGCGTCCCCGGCTAGGGTTCGCACCGTGCCCCGACTCGCCGAGGTCGTCGCCGCGCTGGAGCGGCGCTACGACCCTGCCTGGGCCGAGCCGTGGGACGCGGTGGGGCTGGTCTGCGGGGACCCGGAGGCACCGGTCCGGCGGGTGCTGCTGGCCGTGGACCCGGTGGCGGCCGTCGCCGAGGAGGCCCGGGCGTGGGGCGCGGACCTGCTGGTCACCCACCACCCGCTGTTCCTGCGGCCGGTGCACGGCGTGCCGGCGACCACCGCCAAGGGCCGGGTCCTGCACCGCCTGCTCACCGGTGGGGTCGCCTTGTACGTCGCCCACACCAACGCCGACGTCGCCGACCCCGGGGTGTCCGACGCGCTGGCCGCGGCCCTGGACGTCGAGGTCACCGGGCCCCTGGCCGCCCGCCCAGGGGAGGCCCGGGACAAGCTGGTCACCTTCGTGCCGCAGGCCGCCGCCGAGCGGCTCGTCGACGCCCTGGCCGACGCCGGCGCCGGGGTGATCGGCGACTACACCCGCTGCGCGTGGACGGCCACCGGGGTCGGCACCTTCCGCCCTGGGTCGGCCGCCCGCCCCGTCCTGGGCCGGGTGGGTGAGGTGGCCGAGGTGCCCGAGACCCGGGTGGAGATGGTGCTGCCACGGGCCCGCCGCGCCGCCGTGCTGGCCGCGCTGCGGGCGGTGCACCCGTACGAGGAGCCGGCGTACGACGTGTACCCGCTGGCCGACGAGCCGGGCCCTCGGGGCACCGGCCGGGTGGGCCGGCTGGCCCGGCCCGAGCCACTGGGCGCCTTCGCGGACCGGGTGGCCCGGGCGCTGCCGGCCACCGGGCACGGGGTGCGCGTTGCCGGGGACCTGCAGCGGGAGGTGCGTACCGTCGCCGTCTGCGGCGGCGCCGGGGACGGCCTGCTCGACGCGGCCGCGGCCGCCGGGGTGGACGCCTACCTCACCGCGGACCTGCGCCACCATCCCGCGTCCGAGGCGCTGGAGCAGGCCGGGGTCGCCGGCGGCCCTGCCCTGGTCGACGCGGCGCACTGGGCCACCGAGTGGCCGTGGCTCGCCGACTGCGCCCGCGGCCTGGTCGACGCGCTCGGCGGCGACCCCGCCGGGAGCGGGGCTACGGTGGAGACCCGTGTCTCGACGACGGTCACCGACCCGTGGACCGCGCGAAGGAGTGCGCCCTGAACGCCGACCCCGCCGCCCAGCTCCGGCTGCTGGACCTGCAGGCCGAGGACTCCCGGCTGGACCAGGTGGCCCATCGCCGGGCGACGCTGCCCGAGGTGGCGGAGCTGGCGCAGCTGCACCACCGGCTGGCCCAGGTCGAGGACGAGCTGGTCGCGGTGGAGACCGAGGACAGCGACCTGGCTCGCGAGCAGGCCAAGGTCGAGGCGGAGGTCGACCAGGTGCGGGCCCGGGCCGAGCGCGACCAGCGGCGCCTGGACGCCGGGCAGGTGGGCTCGCCGCGGGAGCTGGAGAGCCTGCAGCACGAGATCGGCTCCCTGGCGCGGCGCCAGTCCGACCTGGAGGACGCGGTGCTCGCCGTGATGGAGCGCCGGGAGGCGACCCAGGCGCGCCGGGCGGCCTTGCAGGCGGACCGGCAGCGGCTGCAGGCGGAGGCGGCCGACGCCGAGGCGCGCCGGGCCGCGGCGACCGCGGACCTGGACGCGGCCGAGCGGGAGGCGGCCGACCGGCGGGCCGAGCTGGCCGCCGGCGTGCCCGAGGACCTGCTCGGACTGTACGAGAAGCTGCGGGCCCAGCACGGCGGCGTGGGGGCCGCGGCCTTGCGTCGGCGGCGCTGCGAGGGATGCCGGCTGGAGCTGAACACCACCGAGCTGGCCCGGCTCGCCGCGGCCCCGCCCGAGGAGGTGTCCCGCTGCGAGGAGTGCCGCCGCATCCTCGTGCGCACCCCCGAGTCCGGGCTCTAGGCGGTGCGCTCGTTCCTCGTCGAGGCCGACGGCGGGTCGCGCGGCAACCCCGGCCCGGCGGCGTACGGCGCGGTGGTCAAGGACGCCGACACCGGGGAGGTGCTCGTCGAGCTGGCCGAGCCGATCGGGACGGCCACCAACAACGTCGCCGAGTACCGGGGGCTGCTGGCCGGGCTCCGGGCGGCGTACGACCTGGACCCGCAGGCGCGGGTGGAGGCCCGGCTGGACTCCCGCCTGGTCGTCGAGCAGATGAGCGGCCGGTGGGCTATCCGCCACCCGGACCTGCGCCCGCTGGCGCTGGCGGCCCGCGGGGTGTTCCCGGCCGGCCGGGTGCGGTACACCTGGGTGCCCCGGGCGGCCAACGCGCACGCCGACCGCCTGCTCAACGCGGCCCTGGACGCCGCCGCCCGAGGGACCGGGACCCTGGGGGCGGCGGCTCCGGGCGCCGGAACAGCCGGCGGGGCCGAGGCCCGGCCCCGGGTCGACGAGGTCGGGGCCCGGCCTCGGGTCGACGAGGCCGAGGTCGAGCCGGCCCCCGCGCCGCGGCTGGTGGGCTGGGGCCCGGACCTGGGCCCCCCTACCAGCCTGCTCCTGCTGCGCCACGGGGAGACCGCCGACACGGTGGCGAAGCGGTTCAGCGGGTGCACCGGCAGCGACCCGCCGCTGACCGAGCGCGGCCGGTGGCAGGCCGAACGAGCCGCGGCCATGCTGGCCGCCCGGGGAGGCGCCGACGACCTGGTGTGCTCGCCGCTGCGCCGCGCCCAGGAGACTGCGGCCGTGGTCGGCGCCAGGCTCGGGCTCACCCCCCGGGTCGACCCGGCGTGGACCGAGTGCGACTTCGGCCAGTGGGACGGGAGCACGTTCGCCGAGGTGCAACGGCGGTGGCCCGCGGAGCTGGCTGGCTGGCTGGCCTCCACCACGATGGCCCCGCCAGGGGGGGAGAGCTTCGACGCGATGGCCGCGCGGGTCCGGCGGGCCCGCGACGCGCTGCTGCGCCGCCACCCCGGGCGCACCATCCTTGTGGTCACTCACGTGACCCCGGTGAAGATGCTCGTCCGGTTCGCCCTGGGCGCGCCCCCGGACGCGCTGTACCGGATGGAGCTGGACCCGGCCTCACTGACCCGGGTCGACTGGTGGTCGGACGGGATGGCCTCGCTGCGCGGCTTCAACGACACCGGGCACCTGCACGGGTCGTAGGCTGCGCACGTGGTGCGTCCTGCAAGCTGTGTCAGGCCGACGGGTGTGAGTCCCGTCCCGGTAGGCGCCGGAGCGCCGGGTAGCAGGCCCCGGTTCGTCGCTGAGAGGTGGCGGGCTGAGCGGGGTGTCGAGAGC
>JBMOMH010000128.1:0-10296 GCA_049323135.1 Actinomycetota bacterium
GTCTGTGCCGGTCGGGCCGCTGCACGCGGGCACGCGGGAGCGGGTCGCCCGGGCGCTGCTGGAGGAGGGGCCGACCTCCGCGGCGGACCTGGCGGCCCGGCTCGGGCTGACCCCCGCAGCGGTACGCCGGCACCTCGAGGTGCTGGTCGCCGACGGCATGGCCGAACCCCGGGACCATCCCGGGCCGGCGCTGCGCCGCGGCCGGGGCCGCCCACCGCGGCGGTTCGCGCTGACCCCCCGCGGCCGGGACGCCTTTCCCCAGGCGTACGACGACCTGGCCGTCAGCGCCCTGCGCTTCCTGGCCCGCACGGCCGGCCCGGACGCGGTGGCCGCGTTCGCCCGGGCCCGGGTCGCGGAGCTGTCCACCCGGTTCCAGGACGCCGTCGCGGCGGCGCCCCCCACGCGCCGAGTCCCGGCCCTGGCCGACGCCCTGACCGGTGAGGGATACGCTGCCTCGGCCCGTGCGGTCCCCGGCGGGGGCGGCGGCGAGCAGCTCTGCCAGCACCACTGCCCGGTCGCCCACGTGGCCGCCGAGTTCCCCCAGCTGTGCGAGGCCGAGACCGAGGCCTTCGCCCGCCTGCTCGGCACCCATGTCCAGCGCCTGGCCACCATCGCTCACGGCGACGGTGTCTGCACGACGTACGTCCCGCCCGCGCACCGCGCGGCGCGTCCAGGGCCCACCAGTCCAACCTCCGGGAGGACCGCCTGATGACCACGACCACACACCCCGAGCTCGAAGGCCTGGGGCGCTACCAGTTCGGTTGGGCCGACACCGACAGTGCCGGCGCGACCGCCCGGCGGGGGCTGTCGGAGGACGTGGTCCGGGACATCTCGGCCAAGAAGGGCGAGCCGGACTGGATGCTGCAGACCCGGCTGAAGGGGCTGCGGCTGTTCCAGCGCAAGCCGCTGCCGACCTGGGGGGCGGACCTGCGGGGCATCGACTTCGACAACATCAAGTACTTCGTCCGCTCGACCGAGAAGCAGGCTGCCAGCTGGGACGACCTGCCCGAGGACATCCGGCGCACCTACGACAAGCTGGGGATCCCCGAGGCGGAGAAGCAGCGGCTGATCGCCGGCGTGGCCGCGCAGTACGAGTCCGAGGTCGTCTACCACAAGATTCGGGAGGACCTGGAGGCGCAGGGGGTGGTGTTCCTCGACACCGACACCGCCCTCAAGGAGCACCCCGAGATGTTCAAGGAGTACTTCGGTTCGGTCATCCCGGTCGGGGACAACAAGTTCGCGTCCCTGAACACCGCGGTCTGGTCGGGCGGGTCCTTCATCTACGTGCCGCCCGGGGTGCACGTCGAGATCCCGCTGCAGGCCTACTTCCGGATCAACACCGAGAACATGGGCCAGTTCGAGCGGACGCTCATCATCGTCGACGAGGGCGCCTACGTGCACTACGTCGAAGGGTGTACGGCGCCGATCTACTCCAGCGACTCGCTGCACAGCGCCGTCGTCGAGATCATCGTCAAGAAGAACGCCCGCTGCCGCTACACGACCATCCAGAACTGGTCGAACAACGTCTACAACCTGGTCACCAAGCGGGCCGTGGCGCACGCCGGGGCGACCATGGAGTGGATCGACGGGAACATCGGCTCCAAGGTGACGATGAAGTACCCGGCGGTGTGGCTGCTCGGCGAGCACGCCAAGGGCGAGACCCTGTCGGTGGCCTTCGCCGGCGAGGGCCAGCACCAGGACGCCGGCGCCAAGATGGTGCACGTCGCCCCGCACACGTCAAGCACCATCGTGTCCAAGTCCGTGGCCCGGGCCGGCGGCCGGACCTCCTACCGCGGCCTGGTGCAGATCCTGGAGGGGGCGCACCACAGCCGGTCGACGGTGAAGTGCGACGCGCTGCTGGTGGACACGGTCAGCCGGTCGGACACCTACCCGTACGTCGACGTACGGGAGGACGACGTCGCCATGGGGCACGAGGCCACGGTGTCGAAGGTCAGCGAGGACCAGCTGTTCTACCTGCGCAGCCGCGGCCTCACCGAGGACGAGGCGATGGCGATGATCGTGCGGGGGTTCGTGGAGCCCATCGCGCGCGAGCTGCCCATGGAGTACGCGATCGAGCTCAACCGCCTCATCGAGCTGCAGATGGAAGGGGCCGTGGGCTGACCGATGGCCGACCAGCAGGACGAAAGCCGGCAGTCGTCGCCCGCGCGCGTGGCCGCTGTCGAACAGGCCGCGGTGGCGGCCCAGGTGCTCCGCCCGGAGGAAGGCAGCGGCGCCAGCATCGCCGTTCGGCCCCACCGGCACGGGGACGCCGGACAGCCCGTGGACGCGCGCCCGGAACGCACCCGGTCCCGGGACCCCGAAGCGTTTCCCCGGCCCACCGGGCGGGAGGAGGACTGGCGGTTCACCCCGCTGGAGCGGTTGTCCCCCCTGCTCGACGGACCGCCGTCGGCGGCCCGGCTGAAGTGGTCCTGTGACCTCGCCGAGGGGGTGCATCTCACCGAGGTGGGACCGGAGGACCCGCTGCTCGCCACGGTGCCACTGCCGGCCGACCGGGTCGCCGCCTGGGCGCTGCACCGGTCGGGGGGAGCGACCGTGCTGCGGGTGGCGCCCGGCGCCGCCCCCGCCGAGCCGGTGGTGCTGCGACTGCACGGGCCGGGCACCGAGCATGTGGTGTGGGGGCACGTGGTCCTCAACGTCGGGGCGCAGGCGCAGGTGAGCATCGTGGTGGAGCACACCGGCAGCGCGCGGTACGGCGCGCTGGTCTCCGTGCTCGCCGGTGCCGGGGCGACGGTGAACCTCGTCGGGCTGCAGTCGTGGGACGACGACGCGGTGCACGTCGCCCACCAGGCGGTGCGGCTGCAGCGGGATGCCCGGCTGCGGTCGGTGCAGGTGTCGCTGGGCGGCGACCTCGTGCGGGTCACGGAGACCGTGGAGTACGCCGGCCCCGGCGGCGAGGCCGAGCTGCTCGGGGTGTACTTCGCCGACGCCGGGCAGCACCTGGAGCACCGGCTGCTGGTGGACCACGCCGTGCCGCACTGCCGCAGCAACGTCGCCTACAAGGGAGCGCTGCAGGGCCAGGACGCCCACACGGTGTGGGTCGGCGACGTCGTCATCCGCCACGCGGCGGAGGGCACGGACACCTACGAGCTCAACCGCAACCTCGTGCTCAGCGACGGCGCCCGGGCCGACTCCGTCCCCAACCTGGAGATCGAGACCGGGGAGGTCGTCGGTGCGGGGCACGCCAGCGCGACCGGACGGTTCGACGACGAGCAGATGTTCTACCTGCAGGCGCGGGGGATCCCGGCGGACGAGGCCCGGCGGCTGGTCGTCCGGGGCTTCTTCGCCGACATCCTCGCCCGGATCCCGGTGCCCGAGGTCGTGCAGCGGCTGCGCCGGCGCATCGACGAGGAGCTCGAGCGAGGTACCGCGTGAGCGACTACCAGCGGGCCTGCGCCCTCGCCGACGTACCGGACGGGGGAGCGCACCGCGTCGTGCTCGGCAGTGAACCGGTGGCCATCGTGCGGTCCGACGGGGCGGTGTTCGCCATCCGCGACGTGTGCTCGCACGCCGAGGTCGCCCTGTCCGAAGGGGAGGTCGACGGCCGCACCATCGAGTGCTGGCTGCACGGCTCCCGGTTCGACCTGGCCACCGGCCGGCCCACCGGCCTGCCCGCCACCAAGCCCGTGCCCGTCTACCCCGTGCGCATCGAGGACGGCGACGTCCTCGTCGCCCTGAAGGAGCGTTGAACCGTGGCCACCCTCGACATCCGTGACCTGCACGTCTCCGTCGACACCGAGGGCGGGGCGCGGGAGATCCTGCGTGGCGTGAACCTCACCGTCCGGCAGGGCGAGACGCACGCCATCATGGGTCCCAACGGGTCCGGCAAGTCCACCCTGGCCTACAGCATCGCCGGTCACCCGAAGTACACCGTGACCGCGGGCACCGTCACCCTCGACGGGGAGGACGTGCTGTCCATGACGGTGGACGAGCGGGCGCGCGCCGGCCTGTTCCTCGCCATGCAGTACCCGGTGGAGGTTCCCGGCGTGTCGGTGTCGAACTTCCTGCGCACCGCCGTCACCGCGATCCGCGGCCAGGCGCCGAACCTGCGGCAGTGGAACCGGGAGGTCCGTGAGGCCATGCAGCGGCTGGCGATCGACCCGGCGTTCGCCGCCCGCAACGTCAACGAGGGCTTCTCCGGTGGGGAGAAGAAGCGGCACGAGATCCTCCAGCTGGAGCTGCTGCGGCCCCGCGTGGCGGTGCTGGACGAGACCGACTCCGGGCTGGACATCGACGCACTCAAGGTGGTCAGCGACGGGGTGAACCGGGTCCGGAACACCGGGGAGACCGGGGTGCTGCTCATCACCCACTACACGCGGATCCTGCGCTACATCCAGCCCGACTTCGTGCACGTCTTCGTGGACGGTCGCATCGTCGAGGAGGGTGGGCGCGAGCTCGCCGAGCACCTGGAGGCGGAAGGCTACGAGCGCTTCCTCCGGGCCGGGGCACCGTCATGACCGCGGCTGCCCTCGACGGCCTGGACGTCGAGCGGGTCCGCAAGGACTTCCCGGTCCTCGACCGGCTGGTCCACGGGGACCGGCCGCTGGTCTATCTGGACAGCGCCGCCACCTCGCAGAAGCCCCGCGTGGTGCTGGACACGCTCACCGGCTACTACGAGCGACACAACGCCAACGTGCACCGCGGCATCCACACCCTGGCCGAGGAGGCGACCGCCCTCTACGAGGAGGCCCGGGACAAGGTGGCCCGGTTCGTCGGTGCCCCGGCCCGCGAGGAGGTGGTGTTCACCAAGAACTCCTCCGAGGCGCTGAACCTGGTGGCGAACGTCCTCGCACACGCCGGACCGCCGTACGGCCTGGGACCGCAGGACGAGGTGCTCATCACCGAGATGGAGCACCACTCCAACATCGTGCCGTGGCAGCTGGTCGCCGAGCGGACCGGGGCGCGGCTGCGCTGGTTCGGCCTCACCGACGACGGGCGGCTGGACCTGTCCGACATCGACCGGCTGCTGACCGAGCGGACGAAGGTGGTCTCGCTCGTGCACGTGTCCAACATCCTGGGCACCGTGAACCCCGTGGCGGAGATTGCCGCTCGGGCCCACGCCGTCGGCGCCCTCGTCGTCGTCGACGCCAGCCAGTCGGTGCCGCAGCTGCCGGTGGATGTCACTGCGCTCGGGGCAGACTTCGTCGCCTTCACCGGGCACAAGATGTGCGGCCCCACCGGGATCGGCGTGCTGTGGGGCCGGGCGGAGCTGCTGGCGGCGCTGCCGCCGTTCCTCGGCGGCGGGGAGATGATCGAGACGGTGACGATGGCGCGGTCGACGTACGCCGCGCTGCCGCACAAGTTCGAGGCGGGCACCCCGCCCATCGCGCCGGCGATCGGCCTGGGCGCGGCGGTCGACTACCTCAGCGAGCTGGGCATGGACCGGGTCGCCGCCCACGAGCGCGCGGTGACCGCGTACGCCCTGCAGCGGCTGCCCGAGGTGGACGGGCTGTCCATCATCGGTCCGACCGTGCCGGTCGACCGGGGCGGGGCGGTCAGCTTCGTCCTCGACGGGGTGCACCCGCACGACGCGGGCCAGCTGCTCGACGAGCTCGGCGTGGCGGTGCGGGTGGGCCACCACTGCGCCCGACCCGTGTGCGCCCGGTACGGCGTGCCGGCGACCACCCGGGCTTCCTTCTACGTGTACTCCACCCCCGCCGAGGTCGACGTCCTGGTCGAGGGTCTGCAGCAGGTCCGCCGCTTCTTCGGCCGGGTGAGCTGATGCAGGTCGACACCCTCTACCAGGAGATCATCCTGGACCACTACCGCAACCCGCGGCACCGGGGGCTGCGGGCGCCGTACGACGCCGAGGTGCACCACGTCAACCCCACCTGCGGGGACGAGGTCACCGTGCGGGTACGCCTGGACGGGGACCGGATCGCCGACGTCTCCTACCAGGGGGAGGGCTGCTCGATCAGCCAGGCGTCGACCTCGGTGATGACCGAGTTGCTCATCGGCCGGTCCCTCGCCGAGGCGCGGGAGGTGGAGGCCGCGTTCCTCGCCCTGATGCAGTCCCGGGGGCAGGCCGAGCCGGACGAGGACCTGCTGCAGGACGCGGTGGCCTTCGCTGGCGTGTCCCGCTACCCGGCGCGGGTGAAGTGCGCGCTGCTCGGCTGGATGGCGTGGAAGGACGCGACGGTGCAGGCCCAACGGGACGACCGGAGCGACAACCGGGAGGAGCAACCATGAGCGAGACGACCGCGACCACCGGGCCGGCCTCCGTCGAGGACGTGACGGAGGCGCTGCGCGACGTGGTGGACCCCGAGCTGGGCATCAACGTCGTCGATCTCGGCCTGGTCTACGGGGTGACCGTGTCCCCGGACAACGTGGCCACCGTGGACATGACCCTGACCAGCGCCGCCTGCCCCCTCACCGACGTCATCGAGGACCAGGCCGCCAGCGTGCTGGAAGGGCTGGTCGAGGGCTTCCGCATCAACTGGGTGTGGCTGCCGCCGTGGGGACCGGACAAGATCACCGAGGAGGGTCGTGAGCAGCTGCGTGCCCTCGGCTTCAACGTCTGACCCCTCCCGTCCCGGTGGTCGGCCCGTCCCGGTGCCCCGCGCCGGGGCGGTTGCGTGATCACGGTCACCGACCTCGAGCTGCGCGCCGGCGCCCGGCTGCTGCTCGAGGGGGCCAGCTTCCGGGTGGGACCCGGTGACCGGGTCGGCCTCGTCGGCCGCAACGGCGCCGGCAAGACCACCCTGACCCGCGTCCTCGCCGGCGAGGCGCTGCCGGCCGGTGGCACCGTCACCCGCTCCGGGGCCGTGGGCTACCTTCCCCAAGACCCGCGGACCGGGGACCTGACGGTGGCCGCGCGGGACCGGATCCTCGGCGCCCGGGGGCTGGACGCAGTGCTGCGCCGGATGCGGGAGGCGGAGGCGGCGATGGGCAGCCCCGACCCGGACCGCCGGGACGCCGAGCTGCGCCGCTACGACCGGCTGGAGGCCGAGCTGCACGCCCAAGGGGGGTACGCCGCCGAGGCGGAGGCGGCGGGGATCGCGGCCAGCCTGGGGCTGGACGAGCGGGTCCTCGGCCAGCCCCTGGACACGCTGTCCGGCGGGCAGCGGCGGCGGGTCGAGCTGGCCCGGATCCTGTTCAGCGGCGCGCCGACGCTGCTGCTGGACGAACCCACCAACCACCTCGACGCGGACTCGGTCGGCTGGCTGCGGGAGTTCCTCCGCCAGCACCGGGGCGGGCTCGTCGTCATCAGCCACGACACCGGGCTGCTGGAGCACGCGGTGAACCGGGTGCTGCACCTGGACGCGAACCGGGCCGCCCTGGACGGGTACAGCATGGGCTGGCGGGCCTACCTGGCGCAGCGGGAGACCGACGAGCGGCGCCGCCGCCGGGAGCGGGCCAACGCGGAGAAGCAGGCCGCTGCCCTGCACGCGCAGGCCGACCGGATGCGCTACAAGGCGACCAAGGCCCGGGCCGCCCAGAACATGGAGCGCCGCGCGGCCCGGCTGCTGGCCGGCCTGGAGGACACCCGGGCGGCCGAGCGGGTAGCCCGGCTGCGCTTCCCCGAGCCCGCGCCCTGCGGGCGCACCCCGCTGACCGCCCGCGGGCTGTCCAAGTCCTACGGGTCGCTGGAGGTGTTCACCGACGTGGACCTGGCCGTCGACCGGGGCAGCCGGGTCGTCGTCCTGGGCCTGAACGGCGCCGGCAAGACCACCCTGCTGCGGCTGCTGGCCGGCGTGGAGCCCCCGGACACCGGCCTGGTGCTCGCCGGGCACGGTCTGCGCTGCGGCTACTACGCGCAGGAGCACGAGACGCTGGACCCGCAGCGCAGCGTGCTGGCCAACATGGCCGGCGCCGCCCCCGACCTGCCCGACGCGGAGCTGCGCCGGGTGCTGGGCAGCTTCCTCTTCTCTGGCGACGACGTGGACAAGCCGGCGGGGGTGCTCTCCGGCGGGGAGAAGACGCGGCTGGCGCTGGCCCGACTGGTGGTGTCGGGAGCCAACGTGCTGCTGCTCGACGAACCGACGAACAACCTGGACCCGGCCAGCCGGGCCGAGGTTCTCGACGCGCTGCGCTCCTACACCGGCGCGGTCGTGCTGGTCACCCACGACGAGGGGGCCGTCGCGGCGCTGCAGCCGGAACGGGTGGTGCTGCTCCCCGACGGCGTGGAGGACCTGTGGAGCGACGAGTACGCCGACCTGGTCGCCCTCGCCTGACATCCCTCCATCCGCGTGAAGGCGGGCGGATTCCAGCCATCGTCGCAACACCCGGGTGGTTGGGGAGTGGCGATGGCGGGTCGGGGGCGGCCGGGTGCGAGGCCGCAGACGGAGAAGCGTGAGCGGTTCGGCCGGTTGATCGCGCGGGGCGTGTCGAACGCGGAGGCGTGTCGTGTGGTCGGGGTGAACCCGCGCACGGGCAAGCGTTGGCGACACGGGCGGACAATCACGGTGGCGGACGGGAGGCGGCGGCACTATCCGATCGTGGTCGCCGGGCCGGTGCAGGAGATCTCGCCGCGTTTCCTGTCCGAGGACGAGCGGGTGCGTCTCGGTGATCTGCGCGCCGGCGGTGCCGGGGTGCGGGAGATCGCCCGGCGGCTGGGCCGTGCTCCGTCCACGATCAGCCGGGAGTTGCGCCGTGACGTGGGGGGCCCGGCCGGCCCGTATCGGCCGTTCACCGCGCACCGGGCGGCGGTCACCGCTCGGGCGCGCCCCGGCCGAGGCAAGATCCGGGCCGACGCGGTGCTGCGCGGGTTCGTGGAGGCCCGGCTGCAGCGCCGGTGGAGCCCGGAACAGATCGCCCACGCGTCGCGGGTGGAGTTCCCGGACGACCCGGCCCGCCACCTGTCGGCCGAGACGATCTACCAGGCGGTCTACCGGCCGGAGCTGGGCGGGCTGTGCCGGGAACTGCCCGCGGTGCTGCGCAGCCGCCGACGCCGCCGCCGGTCACGGGTGCGACCGGATGGGCGCCGCGCCGGGGCGCTGCGGAACCTGCGGATGATCGACGAGCGCCCGGCGGAGGCCGCCGACCGGGGCGTGCCCGGGCACTGGGAGGGCGACCTGATCCTCGGCGCGGGCAACCGCTCGGCGATCGGCACGGTCGTCGACCGGGCCAGCCGGGTGACGTTGCTGGTGCACCTGCCGGCGGGCCGGCACACCGCCGAGGCGGTGCGCGACGCGCTGCTCGCGGTCCTGAGCGGCCTGCCGGCCGGGCTGCGCCGCTCGCTGACCTGGGATCAGGGCAACGAGATGGCGTTGCACGCCGAGGTCGCCGCCGCGTTGGCCATGCCGGTGTTCTTCTGCGACCCGCACAGCCCGTGGCAGCGGCCGAGCAACGAGAACACCAACGGGCTGCTGCGCCAGTACTTCCCGAAGGGCACCGACCTGCGCGCCCACACCCCGGCGGACCTGGCGGCGGTCGAGAAGGAGCTGAACGCCCGTCCCCGTAAGGTCCTCGACTGGGCGACCCCCGAGCAGCGGCTGACCGCGTTGCTAGGCGCGGCCGTCGGCCGGAGATAGTCCACGCGGCCGGCGGCGGCTGCCAACATGGCGGCATGGCCGATTTTCGTCGAGGTGCTCCCGAACGGCCGCCCGGGTCGCCGCAGGTCGCCTGGACGCCGGGCTGGCTGACAACCTGCTGCACGAACTCGCCCCGATCCTCGGCGACGAGGGCATCGACGTCGAGAACATCGACCTGCCCGACCTCGCCACGGTGCAGGCCGCGATGAACCGAGCCGTCGAACGGCTGAACCTGACCCGCTTCACCCCCCTCGGCCGCGCCCGCGACCTTGCCGTCGCCGTCCTACGGCAGACCGTTGAGGCGCTCGCCGCCGGCGACAGCCAGCAGGCCAGCGCCCTCCTCGACCAGGTAGTACCCGAGTCGCCGGACCACACCGTCGCCACCGTCGCCGGCTGCATCGGCGTCACCCTCGGCCTGCTCGACGACTGGCTGCCCGGCCACCACCCCAGCGCACCCCCCGGCATCGGCGATCGGGTCCGCCTGCCCGCCGGGCACTGGACCGGCGAGCGCGCCGCCACCGACATCCTCGCGTTGGCCCGCACGGCTCGCGCGTTCCGCAGCCTCGACCGGCTCATCGCCCGTCACGGCGGCGAGCACACCCTCTACGGCAGTGTTCTCGCCCTCACCGCCACCGTCCGCCGCTGGGCCGACGACACGAACAGCACCCTCGCCAGCACCCTCCTACACCACGTCCGCTGACCCGCTACGCTCCCAGCCGTTCAGTCACGTGTTGCGACGATGCCTGGAATCCGCCGCGTCCTTCACTACCCAAGAGGGGTCACAAGGACGCCTTCATGCGGGGGG
>JBMOMH010000129.1:0-1000 GCA_049323135.1 Actinomycetota bacterium
GGCTGCTCCCGGTCGGCCGGGTGCTCACCGCGGGCTTTCCGTCCACCACGGTGGCCAGCCTCGCGTCGCTGGGCACCGGACGGCCGCCCGGTGAGCACGGCCTGGTTGGCTACCAGGTGGCGCTGCCCGGGGGCCACCGGCTGGTCAACCACCTGCGCTGGGACGCCGAGCTGGACCCCCGGGTCTGGCAGCCGCTGCCCACCGTGTTCGAGGGGGCGGCCGCGGCCGGGGTCACCGTGACCCGGGTGGGACCCGCCGCCTTCGCCGGGTCCGGGCTCACCGAGGCGGCGCTGCGCGGCGGGGGGTACGCCCGCGCCGACGCGTTGGGGGAGCGGGTCGCGGACACCTTCGCCGCTTTGGACCACCGCGCCGGCGGCCGGGACGACCCGCCGGCGCTGGTGTACGTGTACTGGGCCGACCTGGACGCCACCGGGCACCGGCGCGGGGTGGGCTCGCCGGCGTGGTGCACCGAGCTGGAGCACGTCGACGCGCTGGCCGCCCGGCTGGCCGCCGGGCTCCCGTCGGACGGCGCCCTGTGGGTCACCGCCGACCACGGGATGGTCGACGTCGCCGAGGCCGACCGGGTGGACGTGGACGCCGCCGAGGAGGCCGCGCTGCGCGAGGGGGTCGCCCTGCTCGGCGGCGAGCCGCGGGCCCGGCACGTCTACGTCCGGCCGGGGGCCGCCCCCGACGTCCTCGCCGCCTGGCGGGAGCGGCTGGCCGGTCGGGCGTGGGTGGCGTCCCGGGATGAGGCGGTGGGCGAGGGCTGGTTCGGTCCCCGGGTGTCCGACTGGGTGCGGCCACGGATCGGGGACGTCGTCGTGGCGGTGTACGACGGCGCCGTGGTGGCCTGCCGGCGGGAGCCCAGGGAGTCCGCCCTGGTCGCCCACCACGGCTCGCTCACCCCGGAGGAGCTGCTCGTGCCGCTGCTCGGCTACGTCCCGTCCGAGGGGAGCACCGGATGATGGGCCCGCTGGTCAGCGCGGCCGACCTGGCCGAG
>JBMOMH010000130.1:0-10140 GCA_049323135.1 Actinomycetota bacterium
CTGTGACCCGCACCACAGCGCGGGTGGCAGCCGTGGCCCCGTCCGGGGCGGCGCCGACCGCGGGGCCGGGACGGAGCCAGGACACCGGGCGTAGGCCCCGGGCGCGGTGACCCCGCGGCTGGGACGGGAGAGAGGCGAGTAGCAGATGACCTCCACTGCGGGTTCCCTCGACGACCCGGCCGGCCCCCCCGGCCACGTGCCGGCCAGCAGCGCCGAGCCGGACCTCGTACAGCTGCTCACCCCCGAGGGCGAGCGGGTGGCGCACCCCGAGTACGCCGTCGACGTCTCCCCCGGCGAGCTACGCGACCTCTACCGGGACCTGGTCCTCACCCGGCGCATCGACCTGGAGGCCACCGCCCTGCAACGGCAGGGCGAGCTGGGCATCTGGGCCTCGCTGCTAGGCCAGGAGGCGGCCCAGGTGGGATCCGGGCGGGCCCTTGCCCCCCAGGACTACGCGTTCCCCACGTACCGGGAGCACGGGGTCGCCTGGTGCCGGGGCGTCGACCCGCTCTACCTGCTGGGGCTGTTCCGCGGCGTCGACAACGGCGGGTGGGACCCGGCCGAGCACAACTTCCACCTGTACACGATCGTCATCGGGGCGCAGACCCTGCACGCCACCGGCTACGCCATGGGCATCCAGCGGGACGGCTGCGTCGGCACCGGCGACCCGCAGCGGGACGCGGCGGTCATCGTCTACTTCGGGGACGGGGCGACCAGCCAGGGGGACGTCAACGAGGCCTTCATCTGGGCCAGCGTGTTCAACGCCCCGGTGGTGTTCTTCTGCCAGAACAACCAGTGGGCCATCTCCGAGCCCATCGAGCGACAGACCCGCATCCCGCTCTACCAGCGCTCCGCCGGCTTCGGCTTCCCCGGACTGCGGGTTGACGGCAACGACGTGCTGGCCTGCCTGGCGGTGACCCGGGCCGCGCTGCAGCGGGCCCGGGAGGGCAGCGGCCCCACCCTCATCGAGGCCTACACCTACCGGATGGGGGCGCACACCACCTCCGACGACCCGACCCGCTACCGGCTGTCCAGCGAGCTGGAGGCGTGGAAGCTGAAGGACCCGGTGGCCCGGGTCAAGGCGCACCTGTCCCGCAACGGGCTCGCCGACCTGGGCTTCTTCGACGCCGTCGAGGCCGAGGCCGACGACCTGGCAGCCCGGGTCCGCGAGGGCTGCCTGGCCATGCCGGACCCGGATCCGTTGGCCATCTTCGACCGGGTCTACGCGGAGCCCTCCCCCCTGCTCGCCGCGCAGCGGGACTCGTTTGCGGCGTACCGCGCCAGCTTCGAGGGGGGGCACTGAGATGGCGGCGACCACGTTGGCCAAGGCACTGAACATGGGGCTGCGCAAGGCCATGGAGGACGACCCGAAGGTCCTCATCATGGGCGAGGACGTCGGCCGGCTCGGCGGGGTCTTCCGGGTCACCGACGGGCTGCAGAAGGACTTCGGCGAGGAGCGGGTGATCGACACGCCGCTGGGCGAGTCGGGGATCCTTGGCACGGCGATCGGCTTGGCCATCCGCGGCTTCCGCCCGGTGTGCGAGATCCAGTTCGACGGGTTCGTGTACCCGGCGTACGACCAGATCGTCAGCCAGCTGGCAAAGATGCACTTCCGCTCGCAGGGCCGCATCCGCATGCCGGTCGTCGTCCGGATCCCCTTCGGCGGTGGCATCGGGGCGGTGGAGCACCACAGCGAGAGCCCGGAGGCCTACTTCGCGCACACCCCGGGGCTGAAGGTGGTCGCCTGCGCCAACCCGGTGGACGCCTACGTGATGCTGCGCCAGGCGATCGTCTGCGACGACCCGGTGATCTTCCTGGAGCCCAAGCGGCGCTACTGGGAGAAGGCCGAGCTGGACGTGGACGCCTGGGCCGATCTGGCGGCCGCGCCGCCGATGGGTCAGGCGGCGGTGGTCCGCCCCGGCCGAGACGTGACCGTGGCGGCGTACGGGCCGATGGTCAAGACCGCCCTGGAGGCGGCGGTCGCGGCGGAGGCCGAGGGCAAGAGCCTGGAGGTGCTGGACCTGCGCAGCCTCTCCCCGCTGGACCTGGCCACCGTGGTGGCCTCGGTACGCCGGACCGGCCGGCTGGTCACCGTGCACGAGGCGCCGGTCACCCTCGGTCTCGGCGCCGAGCTGGCCGCCCGAGTCACCGAGGAGTGCTTCTACGCCCTGGAGGCGCCGGTGCTGCGGGTCGGCGGCTTCGACACGCCCTACCCACCGGCCCGGATCGAGGAGGAGTACCTGCCCGACCTGGACCGGGTGCTCGACGCCGTCGACCGCGCCCTGACCTTCTAGGGAGTGGGGATGACGCAGCGCAGGGAGTTCCGGCTGCCCGACGTCGGCGAGGGCCTGACCGAGGCGGAGATCGTCTCCTGGAAGGTCAAGCCGGGGGATGTGGTCAAGGTCAACGACGTGCTGGTGGAGATCGAGACGGCCAAGTCCCTGGTGGAGCTGCCCTCGCCGTACGCCGGCACGGTGGCCGACCTGCTCGTCGCCGAGGGCAGCACGGTGGCTGTGGGTACGCCGATCATCGCCGTCGAGGTGGCGGTTCCGGGGGCCACCCCGGCCCCCGGGGCGCGGGCGGACCTGGTGCCGCCGGCCGCCACCCCGCCCGAGGTCGGCACCCCGCCCGAGGTCGGCACCCCGCCCGAGGTCGGCACCCCGCCCGAGGTCGCCGCCCCGGCCGAGGGGGAGGCGGTGGAGCCCGGCCTGATCGGCGGGCCCGCCCCAGGGGGGCGCACCTCGGTCCTGGTCGGCTACGGGCCCCGGGCCACCCAGGCGGTCCGCCGACCCCGCCGGGCTCCGGCCGGGTCGGGCGCTCTGGCGGCGGCCCCGGCCGGAACCGCCCCGCCGGTCCCCGCCCCGGCCGCCGCCGCCCCGGCCCCTGCGGGGGAGGAGCCGGGCCGCGTCGCCGTCCTGGCCAAGCCCCCGGTACGCAAGCTGGCCCGCGACCTTGGCGTCGACCTCGCTGCGGTCACCCCGTCTGGGCCCGGTGGGGTGATCACTAGGGAGGACGTGGCCGCCGCCGCCGAGGCGGCTCCGGCCGCAGCGGCCGCGCCGGAGCGTCGGGTGGCCGGCCGGGAGGAGCGCCGGCCGGTTCGGGGCGTCCGGAAGATGACCGCGCAGGCCATGGTGACCAGCGCGTTCACCGCGCCGCACGTCACCGAGTTCCTGACCGTCGACGTGACCCGGACCATGCGGCTGGCCGCCCGGTTGCGGGAGGACGCCCGGTTCGCCGCGGCCCGGGTCTCCCCGCTGCTGCTGGTGATGAAGGCGCTGCTGCTCGCCGTACGCCGGCACCCGGAGATCAACGCCACGTGGGACGAGGCCGCCGGGGAGATCGTCGTCAAGCACTACGTGAACCTGGGCATCGCCGCGGCCACACCTCGTGGCCTGGTGGTGCCCAACATCAAGGGCGCCGACCAGATGACCCTGGTCGAGCTGGCGGCGGCCCTGCGGGAGCTGGTGGAGACCGCCCGGGCCGGGCGTACCCCGCCGGCGGACATGCAGGGCGGCACGATCACGATCACCAACGTGGGCGTGTTCGGGGTGGACACCGGGACCCCGATCCTGAACCCGGGGGAGGCGGCGATCCTCGCCTTCGGCGCGGTCCGGAAGCGGCCCTGGGTGCACCGGGGTCGGGTCCGGCCCCGGCAGGTGACCACGCTGGGCCTGTCGTTCGACCACCGGCTCGTCGACGGGGAGCTGGGCTCCCGGTTCCTCGCCGACGTCGGCGCGGTCCTCGAGGACCCCGGGACGGCCCTCACGTTCTGACCCGGCCGCCTGACCCCGGCCGAGCTGACCTCGGCCGCCTGACGCGGTCGAGCGGGCGGGGTCGGGCTGGCTGGGTCAGGGGGCGAGCGCGGTGGCCCGGTCGGCGTACTCGACGCTGCCGGCCAGGTGCGCCGCTAGGGCCAGGTCGCCCTCGCGGCCGACGACGGCGCTCCAGAAGTCCCGCCCGCCGGGGTCCGCGACCCGGCCCAGCAGGCTCAGGTAGCGACCATCCACCCGGGCCCAGCGCGACTCCAACGACTGGTAGATGGCGTAGGCGACGCCGACCCGGCCCGCCGGCCCGCCGGCCACCGCCACCCAGTAGTCCCGCCCCGAGGCATCCGCGGTGCGGCCGAGCAGCGTCTGGTACAGCGCATCCACCCAGCCCGAGAGGGTGCCGCCGGTGCTCTGGAAGTACTCGTCGGAGGCGTACAACGCCGCGGCCACCTGTGCCTCGGTGAGCGTGCCGTCGCGGATCAGGCCCGACCAGTAGGCCAGGCCCGCCGGGTCGGCCGGCCGGCGCAGGGTGCGCCAGTAGAAGCCATCGACCAGGCTGGCGACGTACTCCGGCTGGCCGGCGAAGAGCCGGGCTAGGCCCTCGTGGGACAGGCCGGCGAGGACCTGGCCGGTCCAGTACGCCATGCCCCCCGGGTCGGGGGCGCGGTGCAAGAAGTCGCGGTAGGCCCGGTCCACGAACGCCTCGGCGGGGAAGTCCCGGGCGGACACGAAGCCGGGCCGCCCAGCACCCACTGACGAGGTGCCGTCGCTGACCCGCTCGGACACCACGAGCCGGCCCACCGGCGTGGTCGAGGTCCGGGTCAGCGTGACCCTCAGGTCCGTCGGAGTGGACGGCGCCAGGTCCACGCGGCCTGCGTCACCGGTGAGCTCGGTGCTGTTGCTGGCCGCGTCGTAGGCCGCCTGCAGCGGGACGGGGGTCGGTGGGGCGTCGGCCGCGGCGGCGTACGTGATGGCGTCGGGTCCGACGCGGCCGGGCAGCAGCACCGACACCAGGACCCGCAGCCCGGAGAGGGTGCTGGCACCGGTGTTCGTCAGGCGGACGGTGTAGGACTGGCCGCCCGCGGACAGCAGGGGATCCAGCCCTAAGGGTCCGCTCACCGTGACCGGCGGGACGCCGACTGCGGCTGCGGGCATGCTCGGGCCGACCAGGGTGAGTGCCAGGGCGAACCCGAGGCTTACAGCTGCCACTCGACGGGTCATGTCCCTCCCGAGGGTCGGCTGTGCGGCCGATCAGTCGTTCGTCACGGTAGCCGCATCTGGCGACCGTCGAGGCGGCTTTTCCGGAGTGAGGGTCAGGGGGCGTCTGTCCGGCGTCGCGGCAGGGACCCGCCAGCTAGCCGACGACCTTGACGCGCACCCCGGCGTCGATATTCACCCGAGCCGTGGCGCACCGGGGGGCGAGGGCTGCCCTCCCCCCGGTGCCTGGCCGCTTCGCCTGCCTGGTTCAGGCCCGCAGGTCTTGTGCCACGGCGAGGTACTCGTCGCTGCCGGCGAGGAAGGCGGCCAGGGCCACGTCACCGCGGTCGAGGATCACCTGGCTCCAGTGGTTCAGCCCCCCGGGGTCCGCGGCCCGGTTGAGCAGCTTCGTGTACAGGGCCCGAACCCTGGCCTGGCGGGACTCCAGGGACTGGTAGAAGTGGTAGGCGACCACGTGCCGCCCCCGCTCCCTGGTCACGCCGACCCAGAAGTCCCGCCCGCCCGGGTCGGACGGGCGGCCGAGGATCTGCCGGTAGAGCTTCTCCACCCAGACCGGGTCCGAGCCGGCGGTGCGGTAGTACTCGTCCGAGGCGTAGAAGTACGCCGCCACCTGGGCCTCGGTCAGCTTCCCGTAGAGGAGCAGACGGGCCCAGTACAGGGTGCCCTCGTCGTCGCCGGGGCGCCCCAGGGTGGCCTCGTAGTAGCCCCACACCAGCTTGATCAGGTACTCCGGCTGCCGGGCCAGGTGGTAGGCCAGGTTGCCCCGCGGCAGCCCGCCGCGGACCTGCCGCGCCCAGTAGGTCAGCCCATCCCGGTCGGGAGACCGGTTGAGGAAGTCCACGTACGCCTGGTTGACGAAGGCCTCGGAGGTGAAGTCCTCCACCCAGCGGAACCCGAAACGGGCCTTGGGCAGGGTGCTGTCCGGCCCGTTGGTCACCACCTCGTCGAGGTAGATGCGACCGAAGCTCGCCGAGGTCCCGGGGGTGATGGTGACCGCGAAGGTGGTGCGCCCCCCCGGAACCAGGGAGAACGCGGCGGTTGCCCCCGTGAGCACGGTGACGTGGTAGAGCCCGTAGAACGTTGCGGTCAGCGGCACGGTGGTCGTCGGCCCACCGTCCCGGGCCACCTGGTAGGACACGGCCGTCGCCGGGATGTCCCCCGGCCACTCCTGGTAGACCCCCAGCTTCAGGGACGGGTACGACGTGCTCCCTGTGTTGGTAACCTGGACCTGGTAGGTCCACACGCTCCCCGACGGCACAGCGGAGAGTGCGTTGACCGCCGAGACCTGCAGGTCGGTGATCGTGGCGGCCGCCAGCCCCCCCGCCCTGGCGCCCGCACTGGGAGCGTCGTGCGGTGCCACCAGCCGGCCGCGCGGGGGCTGGGGCGACGGGTCGGCCGCGTAGGCCGGGGTGACGCCGGCGGCCAGGGCCGTGACCGTGGCCACGGCGAGCAGGCCACGGGCCGGGGCCCAGCGCGGGCGTCGGCGTCGGAACAGGAGCTGCCAGGCGGACATGGCGTCCTCCCCCTCCGTCCGCCGCCCGGACTCCCCTCCAGGTCGGCGGACCGTCATGGGACCACCGGATGGTGGTACGCCTCAGGTCAAGGCGTGTCCCAGACCATAGAGGGCGGCACCGACAGTCCTGGTCGACTTCCCGGATGTCGCCTCGTCACCCTCAGGCCCGCAGGTCCTGGGACAGCGCGAGGTACTCGTCGCTGCCGGCCAGGAACGCCGCTAGGGCGAGGTCGCCGTGCTGGAGAACCACGTCGCTCCAGTACTCCCGGCCACCTGCGTCGGGCAGGCGGTAGAGCAGGGCGGCGTACAGGTTGCTCACTCGAACCCGGCGGGACTCCAGCGACTGGTAGAAGGTGTAGGCGACGGCGTGCCGGCCCTGCTGGGCGGTGACCCCCACCCAGTAGTCCCGCCCGGCGGTGTCTGCCGGCCGGCCCAGGATGCGCTGGTAGAGCTGGTCCACCCAGGCCGGGTCTGAGCCGGCGGTACGGTAGAACTCGTCGGAGGCGTAGAAGTACGCGGCCACCTGGGCCTCGGTGAGCTTGCGGTCCCGGATCAGCCCGGACCAGTAGGCGACCCCGCCGGGGTCCCCCGTACGGCCCAGGGTCGACAGGTAGAAGCCGTTCACCAGGGCGTCCAGGTACTCCGGCTGGCGGGCGAACGCGAAGGCCAGCTCGCCGCGGGGCAGGCCGCCGCGCACCAGTCCCGCCCAGTAGGTGAGCCCGCCGCGGTCCGGGGAGCGGCCCAGGAAGTCGAAGTAGGCCTTGTCCACGAAGGCCTCGGAGGCGAAGTCGTCGACCCAGCGGAACCCGAACCGGGCCTTGGGAGTGGTGCCGTCGGCCCCGCTCTTCACCGCCTCGTCGAGGTAGATCCGGCCGAAGCTCGCCGACGAGCCCGGCGTGACCGTCACCGAAAAGGTTGTCGAGGCGCCCGAGGCCAGGGAGAACGTCGCCGAGCTGCCGGTGAGCACGGTGACGTTGGGGTCCGGCAGGTATCGGGCGGTCAGCGAAACTGGGGTGGCGGTTCCCCCGTCCCGGGCCAGGGAGTAGCCGACCGCGTCCGCCGGGATCTGGTCGGGCCAGGACTGGTAGATGTCCAGGGCCAGCGCGGAGTACGCGGTCGCGGCGTTGTTGATGACCTTGACCGTGTAGGTCCAGCTGCCTCCGGCCGGGATCGGGGGCAGCTCGTTGACCGCCTCGACGGTGACGTCGGTGATCGTCGCCGCGGCCAGGCTGCCGGCCGCCGTACCGCTCGGGCGGGTGGCCCCGTCCGGTGCGGTGAGCCGGCCGCCCCGGGGATCGGGAGTGGGGGTGGCCGCGCCAGCGGGGCCGGCTGTGGCGAGGACGCCGGCCGTCAGGCCGAGGACGACGAGGCCGCGAACGATGCGGCGTACCGGACGGGACATGCGCTCCACTCCCCCTGCACCAGGCGGCCCTCAAGGGACCGCCCGGGCAATGATCATGTCGCCACCATCCGCTGGCCCGCCCCGCGTCAAGGCGTGGGCGGGACATTACCGGCTGCAACGGCCGGGAGCGAGGTTCCGGTCAGGAGCTCCGCTGGGCCCGGGCGAGGTACTCGTCGCTGCCGGCGAGGAACGCGGCCAGGGCGAGGTCGCCGCGGGTCTGGATGACCCCGGTCCAGTAGCTGAGGCCACCCGGGTCGGCGGCCCGGCCCAGCAGCTGGGTGTAGAGGGCCTCCACCCGGGCGCGCCGGGACTCCAGGGACTGGTAGAACGACCCGGCGACGGCCGAGCGGCCCTGCGCCGCGGCGGTCTGCACCCAGTAGCGCTGCCCGTCGGGGTCGGCCGGGCGGCCCAGGATCGTCGTGTAGAGGTTGGCCACCCAGGAGTCGAGGGTGCCACCGCCCTTGCCGGCGAAGTACTCACCAGAGGCGTAGAACAGGGCGGCCACGTCGGCCACGGATAGCCGCCCAGAGCGGATCTGGTCGCTCCAGTACGCCAGGCCGGAGGAGTCCGCCGGGCGGCCCAGGGTGTCCTGGTAGAACCGGTTCACGATCCGGTCGACGTACTCGCGCTGGTTGGCGAACTGCCAGGCGAGGCCCTCCCGGGTGATCACGCCCCGCTCCAGCAGGTCAACCCAGTACGCCAGGCCCGCCTGGTCGGCTGTCCGACCCAGGAAGTCCAGGTAGGCCCGCCGGACGAAGGCCCTGAGCGCGCTGTTGTCGCTCACCACGATCGTCGCGCTGTTGCCCGACATCCCGGTGAGGGTGACGACCAGGTTGCTGGAGGCCACGACGAAGGAGCCGTTCATCGGGAGCACGGCGACGTGGTTGCCGCCCAGACCGGTGTAGAGCAGCTGGCTGCCACCAGCGGCGCCGTCCGCGGGGAAGGCCCGGCGAATGCTCACCCCCGGCCCGAAGGACAGGGACGCCGCAGGGTCGGTGACCCAGGTGTCCCGGCCCACGGGTTGGCGGTTCTCCACGTAGTAGGTGCGATCCCCGTCGGGGATGCGCAGCACGCGCAGCCCGCTGTCGGCGGCCATCGGGGCCAGAGTGAAGGTGCCCGGGCCGGTGACGGTGGCCTCGTCGCTGCTGGTGAGCCAGCCGAGGGCGTCGCTGTGCGCGCCGTTGAGGTGCCCGGCGTACCCCCAGGAGATGCCCATCACGTCGTACGTGTCTCGGTAGGCGGCGACCTGGCAGCCGCCGCTCTCGGCGACCGGCTGGCCGGCGGCGTCGGTGCAGCTGGCCACGTTGGAGTGGCCCAGCCCCAGGTTGTGCCCGAGCTCGTGGGCCACCACGTCGAGCCGGTTGACCCCGTTGACCCAGGCCAGGCCGCCGTCGGACGGCCCCGACCCGACCGTGCCCAGTCCGGAGGCGCAGCCGGGGGTGCGCGGGAAGTAGACGAGCAGGTGGCGCCCGGGCGCGTCGGTGAAGCCGACCTGGCGGGCCACCTCGTCGAAGAACGAGTACGGGTCGGCGGTGCACGGCAGGCCGACCTTGGTCCAGGGCTTGGCGTCGATGGTCTGGAAGCCCACCCGGTTGGTGCTCATCTCCGACCAGTAGCCGTTCACCGACCCGTCGACGTTGCTGGCCAGCTGGGCCGGGGTGGTGGCGTCGGGGGCGATGCCGTCCCACCACACCGGTACGGCGACCACCTGGTGCAGGTCGGCGGCGGCCGCGGCGAAGCCGGGGGGCGGGGGCGAGGACGTCGCCGGCGCCGGGGGGGCGGAGAGCACCGTGGCCGCGGCCACCCGGCGCCCGCTCTCCTCGGCGTTGCCCGAGGCCTGCGCCGCCCCCAGCTGGACCTGCACCCGGCTGCCCGAGCGCACCTTGCGTAGCTGGCTGGTCGGAACCTTCACCCGCCCGGAGGGGGTGTCCAGGTAGGTGAGGGTCTGCTGGGCCCTCGGGTTGCCCCCTACCCCGTCGACGGCCAGCCGCTCGACCGTCCCCTGAACGGGCCCACTCTGGCCCGACGGGCCCGCGGCGCCGGCCGCGGCGCCGGCCGCGGTCAGGGGGAGCAGGCCGACGGCGAGCGCGGCGGACAGGGCGGCGACGAGCAGGCGGGGACGGATCATGACCTCGACCGGGATGCAGGGGGAACCATCTTCCCGGCGTATCGGCACGGGCCCGGCCCACCTTGACCCCGGGGCGTGTCGCCCCGGCCCCCAAGAAAGTAGCGATCATGCA
>JBMOMH010000131.1:0-10106 GCA_049323135.1 Actinomycetota bacterium
GCCGGCGCCGCGGAGGCGGCACCGGCCGGCGTCTCGTCATCGTCGAGTCCCCGGCCAAGGCGAAGACGATCGGCGGCTACCTGGGTCGGGACTTCGTCGTGGAGTCCTCCATCGGCCACATCCGGGACCTGCCGCACCGGGCGGCCGAGGTGCCGGCGCAGTTCAAGAAGGAGCCGTGGGCCCGGCTCGGGGTGGACGTCGACCACGGCTTCACCCCCCTGTACGTGGTCACCGCGGACAAGAAGGCACAGGTCCGCAAGCTGAAGGCGGCCCTCGCCGAGGCCGACGAGCTGCTCCTGGCCACCGACGAGGACCGGGAGGGGGAGGCCATCGCCTGGCACCTGCGGGAGGTGCTCGCCCCGAAGGTGCCGGTGCGCCGGATGGTGTTCCACGAGATCACCCGCGAGGCGATCCGGCGCGCGGTGGAGAACCCCCGGGAGATCGACCAGCAGCTGGTCGACGCCCAGGAGACCCGCCGCATCCTCGACCGGCTCTACGGCTACGAGGTGTCCCCGGTGCTGTGGAAGAAGGTGGCGCAGGGGTTGTCCGCCGGCCGGGTCCAGTCGGTGGCCACCCGGCTGGTCGTCGAGCGGGAGCGGGAGCGCATGGCGTTCCGCGCCGCGGCGTACTGGGACCTCGAGGCGGTGCTGGACACCGGCGCCGCCGCGACCCCCGGGGAGCCGACCCGGCTGACCACCCGCCTGGTCGCCCTCGACGGCCGGCGGGTCGCCCAGGGCCGCGACTTCGACTCGCAGGGCCGGCTGGTCGCCGGCGAGGCGGTGGTGCACCTGGACGAGCCGGCCGCCACCGACCTGGCCGCGGCGCTGGCCGAGGCCGCGTTCACCGTCCGCTCGGTGGAGGCTCGCCCGTACCGGCGCTCGCCGTACCCGCCGTTCCGTACCACCACCCTGCAGCAGGAGGCCGGCCGCAAGCTGGGCTTCGGCACGGCCCGGACCATGCAGGTGGCCCAGCGGCTGTACGAGAACGGCTACATCACCTACATGCGGACCGACTCGATCACCCTCTCCGAGCAGGCGGTGGCGGCGGCCCGGGCCCAGGCGGTGGCCCTGTACGGCGCGGACGCGGTGCCCGCGGCGCCGCGCCGCTACGAGAGCAAGGTGAAGAACGCCCAGGAGGCGCACGAGGCGATCCGCCCGGCCGGGGAGACGTTCCGTACGCCGGGGGAGACCGGGCTGCGGGGCGACGAGTTCCGGCTCTACGAGCTGATCTGGCAGCGCACGGTCGCCTCGCAGATGCACGACGCGCAAGGTCAGTCGGTCACCGTGCGGGTCGCCGCGGCGGCGGCCGACGGCCGGGACGCGGAGTTCGCGGCCACCGGCCGGGTCATCACCGCCCCGGGCTTCCTCCGCGCCTACGTGGAGGGCGCCGACGACCCCGACGCCGAGCTGGACGACCGGGAGCGTCGCCTGCCGCGGGTCGCCGAGGGCGACGTCCTGGTCGCGGTCAGCGTGCGGCCGGACGGGCACGAGACCCGGCCGCCGGCCCGGTACACCGAGGCCAGCCTGGTCAAGGAGCTCGAGGAACGGGAGATCGGCCGGCCCTCGACGTACGCGTCGATCATCGACACCATCCTCGATCGGGGTTACGTGTTCAAGAAGGGCACCGCACTGGTCCCCTCGTTCCTGGCCTTCGCCGTGGTCCGGCTGCTGGAGGGCCACTTCCCCCGCCTGGTGGACTACGGCTTCACCGCGCGGATGGAGGACGTCCTCGACGAGATCGCCGCGGGTCGGGCCGAGATGGTGTCCTGGCTGTCCCGCTTCTACTTCGGCGACGGGGCCACGATCGAGGGCCTGAAGGCGGCGGTGTCCGACCTGGGGGACATCGACGCCCGGGAGATCAACACCCTGGAGGTGGGGGACGGCATCGCCGTGCGGGTGGGCCGGTTCGGCCCCTACCTGCAGCGCGGCGACGAGCGGGCGCCGGTGCCCGCGGACCTGCCCCCGGACGAGCTCACCGTGGCGCGGGCGCGGGAGCTGCTGGCCGCGGGGTCCGGGGAACGCCCCCTGGGGGTGGACCCGGACACCGGCCACCCGCTGGTCGTCCGCAGCGGCCGGTTCGGGCCGTACGTCACCGAGGTGCTCCCGGAGGGGGCGACCGGCAAGCCGCGCACCGCGTCGCTGCTGCGCTCGATGACCCCGGAGACGGTGACCCTGGCCGACGCCGTCCGGCTGCTGGCGCTGCCCCGGGTGCTGGGCCGCGCCCCGGACGGCGAGGAGGTGACCGCGCAGCACGGCCGGTACGGCCCCTACGTGAAGAAGGGCCGCGAGTCCCGGTCGCTGGACACCGAGGAGCAGCTGTTCACGGTGACCCTGGAGGAGGCGCTGGCCCGGCTGGCCGAGCCGAAGACCCGGGGCCGCCGGCCGGCCGCCGCCGTCGAGCCGCTGCGGGAGCTGGGCCCGGACCCGGTCAGCGGGCGCCCGATGGTGCTGCGGGAGGGCCGCTTCGGCCCGTACGTCACCGACGGGGAGACCAACGCCAGCCTGCGCAAGGGCGACGAGGTGGCCACCCTCACCGGGGAGCGGGCGGCCGAGCTGCTCGCCGAGCGGCGGGCCCGCGGCCCGGCCCCCCGGACGCGGGCCACCCGCGGTCGGCGCCCGGCGCGCAGCGCCCGCTGACTACGCTGGCCGCGTGGCCGACCTGACGGTCCCCGCCGCGCCGGCGGGAGGCCCCGACCCGGCGCCCGTGCATGACCTGCGGGGCGTCCTGCGGATCGCGCCGTTCCGGCGGCTGTGGGTCGCCCTCTCGCTGTCCAGCCTGGGCGACTGGCTGGGCCTGCTGGCGACCACCGCCCTGGCCGCGAACCTCGGCGGCAACAGCTACGCGGCGCAGAACTTCGCCATCGCCGGGGTGCTGCTGCTACGGCTCACCCCCGCGCTGATCTTCGGCCCCATCGCCGGGGTCGTAGCCGACCGGCTGGACCGCCGGTGGACGATGGTCGTCTGCGACCTGGGGCGCTTCGCGCTGTTCGTGTCGATCCCGCTGGTGGGCACGCTGTGGTGGCTGTTCGTCGCTAGCTTCCTGATCGAGACGCTGAGCCTGTTCTGGATCCCCGCCAAGGAGGCCAGCGTCCCCAACCTGGTCCCCCGCCACCGGCTGGAGGCGGCCAACCAGCTCAGCCTGCTCACGACGTACGGCAGTGCCCCGCTGGCCGCCCTCGCGTTCACCCTGCTGTCGCTGGTCAACGGCCTGCTCGCGGTGGCCTTCCCGCCGCTGCGCACCAACCCGGTCAACCTGGCGCTGTACTTCGACGCGGCCACGTTCCTGTTCTCCGCGGCGACCATCTACCTGCTGCGGGAGATCCCCCGGTCCCGCCCGGTGGCCCCGCCGGCGCCGGCCGGGGAGGGCCCAGCGGTCGGCCCGGCGGACGGGGCCACGCCCAGCGTGTGGCGCACCCTCGTCGACGGGTGGCGGTTCGTCGGGGGCACGCCGATGGTCCGCGGCCTGGTCGTCGGCATGGTCGGCGCGTTCGCCGCCGGCGGGGCGGTGGTCGGCCTGGCCAAGACCTTCGTCGCCGACCTGGGCGGGGGCGACCCGGCGTACGGCGTGCTCTTCGGCACGGTGTTCCTCGGGCTGGCCCTGGGCATGTTCCTCGGGCCCCGGCTGCTGCGGGACTTCAGCCGGCGCCGGCTGGTGGGGGTGGCCATCTGCGCCGCCGGGCTCACCCTGGCCCTGCTGTCGCTGATTCAGGAGATCGTCATCGCGGTCCTGCTCACCGTGGTGCTCGGCATGTTCTCCGGGATCGCCTGGGTGACCGGCTACACCCTGCTGGGGTTGGAGGTCGCCGACGACGTCCGCGGCCGCACCTTCGCGTTCGTGCAGTCGCTGGTGCGGGTCACCCTGGTCGGGATCCTGGCCGTGGCCCCCTTCGTCGCCGGTGCCATCGGGCGGCACACGTTCGCGCTGACCAGCGACGTGCGGTTGACCTACAACGGGGCGGCGATCACCCTGCTGCTCGCCGGGTTCCTCGCCGCCGGGGTCGGCGTGGCCGCGTTCCGGCAGATGGACGACCGGCCCGGGGTGCCGGTGCTCGCCGACCTGTGGGCCAGCCTGCGCGGCGGGGTGGTCGCCCCGGCCGGCGGGCGGGCCCGGCCCGGTGTGTTCGTCGTCCTGGAGGGCGGGGAGGGGGCCGGCAAGTCCACCCAGGCCGAGCGGCTGGCGGACTGGCTGCGCGCTTCGGGTCGCACCGTGGTGGTGACCCGTGAGCCGGGGGGCACCCCGGTCGGGGAGCGGCTGCGGGCGCTGCTGCTGGATCCGGCCAGCCGCGGGCTGTCCCCCCGCGCGGAGGCCCTGCTGTACGCCGCCGACCGGGCCCAGCACGTGGCCCGGGTGGTCCGCCCGGCCCTGGAGCGGGGTGCGGTGGTGGTCTCCGACCGGTACGCCGACTCCTCGGTGGCCTACCAGGGCAGCGGGCGTGCCCTGCCGCCGGGAGACGTGGAGCGGCTCTCCCGCTGGGCCACCGACGGGCTGGTGCCCGACCTCACCGTCGTCCTCGACGTGCCGCCCGCGGTGGGGCTGCGCCGGGCCGGTTCCGAACCGGACCGGCTCGAGGCGGAGCCGGAGGACTTCCACGAACGGGTCCGGCGGGCCTTCCTGGCCTTGGCCGGCACCGCCCCCGAGCGGTACCTCGTCGTCGACGCCACCGCGGACCCCGACGCCGTCGCCGCGCAGATCCGGGACCGGCTGGCCCCCCTGCTGCCGCCGGTCGGGCCCCCCCGGGAGGAGCCGGTGGCTACCCGGCCGCTGCCCCGGGCCGACCCGTGACCGGCGTCTTCGCCGCGCTGGTCGGCCAGGACGAGGTGGTCGCCGAGCTGCGGCGGGCCGCGCAGGCGGCCGGAGCGAGCCTGACCGGGGCCGGCCGGTCCGGGGCCGACGTGTCCGGGGCCGACGTGTCCGGGGCCGGCCCGGGGATGACCCACGCCTGGCTGTTCACCGGGCCGCCTGGCTCCGGGCGGTCCACCGCCGCCCGGGCGTTCGCCGCGGCGCTGCAGTGCGAACGGGCCGGCTGCGGGGTCTGCCCGGCCTGCCACACCGTGCTCGCCGGCAGCCACCCGGACGTGGAGGTGGTGCGGCCGGCGGGCCTGTCCTACGGCGCCGACGACACCCGGGACCTGGTCCGCCGCGCCGCCCTGTCCCCGGCCGGCCGGCGCTGGCAGGTCATCGTGCTGGAGGACGCCGACCGGCTCACCGAGGTGGCCGCCAACGTGCTGCTGAAGAGCATCGAGGAGCCGCCGGCGCGCACCGTGTGGCTGCTGTGCACCCCCGCCCCGGACGACCTGGTGCCCACCATCCGGTCCCGGTGCCGGCTGCTGGGGCTGCGGACCCCCTCGGTGGCCGCGGTCACCGAGGTGCTGGCCGCCCGGGACGGGGTGGACCGGGCGATGGCCGCGTTCGCCGCCCGCGCCTCGCAGGGGCACATCGGCCGGGCCCGACGGCTGGCCACCGACGAGGGGGCCCGGCGCCGCCGCGCCGAGGTGCTGCGGCTGCCCGACGTGGTGGCCGGCGTACGGGACTGCCTGGTGGCCGCGGCGAACCTCGTCGAGGCGGCCGAGGAGGAGGCGCGGGAGCAGACCGCCGAGCTGGACGCGGGGGAGGTCGCCGGGCTGCGCCAGGCGTACGGCGAGGGCGGGTCCTCCCGCGGGCTGGCCCGGGGGGCGGAGGCCGCCCTGAAAGACCTGGACCGCCGGCAGAAGTCCCGGGCGAAACGGCTGCAGCGCGACGCCCTGGACCGGGCGCTGGTGGACCTGGCCTCGTTCTACCGGGACGTGCTCGCCGTCCAGTTCGGGTCCACGGTGGGCCTGGTCAACGACGAGGTGCGCGGCCAGGTCACCGAGGCCGCCCGGCGGGCGACCCCCGAGCAGACGCTGCGCCGGTGGCAGGCGGTGCTGGCCTGCCGGGAGCAGGTGGCCGCCAACGTCGCCCCGCTGCTCGCGGTGGAGGCGATGACCCTCACCCTGCGCGCCGGCTGACCGGGGCCGGGGGTGTTCGTGGCACGCCACCGCCGGGTGGGGGTCGCCGGGCGGGTCCGCGGGCTCGCCGCGGTGCTGGCCGGCGCGCTGCTCGCTGCCGGCTGCACGGCGGGCGGCGGTCCGGCCCCCGGGCCGACCGGGCCCGCCACCACCGTCCCCGGTACGACCGTCATGGCGCCCGGCACGTCGGGCCCCGGTACGTCGGGCCCCAGTACGTCGGGCCCCGGCACGTCGGTCCCCAGTACGCCGGACGCGGCGCTGCGGCCGTTCTACACCCAGCGGCTGACCTGGACCCCGTGCGGGGAGCCGTTCCAGTGCAGCCGGCTGCGGGTCCCCGTGGACTACGCCACACCCGGCGGGCCGACGATCGAGCTGGCCCTGGTCCGGCTCCCAGCCACTGACCCGGCCCGGCGGCTGGGCTCCCTGCTGGTCAACCCCGGTGGGCCGGGGGCCTCGGGGGTCGAGTACGCCCGGGCCGCCCAGTCCGCGGTCACCGCAGCGGTCCGGGAGCGCTACGACGTGGTCGGCTTCGACCCGCGCGGGGTGGGGGCGAGCGCCCCGGTGCGCTGCCAGAGCGCCGCCGAAACCGACGCCTGGCTGGCCGCCGACGGCTCGCCGGACACCGCGGCGGAGGAGCAGCGGCTGGAGGCGCTGGCCACCGCGCTGGCCACCCGGTGCGCGCAGCGAGGTGGGGCGCTGCTCGCCTACATGGGGTCGGCCGACGTGGCCCGCGACATGGACGTGCTGCGGGCCGCCATGGGGGACCCGAAGCTGGCCTACCTCGGCAAGTCCTACGGCACCTACCTGGGGGCGACGTACGCCGAGCTGTTCCCCACCCGGGTCGGCCGGCTGGTCCTGGACGGGGCGCTGGACCCGCGGCTGTCCGCCGAGCAGCTGGCCGCCGGCCAGGCGGCCGGGTTCGAGCAGGCGCTGCGCGCGTTCGCCGCCGACTGCGTCGCCCGGGGCGGCTGCCCCCTCGGCGGCGGCGTACCCGCGGTGCTGGCCACCGTCGACCGGGTGCTGGCCGCCGCGGACCGCGCCCCACTGGCCAGCCGGTCCGGCCGGCCGGTCACCCAGTCGCTGGTGGTGCTCGGCGTCGCGCTGCCGCTGTACGACCACACCGCCTGGCCGGAGCTGCGTCAGGCGCTGACCGAGGCGGCCGGCGGAGACGGGACGCGCCTGCTGCTGTTCGCCGACATCTACACCGGCCGGCAGGCCGACGGCAGCTACCGGGACAACTCCAACGACGCGATCTACGCGGTCAACTGCCTGGATCACCCGGACACCGAGACACTGCCGCAGGTGCGGGCCGACGCGGCCGCGCTGACCCGGGTGTCCGCCCGGTTCGGGGCCTACCTGGCGTGGAGTGACCGGCCCTGCGTGCGCTGGCCGGTGCCGCCGGAGACCACCCCGCACGCAATCCGGGCGGAGGGGGCGGCGCCGATTCTGGTGGTCGGCACGACCCGGGACCCGGCGACGCCGTACGCCTGGGCGCAGGGCCTGGCCGCCCAGCTGGCCTCCGGGGTGCTGCTCACCTACGACGGCGACGGGCACACGGCGTACGCGCAGGGCAGCGCCTGCGTCGACCGGGTCGTGGAGACCTACCTGGTCGACGGGACGCCCCCGGCGCCGGGCACCCGCTGCTGAGCCCGGCCGGTACACTCAGGGGCCGTTGCCGCCTTAGCTCAGTCGGTCAGAGCGACGCACTCGTAATGCGTAGGTCCGGGGTTCGATTCCCCGAGGCGGCTCCAGCCCAAGCCGCGAGTCAGGTGCCCGCGAAGGGCGGCGGCCCGGTGATCGTGCAGCCCAGCGGCGTGAGCACCTCCTGGAGTGCGGCGACGGCGTCGGGGGGGACCGGGCCGGGCCGCGGCAGCTCCGCCTGGAACGGCCGGTCCGACGGTGTGCCGGTGGCCGCGAAGAAGGACTCGAAGCCGGCCGGGGTGATGATGGTGTAGAAGTGGGCGCTCGCCGAGGCCACCCGGAAGGCGTGCTCGCGGCCCGCGGGTAGGTGCAGCAGGCTGCCCGCCTCGACCAGGTGCAGCCTGCCCTCGCACCATCCTTCGAGGGCGCCGTCGAGGACCACGAAGGTCTCCGCCTCGCGGGTGTGCACGTGCCGGGGAGTCAGGCAGCCGAGGCGTCCGCGCTCTTCGATGAGGCTGAGCGCGCCGCCGGTGGCCTCCCCAGTGAGCAGGGTGCGGCACAGGAAGCTCAGGTGATCGACGACCGCCACCTCGGGTGCAGCGACGTGGACGGGCTCGACTCCGGTCAGACTGGTCATGTCCAGATCCTGGGTCCCCGGCGTCACCGCGAACCATCCCCGGATCAGGGGATTGCGCCTACTCTGTCGGCCATGTCAACGGGGGTGGCCCAACCAGTCGATCGCACCGTTCGGACCGTCCGCGCCGCGGTCGCCGGCGCCGACGTGGCCAGCCCTCCCGCGCTGGCCGCCCGGGTACTCGAGGTGCTGGTGCCTGCCGTCGGGGCCGACGGCGGCGCGCTGGTCCTCATGGACCCACACACCGGGCTGTTCTGGACCGGTGCGGTGGACCGGCTTCCGGCACGCTCGTGCCACCCCTTCTTCGCCACCGAACTCGACACCGAGGGGCCCCGTACGTTCCGCCGTCTGGCCCGTGACGGGGCTGTCGCCTCGGCGTTCTCCCTGCGGGGCTGCCAGGGCGATGCGTTCCACACCGCGGTCCTGGCGCCGTTCGGGTACCGCGACGAGGTTCGCGTGGTGGCCCGTGACGCGGGCGTCTCGTGGGGCGGGCTCTCGCTGTGGCGCCGATGCGAGGCGGAGCCGTTCACCGAAGAGCAGGAGCGGATCCTGGATGCCGTGGCACCCGTCGTCGGGGCCGCGTTGCGGGACGCCGTACTCCGATCGCTGGTGAACCAGCAAGCACGCCAGGTAGCGCACGGCGCGCTGGTCATCGAGGACGGCGTCGTGGTGGAGGCCAGCCCCGAGGCGCGCCGTCTGCTGCGGGAGATCGACGAGCCGGCGACCGAGGAGTACCGATCGCTGGACCAGATGTTGGCCCTCAGCCGCAGGGAGTCCCGGTTCTCGGTGGTCCTCGGCACCGTTGACGGACGCTGGGTGGCCGCGCACGGCACCGCACTGAGCGACGCCCGTACGGTCGTGTTGCTCACCGCGCCGAGCCCCACGGACCTGCTCGGCGCCCTGGTCGCGAGCGCCGGGCTCACGTCGCGGGAGGTCGAGGTGACCCGGCTGCTGTGCCGGGGTCTGACCGACACCGAGATCGCTCGCGAGCTGACCATCTCCGCCCACACCGCGCACGACCACGTCCGCGCGGTGCGCGCGAAGCTGGGCGTACGCAGCCGCACCGAGGTCGCCGCACGGGTGTTCGCCGACCACTACCTCGACCAGTTCCTGGCTTCGGCGCGGGTGGTACACGACCGCTGACCGGCTGAGTGTGCATTGACAGCCTATTCGCTATCATGACTGAGTGGCTACACGTGGATCTTCGCAGAACAGCCACCTCGCCGCCGGGCTGGTCCGCACGGCCCGCACCCGGCGTGGGATGTCCCAGCGGGCACTGGCGCGCAGCGCCGGAGTTCCCCAGTCGACCGTGGCCAACATCGAATCCGGCCGGCAGCAGCCGTCAATGACGATGCTCGATCGGTTGTTGGACGCGGCCGGGTTCCGGCTGGACGCGAGACTTGTCAATGCCACCCGTCCGTCGCTGCTTCTTGAGGAGCACCGGTCACGGGTGGCAGAGGTGCTGGCCCGGTACCCGGTCTCCCGGGTCTGGGTGTTCGGATCGGTGGCTCGGGGCGACGACGGCCCAGACTCTGACGTCGACTTGTGTGTCGAGCTCACGGCCGACGCGTCCTTTGTGCAGGTGGTGGATCTGGAGGAGGACCTGGCCGGGGTCCTGGGGTGCCGCGTCGACGTCGTCACGACGCAGGAGGTCGCATCGAACGAGCTGTTCCGACGCCGGGTGTATCGGGATCGGCGGCCGTTACCGATTGCTGTGGTCTCAGACCTCCGCAAGTACGTGAGTGATCATCTTTGAAACTCATGCCGGGCTGACCTGGTAGGTCAGGGGTCGGCGATCTCCAGGCAGGCGGGCTGGTGTGGCGTTGAGTTCGTCGGTGAGTAGC
>JBMOMH010000132.1:0-10044 GCA_049323135.1 Actinomycetota bacterium
CGGGCGGGCCCCCCGGGACCGGCGGGACCGCCCGAACCGCCCGGACCGCCGAGGCCGCCCGGACCGTCGTATCAACAGACATTGATGCCACGGTAGCAGGGTCAGGGTGAGGCAGGTCACGGCACCGGCGCTAGCTGGTCGCTTGCAATTGCTAGCGACAGGGCGCACCCTGGAGGGGTGGCCAGGATCGACGTGGGCGGGCTGGGGGAGTACATCCGCCAGCAGCGGCGTACCGCCGAGTACTCGCTGCGCCAGCTGGCCGACCTGGCCGGGGTGTCCAACCCCTACCTGAGCCAGATCGAACGCGGCCTGCGCCGGCCCAGCGCGGAGATCCTGCAGCAGATCGCCAAGGCGCTGCGCATCTCCGCGGAGACGCTGTACGTGCAGGCGGGGATCCTCGACGACGTCGAGGGCGACCGGGAGGTCGAGGCGGCCGTGCTGGCCGACCGCGGCCTCACCGAGCGGCAGAAGCGGGTGCTGCTGGACATCTACCGGTCCTTCCGGCGGGAGAACCGCCCGGCCGGCGGCGAGCCGGGGACCGGGCCGGCACACCCAACCGAACACCGAGCAGCAGACCACCGGGAACACCAGGCAGACCAGGGAAGGGACGCGCCATGACGCCGACCACGCTGAGCACCGAGATCCGCAAGAACATCCGGGACCGCCGCCCGCTGTACGCCGTGGCTGGCGCCGGGGACCTGGCCGTGGCGAAGCTGCGCGAGGTCCCGGAGCGTCTCGCCGGGCTGCGCCGCGAGGTCACGGGCCGCCGGCTCGAGCTGGACCGTACGGCGCTGGCCCAGCGGGTATCCGCCTGGCAGACCGAGGCGCTGGCGCTGCCGGAGCGGGCCCAGGCCTTCGCCCTGGACCGGCTCGGCCGGGCCGGCACGACGTACGACGAGCTGGCCGACCGCGGCCGGCACGTCCTCGGCCGGCTGCGCGGCCAGCAGGCCACCGAGGAGGCCCGCCGCCAGGCCCGCACCACGGTGCGCCGGGCCAAGGGCGCCGTGAGCAGCGCCCGGAAGACCGCCACGGCCGCGGGTCAGGCCGTCGAGGCCGGCGCGGACAAGGTCGGGAGCTGACTCGAGGACCCCGTCGGGCCGCGGCAGAGCCGTTGCGGCCCGACCGGGTAGCCTCCACCCGAGGGGTCGACGGGACCCGGGACCGAAGGGTCGAGGCGACCCGGGATGGTGATGAGGTGGGTCGGTCGTGCTGAGCGGGCTGAACTCCCTGTTCTCGCTGCTGGCGCTGCTCGCGATGGCCCTGCAGGTGTGGGCCTTCCTCGACGCCGCGGTGCGGCCGGCTGCGGCCTTCTCCGCCGCCGACAAGCAGACGAAGAAGTTCTGGCTCATCCTCCTCGGAGTGCTGGCCGTCGCCGACCTCGCCGGCGTGGGCGGCGGGATTCTGGGCATGGTCACGATCATCGGCATCATCGCGGCGCTGGTCTACCTGCTCGACGTGCGGCCGGCGGTGCGCCAGTACGGCGGGCGGCGCGGCACCCAAGGGCCGTACGGGCCCTGGTAGCGGGGGCCGCGGCCGGGATGCGCGCACCGGCGCTGACCGCCGTGCTCGGGGACATCACCGAGCAGCGGGTCGACGCCGTCGTGAACGCCGCCAACTCCTCCCTGCTCGGCGGGGGCGGGGTCGACGGGGCGATCCACCGCCGCGGCGGCCCGGAGATCCTGGCCGCCTGCCGGCAGCTGCGGGCGACCCGGCTGCCCGACGGCCTGCCCACCGGGCAGGCCGTTGCCACCACCGCCGGGCGGCTGCCCGCCCGGTGGGTGGTGCACACCGTCGGGCCGGTGTACGCCCGGGGCGAGGACCGGTCCGGCCTGCTGGCCTCCGCCTACCGGGAGTCCCTCCGGCTGGCCGACGAGCTCGGCGCCGGCACGGTGGCGTTTCCAGCGATCTCCGCGGGCGTCTACGGCTGGCCGCTGGACGATGCGGCGCGCGTCGCGGTGAGCACCGTGCGCGGTACGCCGGTCCGGCACGTCCACGAGGTGCGCTTCGTACTGCTCCAGCCGGCGGCGTACGACGCCTTCCGCCGGGCGCTGGACCAGGCGGGCAGCGGGTAGGTCCGGCCTGCCCAGCCCGGAGCGGCCGCTGCCCGGACGGCCGTTCGGAGCGGCCGCAGGACCGATTTCTCCGCCCCACGAGCCCCTTTGGCCCCACCAGAGATCCGCTTTCACAGAGGGATGGGAGGTTGTGGTAGTAAATCTGGCCTATAGCCCACATTTACTACCACCACCTCGCCTTTCCTGCCCAGATCTGGTGGCTGCTGCTGAAGCAGGGGCACATGAGGCTGCTGTGACTGCGCTTCGGGGCCGGAGTCACGACGCAGAGGGCCTGCACCGGGGCCGGGGGTCGGATCAGAGGGCCTCCACCAGGGCCTCCACCAGGGCATCCACCACAGGACCACATCACGGGGCTCGCCGGGGACCCACCAGGAGCCCGCCCAAGGACCCGGCACTCGCCCCCCTGCCGGCGGGACCGGGTTCGACGGGACCCCCGGGAGGTGGACCCCCGGGGAATCGGAGAGGATGCCACCGGGGTTTGCCCCCATGGCCCCGCCGCCCGGCGGGTGACGGCGCGCGGGAGGTGTCCGGTGGCAGGTGAGCGGCGCGGGCTGCCGCCGGCCGCCCGGTTCACCGGGCCTCGCCGGCTGCCGCGGCGGATCGCCACCGTGACCGTGCACACCTCGCCCCTGGACCAGCCGGGCACCGGCGACGCGGGCGGCATGAACGTCTACGTGGTCGAGGTGTCCCGGCGGCTGGCCGCGGCGGGCATCGAGGTGGAGGTGTTCACCCGGGCCACCTCCCGGGACCTGCCGCCGACCGTCGAGCTGGCCCCCGGCGTGCTCGTCCGGCACGTCACCGCCGGCCCCCTGGAGGGGCTGGCCAAGGAGGACCTGCCGGCCCAGCTGTGCGCGTTCACCTCGGGGGTGCTGCGGGCCGAGGCGGCCCGCGAGCCGGGCTGGTACGACCTGGTCCACTCCCACTACTGGCTCTCCGGGCAGGTGGGCTGGCTGGCCAAGGAGCGCTGGGGGGTCCCCCTGGTGCACTCGATGCACACCATGGCCCGGGTGAAGAACGCCGCCCTGGCCGAGGGTGACGCGCCCGAACCCTCGGCCCGGGTGATCGGGGAGGCCCAGGTGGTCGAGGCCGCGGACCTGCTGGTCGCCAACACCGCCGGGGAGGCCCGCCAGCTGGTCGAGCTGTACGACGCTGACCCGCAGCGGGTGGTCACCGTCCCACCAGGGGTGGACCTGGACCTGTTCCGCCCCGGCGACACCGCGGCCGCCCGGCGGCGGCTCGGCCTCCCCGTGGACGCGTTCGTGGCCCTGTTCGTCGGGCGGATCCAGCCGCTGAAGGCGCCGGACGTGCTGCTGCGGGCGGCCGCCCGGCTGCTCGCCGACCGCCCCGAGCTGCGCGGGCGCCTGGTCGTCGCCGTGGTGGGCGGCCCGTCAGGTAGCGGGTGCAGCGAACCGGAGCACCTGCAGCGGCTGGCCGGCCAGCTCGGCCTGGGTACGGCGGTGCGGTTCGCCCCGGCGGTCCCGCAGCGGCTGCTGGTCGACTGGTACCGGGCCGCAGACGTCACCGTCGTCCCGTCGTACAACGAGTCCTTCGGCCTGGTCGCCGTCGAGTCCCAGGCCTGCGGCACCCCGGTGGTTGCCGCGGCGGTCGGTGGCCTGGTCACCGCGGTGCACGACGACGTGTCCGGGGTGCTCGTCGACGGGCACGACCCCGCCGACTACGCCCGGGTCCTGGCCGGCTACCTCGACGCCCCCCGCCTGCGGGCCCGGCACGCCCGCGCCGGCCCGGTGCACGCGGCCGCCTTCGGCTGGGCGGCCACCGCGGCCCGGCTCATCGACGTGTACGCCGGCGCGCTGGCCGCCCGGACGGTGCAGGAACGGCTGGTCGTCGGCCGGTGACCGGGCCCGACCCCGTCGTCGACCCGGCCGGCCAACCGGCCGCCGTACGGGGAGCGACGGCCGCCGTACGGGCCGCCCTGGTCGCCGCGGGGGTCGACTGGGCGCAGACCGGCCCAGCCGCGTTCACCGCCACCCTGCCCGGCAGCCACCGGCTGGCCACCACCGTGTCGCTGCTCGTCGGCGGGCACACCTTGTCGGTCAACGCCTTCGTCGCCCGCCGACCGGAGGAGAACGCGGCCGAGGTGTACGCCTGGCTGTTGGGCCGCAACGCCCGGCTCCCCGGGGTCGCCTTCGCCCTGGACCGGCTCGGGGACGTCTACCTGGTCGCCCGGCTGCCGCTGGCCGCGGTGTCCGAGGCCGAGGTGGACCGGCTGCTCGGCGCGGTGCTCACCGCCGCCGACGACAGCTTCGACCGGATCCTCGAGCTCGGGTTCGCCTCGGCTATCCGCCGGGAGTGGGCGTGGCGGCGGGCCCGCGGGGAGCCGGTCGGCAACCTCGCCGCGTTCGCCCACCTGCTCGGGACCCCGGGCGGGGCGGCCGGCTAGGCTGCCCGCCGTGGCGAACCCGGTGCACCGGCTGGTGCTGCTGCGACACGGCGAGAGCTCCTGGAACGCGGCCAACCGGTTCACCGGCTGGGTGGACGTGGGCCTGTCCGAGCGGGGCGAAGCCGAAGCGGTGCACGCCGGGGAGCTGCTGGCCGACGCCGGCCTGCTGCCCGATGTGGTGCACACCTCGGTGCTGCGCCGGGCGATCCGCACCGCCGAGCTGGCCCTGGACCGGGCGGACCGGGCGTGGCTGCCGGTACGCCGCAGCTGGCGGCTCAACGAGCGGCACTACGGGGCGCTGCAGGGCAAGGACAAGCGGCAGACGCTGCAGCGGTACGGCGAGGACCAGTTCCTGCGCTGGCGGCGTTCCTACGACGTGCCCCCGCCGCCGCTGGACGACGCCGACGAGTTCTCCCAGGCCGGCGACCCCCGGTACGCCGGGCTGCCACCGGAGCTGCTGCCCCGGACCGAGTGCCTGGCCGACGTGGTCGCCCGGCTGCTGCCCTACTGGTACGACGGGCTGGTGCCGGACCTGCGCACCGGCGCCACCGTGCTCGTCGTCGCCCACGGGAACTCGCTGCGCGCCCTGGTCAAGCACCTGGACCGGATCGGGGACGCGGAGATCGTCGGGCTGAACGTGCCGACCGGCATCCCGCTGCTCTACGAGCTGGACCGCGACTTCACCCCGGTGCAGCGGGGCGGCCGGTACCTGGACCCCGCCGCGGCCGCCGCCGCCGTGGCCGCGGTCGCCGCGCAGGGCCGCTAGCCCCGGTGGGCGGCCCGCTGGCCGGCGTACGGGTGCTGGAGCTGGCCGGGATCGGGCCGGCGCCGTACGCCGCCCTCGTCCTCGCCGACCTCGGTGCGGAGGTGCTGCGGGTGGACCGTCCGGTCCCGTACGCCGTCCCCGGGGCCGACCTGGACCCCACCGCCGACCTGACCCGGCGCAACCGCCGGTCCGCGGTGCTCGACCTGACCCGCCCCGAGGGCGTGGGCGCGGTCCTGACGATGTGCGCGGCGGCCGACGTGCTGCTGGAGGGGTTCCGGCCCGGGGTTGCCGAGCGGCTGGGCGTCGGGCCGGAGGCCTGCCGGGGCCGCAACCCGCGGCTGGTGTACGGCCGGATGACCGGGTGGGGGCAGGAGGGGCCGCTGGCTGGTGCCGCCGGGCACGACCTCACCTATCTCGCGGTCACCGGGGCGCTGCACGCCCTGGGCCGCGCCGGCGCTCCGCCGACCGTGCCGCTGAACCTGCTCGGCGACCTGGCCGGCGGTGGCTTGTGGCTGGCTCTCGGCGTGCTCGCGGCGCTGTGGGAGCGGGACCGGTCCGGGCAGGGCCAGGTGGTCGACGCCGCCATCATCGACGGTACGGCGCACCTGACCACCCTTTTCCACGGCCTGCTCGCCGCCGGGCTGTGGCGAGACGAGCGGGGGGTGAACCTGCTCGACGGGGGCGCCCCGTTCTACGACGTGTACCGCACGGCCGACGGGGGCTGGCTGGCGGTGGGGGCGCTGGAGGACCGCTTCTACGCCGAGCTCGTCGCCGGGCTCGGCCTCACCCCGGAGGAGGCCGACCGCAGCGACCCCCGGGAGTGGCCGGCGCTGCGGGCCCGGATCGCCGCGGCGGTGGCCCGGCGGACGCGGGCGGAGTGGGCGGCGGTGTTCGACGGCAGCGACGCCTGCGCCGCCCCGGTGCTCTCCCTGACCGAGGCCCCCGACCACCCCCAGCTGCGGGCGCGGGGCACGTTCGTGCAGGTGGGCGGGGTGCGCCAGCCGGCGCCCGCGCCCCGGTTCGACCGAACCCCCAACCCGGACCCGGTGCCGCCCCCGGTGCCGGGCGCGGACACCCGGGCGGCGCTAGCGGACTGGGGGGTGCCCGACGTGGCCGGGCTGCTGGCCGCCGGGGTGGCCCGGCAGGCCTGACCGCCGCGGCGGGTGGGGCAGCGGGGGCGCCGGCCCGCGGTTGACCCGGTGGGTCAGGTGGCGGCGTACTCCCCGGTCACCAGGTACACCACCCGCCGGGCCACCGAGACGGCGTGGTCGGCGAAGCGCTCGTAGAACCGCCCGCACAGGGTCAGGTCGATGGCCACCTCGATGCGCTGCTGGGGACCCGGCTCGAGCAGCATGGTGAACAGCTGCCGGTGCAGCCGGTCCATCTCGTCGTCGTCCTTCTCCAGCTCGACCGCGCCGGCGATGTCGTGGTGGGCGATCACGCTGCCGGCCTTGGCGACGATCCGGCTGGCCACCTGGGCCATCTCCAGGATCGTGGACCGGAACTCGGCGGGGATGGCCGACTCCGGATACTTCAGCCGGGCCAGCTTGGCCACGTGCCGGGCCAGGTCGCCCATCCGCTCCAGGTCGGCGCTCATCCGCAGGCTGGTCACGATGACCCGCAGGTCGGTGGCCACCGGCTGCTGCAGCGCCAGCAGCTCGAAGGCCCGGGCCTCCAGGCCCTTCTGCAGCCGGTCGATCTGCTCGTCGGCGGCGATGACGCTCTCGGCCAGCGCCAGGTCGGCGTCGATGAGCGCGGTGGTCGCCCGGTCCATCGCCGAGCCGACCAGCCGGGTCATCTCGACCAGGTCGGCGCCGATGGCGTCGAGGGCCTCGTGGTAGTGGTCCCGCATGCTCCCAACCTAGCCGTCGGTGGGTCTCCTGCTGCCCGCTCCGGTGAACGCGGCGCGCCGGGGGGGTGAACGTTGCGCAACGAGGTGCCGCGCGGCCGTGCGGGCGCGCTGGCGGGCCGCCGGGGCCACCTACCATGCCCGACGTGGACGCCGTCCTGATCGCCGGGCTGGCCGGGCTGGCCTTGGGGGCCCTGGTGGCCGGCACGCTGGTCGGGTGGCGGCTGGCCCGCCGCGGGGCGGGCCGGCGTACCGAGACGTCGGAGGCGGCCGGCGCGGTGGCGCTGCCGGAGGGGGCGGCCGACATCCTGGTGGTGCTGCGCGCCTCCTCGGTGGTCCTCGACGCCCAGGACCGGGTGGTGCGGGCCAGCTCCACCGCCCGGGCGCTGGGCGTGGTGCGCGGGGAGGAGCTGGCCGTCCCCGAGCTGCTCGCCCTGGTCCGCCGGGTCCGCCGGGCCGGGGACGTGGCCGAGGCCGAGCTGGACGTGGCCCGGGGTACGGCGGGCGCCCGGCTGGCGGTCTACGCCCGGGTCGCCCCCCTGGGGGCCGCCCACGTCCTGGTGCTCGTCGAGGACCGTTCCGAGGCGCGCCGTCTCGACGCGGTCCGCCGCGACTTCGTCGCCAACGTGAGCCACGAGCTGAAGACCCCGGTGGGGGCGCTGCTGCTGCTTGCCGAGGCGGTGCTCGGCGCGTCGGAGGACGCCGAGGCGGTCCGCCGGTTCGCCGGGCGGATGCAACACGAGGCGGCCCGGCTGTCCGCGCTGGTGCAGGAGCTCATCGACCTGTCCCGGGTGCAGGGGGCGGACCCGATCAAGCCGGGCCGGCTGGTCGAGGTGGACCGGGTGGTCGCCGAGGCCGCGGACCGCTGCCGCCTGGTCGCCCAGGCCAAGGACATCGCGCTGGTCACTGGTGGGGAGAGCGGGCTGCGCGTCCTCGGAGACGAGGGCCAGCTGGTCACCGCGCTGCGCAACCTGGTGGACAACGCGGTCAGCTACAGCCCGGAGCACACCCGGGTGGCCCTCGGTGTACGCCGCACCGGGGACCTGGTGGAGATCCACGTGACCGACCAGGGGATCGGCATCGCCCAGGACGACCTGGAACGGATCTTCGAACGGTTCTACCGGGTCGACCCGGCTCGGTCCCGGGCCACCGGTGGGACCGGGCTGGGCCTGTCGCTGGTCAAGCACATCGCCGCCAACCACGGCGGGGAGGTCACCGTGTGGAGCGTGGAGGGGTCCGGGTCCACGTTCACCCTGCGGCTGCCCCTGGCCGCCGGCACCGCGGCCCCTGCCGAAGGGACCGACACCCACCCCCACCCCCGCAGTGGCGCTCCCGCCACGCCCCCTGACCCGCCCCCCGCCGTGTCCCGCGTCTCGGAGGTCCTGCAGTGACCCGTGTGCTCGTCGTCGAGGACGAGGAGTCGTTCAGCGACGCCCTGTCCTACATGCTGCGCAAGGAGGGCTTCGAGGTCGCCGTGGCGGCCAGCGGGCCGGCCGCGCTGGAGGAGTTCGACCGGGGCGGGGCCGACCTGGTGCTGCTCGACCTGATGCTGCCTGGCCTGCCGGGCACCGAGGTGTGCCGCACCCTGCGCCAGCGCTCCACCGTGCCGGTGATCATGCTGACCGCGAAGGACTCCGAGATCGACAAGGTGGTCGGCCTGGAGATCGGTGCCGACGACTACGTCACCAAGCCGTTCTCGTCCCGGGAGCTGGTGGCCCGGATCCGGGCCGTGCTGCGCCGGCGGACCGAGCCGGACGAGCTGCTGCCGGCCACCCTCGAGGCCGGCCCAGTGCGGATGGACGTCGACCGGCACGTCGTCACCGTGGCCGGGGCCTCGGTGCCGCTGCCACTGAAGGAGTTCGAGCTGCTCGAGATGCTGCTACGCAACGCCGGCCGGGTCCTCACCCGGGGGCAGCTCATCGACCGGGTCTGGGGCGCGGACTACGTCGGGGACACCAAGACCCTCGACGTACACGTGAAGCGGCTGCGCGCGAAGGTCGAGCCGGACCCGGCCAACCCCCGGTACCTGGTGACGGTGCGCGGCCTGGGCTACAAGTTCGAGCCGTAGGCCGGGTCAGCGCGTCGGCAGGGGGGACGGCGTGCGGGTGCCCGTCGGCGTCCCGGCCGGAGCCCCCGCACCCCCGACCCCACCGGAGGGGGTCGGGGTGGCCGCCGTACCCGCGCTCGTCGGCTGCGGGGTGACGGTGGCGTACGCGCCCACGGCTGGGACGATGAGCACGTCGAGGCGCACCACCCCAGCCTTCTCGAAGACAAACTCCAGGGGGAGGAACCGGCCGGGCGCCAGGTCCTTGGCCGACCCCCGGAAGGTCACCTGGGCCCCGGCGGGCGACCCGATGGCGAGCAGGCCGTCCGCCGGCACCGGGAAGCCGCCGGCGGGGAAGGTCGACGTCGTGGTGACCCCCACGGTGCGGACCGCGAGCAGCTGGTCGACGGTGCCCGACCCCGGCCGGGTGGTGCTGGTGGTCGTCACCCCGGCGACCAGGGCGGCGCTGCCCCCGCCCTGAGGCGCAACCAGCAGCACGTTGCGCAGCGCGATGCTGCCCTGGGTGGCGCTGACCCCGTCCTGGGCGCCCCGAACCAGGTTCGTCTGGGCGGTGAACCCGGCCCCGCAGGCACTGGTGAGCAGCAGGGCGGCGGCGGCGAGGATCGGGGTCGCCACCCGGCGGGTCGTCCGGGTCACTGTGTCGGCTCCTGCGGTGTGGGTTCCGGCGGGGTCGCGCGGCACAGCGTAGCGGGCCCTGGCGGGCCATGGCGGGTGCCGGCGACACCACTTGGTGCAGGTCGTCAGTGCAGGTGGCCGCCCCGGGCGACCAGCAGCGCCACGTCGACCAGGCCGATGGCCAGCGCCGCGTGGAACGGCCGCCGGGAGCGTTCCCGGCCGGCCCGACCCCCGGCGGTCAGGGCCGCCGCGGCGAGCACCCCGACGGCGGCCAGC
>JBMOMH010000133.1:0-10038 GCA_049323135.1 Actinomycetota bacterium
GGCTCTGGTGGTTGGCCCTGGTCGCCGGCCCTGGTCGCCGGCCCTGGTCGCCGGCCCTGGTGGTCGCCGGACCCCGCGCGGTACGGGGCCCTTCGTCACTGCCGTCCCTTTGGCGACAGCCTGTCACTCTGCTACCATGGAGATGGGATATTGTGGTAGTTTCTATGGCCTATAGGCCATAGAAACTACCACAAACTCACCAGATCTCCCTCACTGCTGGCACGCTTGTGACATGAGAAGGCTCATGTGGCTCCTAGGGTGAGGTCCGGCCGGCGTGCCCGGCCGGCGGTGCTGTGACCCGCTGCCAGCTCGGACGGGGCAACCGCCGGGAAGTGGGCGTGCCCCCCCGGAGGTTCTTTCCGGGGAGCGGACCGGGAGGATGGACCCATGAGCCAGCCGAGCATTAACCCCTACGGAGCGGTGGACCTGTCGGCGCTGCGGGCGCCGGCCGGGACTGCGGGTGCGAGTGCCGGCCGGGCGCCGGCGGCTGCCCCAGCCGGCGTCGTCGTCGAGGTCACCGAGGCGACCTTCCAGGCGGAGGTCCTCGACCGGTCCGCGACGGTGCCCGTCATCGTCGACCTGTGGGCCGACTGGTGCGGACCGTGCAAGCAGCTCAGCCCGGTGCTCGAACGGTTGGCCGCCGCCGACGGTGGCCGCTGGGTGCTGGCGAAGATCGACGTGGACGCCAACCAGCGCCTCGCCGCAGCGTTCGGGGTGCAGAGTATCCCCTCGGTGTTCGCGGTGATCGGCGGCCAGCTGCTGGCGCTCTTTCAGGGCGCCCTACCCGAAGCGCAGGTGCGGCAGTACCTCGAGGAGGTGCTCCGGGTGGCTGCGGCGAACGGGGTCACCGGCCGGGTCGAGCCGGCCGCGGAGACCGCCCCGGAGACCGAGCCGGCGGCCGGCCCGGCCGACCCGCTGGCCCGGCCGGAGCTCGCCGCGGCCCAGGCGGCGCTCGAGCGGGGTGACCTGGATGCGGCGGCAGCGGCCTACCGGGCGGTGCTGCGGGACGCCCCCGCCGACGCCGAGGCCCAGGTGGGCCTGCAGCGGGTGGAGCTCTTCCAGCGGACCCGGGGGGTCGACGCGGCCGCGACGTTGGCCCGGGCCGCGGCCGACCCGACCGACGTGGCGGCGGCGACGGCGGCGGCCGATCTGGAGGTGCTCGACGGGCAGGTCGAGGCGGCCTTTACCCGGCTCGTGGAGACGGTACGCCGGACCACTGGGGAGGACCGGGACCGGGCCCGCCGCCACCTGCTGGCGCTGTTCGACGTCGTGGGGGCCGAGGACCCCCGGGTTGCCCGGGCGCGGACCGCGCTGGCAAGCGCGCTGTTCTGATCTGAGCTGAGGCCGGTCCTGGGGCGCCTCGCTCCGACGGTGAGCTCTCTGGCGCGGTGACCGTTTGTCGTGCATGCTGTGACCCTTGGTTTACCTTGGGGTGGGTTGGCCGTGGGCGGGTGGCGGTCGACGATGTCTAGTCGGAGATTTCTCCTGTGGCGGAACTATCCGGTGGCAGCGGTGTACTCTCTCCTCGTTCTTGGTGCCTATGCGTTCATGATTATCGACTGAGGTGTTCTCACCAGAGTGGCTGATGTGACTGGTGTGGTGATCGGCGTGTCAGCGAGGAACGCGAGGTCCTGACCGACACGGTTGGTTTCGACCAAGAAGCTAACCGTGAGGCAGGACCCCGCGTGATCTCCTATCGTGCCACTCTCGACGTCCCGGCGGCTACCGTGGCCCAGGTGTCGCGGTGGCTGGCCGCCTATCGCAGGGTGCACGACCGGCGGCCCTGGCAGCGGGCGGCGACGCCGTACGTGCAGGCGGTGCTGGTGCTGCGCTGGTTCAAGGACGCGACCGGCCTGCCCGCGCTGGCCCGGGACGCCGGGATCGGCATCGCCACGGCGTACCGGTATCTGCACGAGGCGATCGACGTGATCGCCGCGCAGGCTGCGGACCTGCCCGACGTGCTCGCCCGCGGCGTGGCCGAGGGATGGGAGTTCGTCTGTCTGGACGGCACCTTGATTCCCTGCGTGCGCTCGGCGACACCGTCGCGGTCCGGGCAGGACGTGTGGTACTCCGGGAAGCACCACCGTCACGGCGGCAACAGTCAGGTGCTGGCCGGCCCGGATGGCTACCCCGAGTGGACCAGCGAGGTCGAACCCGGCTCGACGCACGACCTCACCGCCGCGCGGGCTCACGCCCTGCCCGCGCTGTATCCGGCCGCGGCGGCCGGGCTGCCGACGCTGGCCGACAAGGGCTACACCGGCGCCGGGATCGGTATCCACGTGCCGACCAAGGGAGGCGACAAGCTCGATGTCGACACCCGCACCCGCAACAAGCTGATCAACGGCCTGCGAGCGCGCGCGGAAAGCGCGAATGCGCTCCTCAAGCGCAGCTGGAAAGCACTCGAACGCGTCACCCTCGACCCATGGCGCATCGGCGCCATCACCCGCGCCGCACTGGTACTTCTCCACCTACAACGACCGGTCCGGTGAGAAAACCTCACTCTTACGTTACCCCAGCATCCTTCGCAGGAATTTGGCTGGTCCCAGTAACTGCCCCGTGGAGCCTGATCGTCGTATTCTTCCTGCCGGAGTGGCCGAGGCCGTTCTTCGACCTCTTCTTCTTCGCTGCCGCGGGCGTGAACACTCTGCTCATCGGTGCACTCGAGCATCGGCTCCGGACGCGCCGTGACAACCGATAGGCCGGCCCTCGGGCAGGCCCCGCACTCCTACCGGTCGGTGCGGGGGCCGTGGCGCAGCCAGATGGTGCCCAGCGGCGGCACCCGCAGGGTCACCGAGGCCGGCTGCCCGTGCCAGGACTCGCCGGTCGCCTCCACGCCGCCGAGGTTGCCCACCCCGCTGCCCAGGTACTCGGCCGCGTCGGTGTTGAGCAGCTCCTCCCAGCGGCCGGTGTACGGCAGCCCCAGCCGGTAGCCCTCGTGGGGGACTGCCGCGAAGTTGGCGACGCAGGCCAGCGCGGACCCGTCGTTGGCCCAGCGTAGGAAGGAGAACACGTTGTTGCCCGCGTCGTTCGCATCGATCCAGCCGAAGCCCCCCGGGTCGCTGTCGCGGGCCCACAGGGCGGGGGTCTCGACGTAGGCCCGGTTGAGGTCGCGGACCAGGTCGTACACGCCCCTGTGGTCGGGGTTGTCCAGCAGCCACCAGTCCAGGCTGTGCGACTCGGACCACTCGGCCTCCTGCGCCAGCTCGGCGCCCATGAACAGCAGCTGCTTGCCGGGGTGGGCCCACATGAAGGCGAGGTAGGCCCGCAGGTTCGCCAGCTGCTGCCAACGGTCGCCGGGCATCCGGCGCAGCAGCGACCCCTTCCCGTGCACCACCTCGTCGTGGGACAGCGGGAGCACGAAGTTCTCGCTGTAGGCGTACATCATGGAGAAGGTCATCTGGTGGTGGTGGTACTGCCGGTAGATGGGCTCGCGGCTCAGGTAGCTCAGCGAGTCGTGCATCCAGCCCATGTTCCACTTGAAGCCGAAGCCCAGGCCACCCAGGTGTGTCGGCCGGGTCACCCCTGGCCACGCGGTGGACTCCTCCGCGACGGTGACGATGCCCGGGGTGCGCCGGTACACCGTGGCGTTCATCTCCTGCAGGAACTGGACCGCGTCGAGGTTCTCCCGCCCGCCGTACTGGTTGGGCGTCCACTCGCCCTCCCGGCGCGAGTAGTCCAGGTAGAGCATGGAGGCCACGGCGTCGACCCGTAGCCCGTCGATGTGGAACTCCTCCAACCAGTAGATGGCGTTGGCCACCAGGAAGTTGCGCACCTCCCGGCGGCCGAAGTCGAAGACGAGGGTGCCCCAGTCCGGGTGCTCGCCGCGGCGCGGGTCGGCGTGCTCGTACAACGGGGTCCCGTCGAACCGGGCCAGGGCCCACTCGTCCTTGGGGAAGTGGGCCGGCACCCAGTCGACGAGTACGCCGATGCCCGCCTGGTGCAGCCGGTCCACCAGGTAGCGGAACTCGTCCGGGGAGCCGAACCGGGAGGTCGGCGCGAAGTAGGACGAGACCTGGTAGCCCCAGGAGCCGCCGAAGGGGTGCTCGGCCACCGGCAGCAGCTCGACGTGGGTGAAGCCCAGTGCCGAGACGTGGGCGACCAGCTGGTCGGCGAGCTCCACGTAGGACAGGCCCTGGCGCCACGACCCCAGGTGCACCTCGTAGATGCTCATCGGTCGCCGGTGCAGGTCCTGGCGGGACCGGCGGGCCAGCCAGTCCCCGTCGCCCCAGCGGTAGCTCGAGGTGTAGACCACGCTGGCCGTGGCCGGCGGCTGCTCGGTGGCGAAGGCCAGCGGGTCGGCCTTCTGCCGCCACACCCCGTCGCGGCCGAGGACCTCGTACTTGTACCGGGTCCCGTCGCCCACGCCGGGGACGAACAGCTCCCACACGCCGGCGGCCCCCAGCGAGCGCATGGGGTGCCCGCGGCCGTCCCAGTAGTTGAGGTCGCCGACCAGCCGCACGCCGCGGGCGTTGGGCGCCCAGACCGCGAAGGACGCGCCTCGGATCTCCCCGCCCGGGGCGTGGTAGCTGCGTACGTGCGCCCCGAGGACCTGCCAGAGCTGCTCGTGGCGGCCCTCGCCGATCAGGTGCAGGTCCACCTCGCCCAGCGTCGGCAGGAAACGGTAGGGGTCGTCGGTGACGACCGTGCCCTCGTCGTAGGTCACCTCCAGCCGGTAGTCGGGCACCTGCGGCACCGGTAGGGTGCCGACCCAGACGCCCTCATGCTCATGGCGCAGCTTGGCCCGCCGGCCGCCGTACACCACGGTGACCTCGCGCGCCCAGGGACGCAGCACCCGCACGGTCACCCGGTTGCCGTGCACGTGGGGGCCGAGGATGTCGTGCGGGCTGTGATGGGCGCCGCCGACGAGCCGGTCGAGCTCCTCGATGGACACCGGGGCGGGCGCAGTGGTCGGTCGCGTGCTCACGGAGCATCACTCCTCGCCAGCCTGCTGATCGCGGACAGGGGGATGGGCACCCAGGAGGGGCGGTTGCGCGCCTCGTAGACGACCTCGTACACGGCCTTGTCTATCTCCAGCGCCCGCAGCATCACCACGTCCTCCCGCGGGTCCCGGCCGCTGGCCACGGCGTACCCGTGGCAGAACGCGTCCCGGTTGCGCTCTGCCCACTCCGTGGCCCGGTAGTCCAGCTGGGGGTCGGGCCGCTCGGCCAGCAGGTGCCGGGCCACGTAGTCGAAGGACCGCAGCATGCCGGCGACGTCCTGCAACACCGGCCGCAGCGCCCGGCGCTGCGCCAGCGGGCGGCTCGGCTCGCCTTCGAAGTCGAGCAGCTTCCAGCCGTCCAGGGTGCGCATCACCTGCCCCAGGTGGTAGTCGCCGTGGATGCGCTGGACCGGTACAGGCACCTGCGCCGCGGCCAGGTCGTCGTACGCCGCCTGCAGGGCGGGCAGGTGCCTGCTGAGCTCGGGTACGTCGGCCACCGCGGCCCGCAGCCGGTCGGTCATGGCCTCGGCCGTCGCCACCAGCCCGGCTCGGTCGAGCACCCCCGTCGGCAGCGCCGCGGCCAGCGCCCGGTGCACCCGGGCGGTCACCATGCCCAGCCGCTGGGACTCCCCGGCGAAGTCACCGCCGACCTCGTCGGCGTGCAGGTCACCCTCGGCGAACAGGTCCCGCACGCTGGTCTTGGCCAGCTCCCACCCGCCGGTCGCCGAGCGGAGGAACGTCTGCAGCATGGCCAGGCTGCCATCGACCGGCGCCCCGCTCACCGGGTCGGTCCAGCTGCCCTCCACCCAGCCCAGGGGCGGCGCCACGTCGGTGCTGCCGGCCGCGGCCAGGGCAGTGTGGATCTCGATGTCCGGGTTCAGCCCCGGCTGCACCTTGCGGAACACCTTGAGGATTGCCAGGTCCCCGAAGACCAGGGAGGTGTTGCTCTGCTCGGTGCCCACGACCAGCGAGGGCTCGTCGACGGGCACCGCGGGTGCGCCGGGTGCCCGATGGAAGCGCACGGCCCCGGCGTCGGCCTCGTCGGCGATGCCCCGGACCCACAGGCCGGTGACCTCCTTGTCGTGCAGCGCGTCGTACACCCACCCGTCGGGGCCCTCGCCGACCAGGGCGTGGGCCAGGTGCTCGGCCGCCTCGGCGCGGTACTCCAGCGGGACCTGGTAGGTCTCGACCTCGCCGCGGTCGGCGTACCGGACGCTGACCATCTCGATGCGCACCCGCACCCGGCCCTGCTGCAGCCACGGCAGGGGCTCCACCGCGACCACCTGGAAGTCCCGACCCTTGCCGGCGAACCAGCGCTGGGCGGGCAGCCACGCCTCCAGGTGTCGCACCTCCATCAGGTGACCCCCTCCACCGGCCGAGCCAGCCGGAACCAGTAGAAGCCGTGCCCGGCCAGCGTGAGCAGGTAGGGCAGCTCGCCGACGACGGGGAACTCGACCCCGCCGAGCAGCTCGATGGGCCGCCAGCGCTCCCAGTGCCGCAGGTCCAGCTCCACCGGCTGCGGGAACCGGGACAGGTTGTTGACGCACAGCACGACGTCCTCGCCGAAGGTTCGGACGAAGGACAGCACGCTGGGGTTGCTGCCGCCCAGGTCGTGGAACGAGCCGAGGCCGAATGCCGGGTTCTGCTTGCGCACCTCGATCATGCGACGGGTCCAGTGCAGCAGCGAGCTGGTGTTGCGGCTCTGCGCCTCGACGTTGGTCACCTGGTAGCCGTAGATCGGGTCCATGATGATGGGCAGCGTCAGCCGCCCGGGGTCACAGGTGGAGAAGCCGGCGTTGCGGTCCGGCGTCCACTGCATCGGGGTGCGTACGCCGTCGCGGTCGCCGAGCCAGATGTTGTCCCCCATGCCGATCTCGTCACCGTAGTACAGCACCGGGGACCCGGGCAGGGACAGCAGCAGGGCGGTGAACAGCTCGAGCTGATTGCGGTCGTTCTCCAGCAGAGGTGAGAGGCGGCGCCGGATCCCGATGTTCGCCTTCATGCGAGGGTCCTTGGCGTACTCCGTCCAGAGGTAGTCCCGCTCGTCGTCGGTGACCATCTCCAGCGTCAGCTCGTCGTGGTTGCGCAGGAAGATGCCCCACTGGCAGTTGGGCGGGATCGCCGGCGTCTGCGCCAGGATCTCCGAGATGGGGTAGCGGGACTCCCGGCGTACGGCCATGAACAGCCGGGGCATCACCGGGAAGTGGAAGGCCATATGGCACTCGTCCCCGTCGCCGAAGTAGTCGACGACGTCGGCGGGCCACTGGTTGGCCTCGGCGAGCAGGACCCGGTCGGGGTAGAGCCGGTCCACCTCCGCCCGGATCCGGCGCAGGAACGCGTGGGTCTCGGGCAGGTTCTCGCAGTTGGTTCCTGCCGCTTCGAACAGGTAGGGCACCGCGTCCAGCCGGAACCCGTCGATGCCCAGGTCCAGCCAGAAGCGCAGGGCCTCCATGACTGCTGCCTGCACCCTCGGGTTCTCGTAGTTCAGGTCCGGCTGGTGGCTGAAGAAGCGGTGCCAGTAGTACTGCTTGCGCACCGGGTCGAAGGTCCAGTTCGACGACTCGGTGTCAACGAAGATGATGCGCGCCTCGGGGTACCCCGTGTCGTCGTCGGCCCAGACGTAGAAGTCCCCGTACGGGCCGTCCGGGTCGGCCCGGGACGCCTGGAACCACGGGTGCTGGTCGGACGTGTGGTTCATCACGAAGTCGATGACCACCCGGATCCCCCGGGCGTGGGCGGCGTCGACGAACTGCACGAAGTCGCCGATGGTGCCGAACTCGGGCAGCACGTCGGTGTAGTCGCTGACGTCGTACCCGCCGTCCCGGAGCGGGGACTTGAAGAAGGGGGGCAGCCAGAGGCAGTCAACCCCGAGCCAGGACAGGTAGTCCAGCTTCTCGGTCAGCCCCACGAGGTCGCCGATGCCGTCCCCGTTGCTGTCGAAGAAGGAGCGAACAAGCACCTCGTAGAACACGGCCCGCTTGAACCACTCCGGGTCGCCGGGGGTTGCTTCGTCGTACGGGTCGGGCAGGCTCTCGGCCCTCATGGAAGATCCCGGTGGACAACCAGGATGTGGGCCGGCTCGACGTGCGGGTCCAGCCGGACGTAGTTGTGCTCCCCCCACCGGTAGGTGGCTCCGGTGAGCTCGTCGTGGACGGTGAACGTCTCCCCAGGTACGGCGCCGAGGGCGGGCAGGTCCAGGGCGACGGTGGCCTCCCGGGCGGCGTGCGGGTCAAGGTTCACCACGACCAGCACGACGTCGTCGGCCGCCCGCTTGGAGAACACGAGCATCGCGTCGTTGTCGACGTGGTGCAGCCGCAGGTTGCGTAGCCAGTGCAGCGCCGGGTGGCGGCGCCGGATGTCGTTGAGCCGGGTGAGGTACGGCGCGAGCGAGCGGCCCTCGCGCTCGGCGGCGGCCCAGTCCCGGGGCCGGTACTGGTACTTCTCCGAGTCCAGGTACTCCTCGCTGCCCGGTCGCACCGCGACGTGCTCGAACAGCTCGAACCCGCTGTACACGCCCCACGACGGCGCCGCCATCGCGGCCAGCGTCGCCCGGATCCGGAACGCGGCCGGTCCGCCGTACTGCAGGTACGCGTGGAGGATGTCCGGGGTGTTGACGAAGAAGTTGGGCCGGAGGTAGTGCGCCGTCTCGGTGCTCAGCTCCTGCAGGTACGCGGCCAGCTCATGCTTCTCGTTGCGCCAGGTGAAGTAGGTGTAAGACTGGTGGAAGCCGACCTGGGCGAGCAGCCGCATCATGGGTGGCCGGGTGAACGCCTCAGACAGGAACAGCACGTCGGGGTCGGTGCGCCGGACCTCGGCGAGCAGCCACTCCCAGAACGGGACCGGCTTGGTGTGCGGGTTGTCCACCCGGAAGATGCGCACCCCGTGGCCCATCCAGTGCCGCAGCACGCGCAGGCACTCGGCGTAGATGCCCTTCGGGTCCCGGTCGAAGTTCAGCGGGTAGATGTCCTGGTACTTCTTCGGCGGGTTCTCCGCGTAGGCGATGCTGCCGTCGGCGCGGGTGGTGAACCACTCGGGATGCTCGCGGACCCAGGGGTGGTCGGGGGAGGCCTGCAGGGCGAAGTCCAGCGCCACCTCCATTCCCAGCTCCCGGGTGCGGGCGACGAAGGCGTCGAAGTCCTCCCACGTGCCCAGGTCGGGGTGCAGCGCGTCGTGTCCCCCCTCCTCGGACCCGATGGCCCAGGGGGAGCCGGGGTCGCCGGGCCGGGCGACCAGGGTGTTGTTCGGGCCCTTGCGGTAGCTGTGCCCGATGGGGTGGATGGGGGGGAGGTAGACGACGTCGAAGCCCATGGCGGCGACCGCCGGCAGCCGTTCCATGGCGGTCCGGAACGTGCCGGAGCGGGGCGGGTGGAGGCTGGCCCCCTCCGACCGGGGGAAGAACTCGTACCAGCTGCCGAACAGCGCCCGCTCCCGGTCGACCCACAGCGGCATGGGGCGGCTCTCGGTGACGAAGTCGCGGACCGGGTGCCGGGCCAGCACCCCGGCCAGCTCGGGGTCGAGGGCCGCGGCCAGGCGGACCTCCGGCGGCCGGGCGGTGTCGCGCAGGGCCGATACGGCGTCCCGGAGCACCCGTCGCGCCCCCGCGGCCGCGGTGCGGGGCAGCTCGGCCACCGCCCGTTCCAGCAGCCGGGCCCCCTCCTCGAAGACCAGCTCGACGTCCATGTCCGCGGGGATCTTCACCTCGGCGGCGTGCCGCCAGGTCACCCACGGGTCCCCCCAGGCCTCGACCAGGTAGCTCCATGCGCCGGGGGCGTCCGGGGTCACCTCGGCGACCCAGCGGTCGGTGCCGGGGGCGGACAGCCGCATCGGCGTCCAGGGGCCGCGGCGGCCGCGGGCCGGCCCACCCTGCCGGAGCAGGACCACGTTCGCGCCGACCGCGTCGTGCCCCTCCCGGAACACGGTGGCGCTGACCTCGAAGGTCTCGCCAACCACGGCCTTGGCCGGCCGGTGCCCGCAGTCCACCGCCGGCTGCACGTCCAGGATGGGGATGCGTCCAGTCATCGCTGCGAAACCTACCCGGCTCCCCCCTGCCCACGCCCCCTCCCCTCCCCCCGCCTGGCCCCGCCTTCCCCGGCCGGCCC
>JBMOMH010000134.1:0-4786 GCA_049323135.1 Actinomycetota bacterium
CCCCAGCCCCAGGTGGGGGAAACAGCGAGCAGGGCGAGCAGGCCGACCGCAGTGAAGGCCAACCCGACGGCCTGCGCGAACCGTGGCGGGCGCGGGTCCTCGAGGTGGGCGGGGGCGCCCAGGCGCGGCCGCACCCAGCGGCGGAACGCCGCGGCGTACGGGGTGGCACCGGCGCCCCGGGTGGCGCCGACGGCGAAGACCAGCGTCTGTGCCGCCAGCAGGACCACGCCGAGCGGGGTGGCCGCGGTGAGCAGGACCACGGCGAGCACCACGCTGGTCAGCGCGGCGGCGACGCGGGCCCCCCGCGGGTCGACCGGCGGCAGGGAGGGGCGGAAAAAAGCAGGTGCGGACATGAGGATGTGCTCCTGACGGGTCGTACGGACCGGGGGAAGCGTCCGCAGACGGGGCCCGTGAGTAGGGGGTCGGGGTCTGCGTCAGGAGCCGGGACACAGGGCGGCGGCCACGCGCAGCAGGTCGACCGCCCGCCGCTTGGTCAGCGCCATGCCCATGCCCGCAGGGTAGCCGACGCGGCCCACCGCGGTCACCCCACGTCGGCCAGCGCGGCCAGCACGTCGACCTTGCGGGGCGCCCCGCTGGCCCGGCGTACCTCCACCCCGCGGGCGTCGAGGACGAGCACCGTCGGCGTACGCAGCACGCCGACCCGGCGGACCAGGTCCAGCCGCTGCTCGGCGTCGATCTCCACGTGGACGACGCCGGGAGTGGTCCGGGCCACCTCGGCGAGGACCACCCGGGCGGTGCGGCACGGGGCGCAGAACGCCGAGGAGAACTGCACCAGCGTCGCCCGCTGCCCGAGGGGGACGGGCAGGTCCGCGGGGGTGAGCGCCCCGGCGGGGCTGGTCGGGTCGGAGACGGCGGGCCGGGGCGGGCGCAGCCGGCCGTCCTGCCGGCGGTGCCACAGCCCGGCGGCGACCGCGAGCACCAGCACGGCGAGCAGGACGGCGGCCCCGGTGGTCACGGCCAGGTGCAGCGTGCGCACCCGGCCGGCTATTCCCGGCGGCGGCGCGCCCGACCCGGCTCAGCGGGCGAACGGCGGGGCCTGCACGGCCACCACCTCGTCGAGGAAGAACAGCCCCCGCGGGCCCCGGCGGCCAGCATCCGCCAGAAGGCCACGTCCCGCTCGCCGAGGAAGGTCGACCGCACCGTCGGCGCCCCGGGCGGCCCGAGGTACACGGCCAGGTCCGGGTCGGTCACCGCGTGGCCGTCGACGACCCGGCGCAGCGCGTCCTGCACGCCGCCCAGCTCCCGGCTCTTGTGCACCAGGCTCACCGCCTGGTACTCCTCCACGGCGTAGCGCAGGTGCATCCGCCGGTTCACCTCGCCGCTGGTCCACAGCACGACGGGTGTGGCGGGGGTCAGGGTGCGCAGCGCGGCCACCACCGACAGCCCGGACCGTTCGGGCCGCCCCAGCGCGCGCCGTACCGCCTCCACCGAGCGCTCCGGGCCGTGCTCCACGTCGTCGCCGTCGCAGCCCGGCCGCGGGGCGAAGAGCACATCGACCAGGGCGACGTCGTCCGGCGGGTGCCGGCGCAGGTGCCCGGGGACCTCCTCGACGCGGGACACGCAGTCCACCGTGTGGCCGAAGTCCTGCGGTCGCCGCGGTGACCCGGCACGTGCAGGACCTGGTGCGGGTGGCCCGGCGGTACCAGTCGCTGACCATGGCCCTGCTCGGCGCCGCGCAGGAGCAGTCGATCCGGGTCGGCCCGGCGGTCGACCCCCGGGGCGTGCGCCTCCTGGTCCCGGTGCCCGCCCCGCTCGTCGAGCTGAGACTAGCGCGCTGGCCCTGGCCCAGCCGCTGCCCGCCCTGGTCCGCCCGCGCCCGGTCCCGGCTGGGACCGGTGACGATGATCAGGAAACCGGGACGGGCCCGGCCGGGGTCAGAGCACCTTGCCCGGGTTCAGGATACCCAGCGGGTCGAGGGCGGCCTTGATGGCCCGCTGCACCCCCAGCGCGGCCTCGCCGACCTGGGCTGCGAGGAACGGCCGCTTGAGGGTGCCCACGCCGTGCTCGCCGGTGATCGTGCCGCCGAGGTCGATCGCGGCCCGCATGATGTCCGCGAAGGCGGCCAGGGCGCGCTGCTCGGCGTCCGGGTCGGCCGGGTCGAACACGGCCAGCGGGTGCATGTTGCCGTCCCCGGCGTGCCCCACCGTGGCGACCAGCGTGCCGTGCCGCTCGGCGATCTCCTCGACGGCGGCCACCAGCCGGGGGATCAGCGGCAGCGGCACCGCCACGTCGTCGACGAGGGTGGCGCCGCGCCGCTCCATCGCCGGGTAGGCAAGCCGGCGTACGGCGAGGAACATCTCCCCCTCGGCCGGGTCGTCGGTGTGCTCGACCAGGGTGGCGCCGGCGGCCCGGCACGCCGCCGCCATCGCCGCCACCTCCTCGACCGCCGCGGCCCCGCCGCTGTCGGAGCGGGCCACCAGCAGGGCCGCGGCGTCTAGGTCCAGCCCCATCGGCTGGAAGTCCTCCACCGCCTGCAAGGTGGCCCGGTCCATCAGCTCCAGCAGCGAGGGCCGGGTGCGGGTGACGATGTCGCTGACCGCGGCGCCGGCGGCGACCAGGGTCGGGAACGTCGCGGCCAGCGTGGTCGCCGGCGGCGGCGCGGGTCGCAGCCGCAGCACCGCCTCGGTGACCACCCCGAGGGTCCCCTCCGAGCCGACGAACAGCCGGGTCAGGTCGTAGCCGGCCACGTTCTTCACGGTGCGCCCCCCGGTGCGCACCACCGTTCCGTCAGCGAGCACGACCTGCAGGCCCAGCACGTAGTCCCGGGTCACCCCGTACTTCACGCAGCACAGGCCCCCGGCATTGGTGGCCAGGTTGCCGCCGATGGTGGAGAACTCGTACGACGCGGGGTCCGGCGGGTACCACAGCCCGTGGGCCCGGGCCGCCGTCTTGAGGTCGGCGTTGACGACGCCCGGCTGCACCACGGCGTACATGCCCGCGGGGTCGACCTCGCAGGTCCGGTCCATCCGCTCCAGCGACAGCAGGACGCACCCGTCGACGGCGGTGGCCCCGCCGGAGAGCCCCGAGCCGGCGCCGCGCGGCACCACGGGCACCCGGTGGGCGTTGGCCCAGCGCAGCACGTGCACGACGTCGGCGGTGCCGGTGGCGCGGACCAGGCACAGGGGCTGCCCGGGGTGCGCCCAGGCCGCGCGGTCGCGGCGGTATCCCTCCACCACGTCGACGTCGGTGACCAGAGCGCCCTCCGGCAGGCCCGCGGCCAGCTCGTCGAGCGCTGCCGTCCCCGGTGTCGCGGATGCCGTCATCGGTCAGCCCATGTGCGGGTAGCGGTGGTCGGTGGGGGGGACGAACGTCTCCTTGACTGAACGGGTGCTCGTCCAGCGCAGCAGGTTCGCCTTGGAGCCGGCCTTGTCGTTGGTGCCGCTGGCCCGGGACCCCCCGAACGGCTGCTGGCCCACGACCGCACCGGTGGGCTTGTCGTTGACGTAGAAGTTGCCGGCGGCGTACCGCAGCACCCGCATCGCCTCCTGCACCGCAGCACGGTCCTGGGCGATGACCGCTCCGGTGAGCCCGTACGCCGCGGAGCGGTCGACCAGCTCGAGCACCTGGGTGAAGTCCGCGTCGTCGTACACGAAGACGGACAGGATCGGTCCGAAGTACTCCACCCGGAACACCTCGTCGGTCGGGTCGGTGCACTCCAACACCGTCGGCCGGACGAACCAGCCCTCGCTGTCGTCGCAGCGCCCCCCGGCGGCGACGGTGACGCTGGGCCGGGTGCGGGCGCGGGCGATGGCGTCCCGGTGCTTGGCGAACGCGCGGGCGTCAATCACCGCACCGAGGAAGTTGGACAGGTCGGCGACGTCGCCCATGGGCAGCGCCTCGGTCTCGGCGAGGAAGTCCTCGCGCAGCCGCGACCACACCGACCGGGGCAGGTAGGCCCGCGAGGCCGCCGAGCACTTCTGCCCCTGGTACTCGAAGGCCCCCCGCAGCAGCGCCGTGCGCAGCACGCCCAGGTCGGCCGACGGGTGGGCGACGACGAAGTCCTTGCCCCCGGTCTCCCCAACGAGGCGCGGGTAGCCGCGGTAGCGGGCGATGTTCTCCCCGACGGTGCGCCACAGCGTCTGGAATGTCGCCGTCGAGCCCGTGAAGTGGATGCCGGCCAGCGCCGGGTGGCCCAAGGCCACCTCCGACACGGCCAGCCCGTCACCGGTGACCAGGTTCACCACACCGGGGGGCAGGCCGGCGGCCTCGAGCAGCCGCATCGTCCAGTGCGCGGCGAGCTGCTGGGTCGGTGAGGGCTTCCACACCACGGTGTTGCCCATCAGCGCGGGTGCGGTCGGCAGGTTGCCGGCGATGGCGGTGAAGTTGAACGGCGTCACCGCGTAGACGAACCCCTCCAGCGCCCGGTGGTCGGCCCGGTTCCACACCCCGGGGGAGGACAGCGGCTGCTCGGCCAGGAGCTGCCGGGCGAAGGCGACGTTGAACCGCCAGAAGTCCGCCAGCTCGCACACCGCGTCGATCTCGGCCTGCGCGATGGTCTTCGACTGGCCCAGCATCGTCGCGGCGTTGAGCGTCTCGCGCCACGGCCCGGTCAACAGGTCCGCGGCACGCAGGAACACCGCCGCCCGCTCGTCGAACGCGGTGGCCTGCCAGGCCGGCCAGGCGGCCAGCGCCGCATCCACTGCCGCCTGCGCGTCGGCGACGGTGGCGTTGCCCATCGTGCCCAGCACGTGCCGGTGCCGGTGCGGCTCCACCACGTCGATGCGGTCACCGGCGCCGAGCCGGTGCTCCCCAGCGATGTTCATGG
>JBMOMH010000134.1:4796-9743 GCA_049323135.1 Actinomycetota bacterium
TACGACGGTCACGGCGTCCACGCGGCCACGCTCCCCTGGGTCTCGGCGTCCTCGGCGAGTACCCGCCCATCGTCGCACGGAGCCCGGCTCGGCCCCTCGCTGGCGCCGCCCCTGCGGCTACCGGGAGCCGAGCAGGTCGGGGATCTCCTGGGCGGCGTACCACTGCAGCTCGTGCCCCTCGGCCGCGCCGACCTCGAACGCGTCCGGGTCGCCGCCGCCGGCCCCGGTCACGGCGGCGACCGCGCGGGCCACGTCCCCGGCCGCCTCGGCGCCGTCGACGTGCACCGCCGCCACGTCCGCCCGGGCGACCGGCTGGCCGACGACGACGGCGCCGCGCTCCCCCTCGCCCAACCGCGCGACACGCACCGCCGCGTCGGGCACGTCGGCGGCGACGACGACCCGGCGGGGCGCGGCCTGCGGGCTGGCCGCGAGCAGGCGCAGCGAGGCTCGGGCGGCCGCCGAGAGCGCGGCGTACTCGAGCTCCTCCAGGTCACCGTCGGCGTACCACTCGCGCAGCGCCGGGGTCACCGCGTACGCCGGCAGCGGGGCCGGGCCCAGCTCGCCGCGGCGCTGCAGCTCGGCCAGCCCGGGCAGCGTCAGGGGCAGGTAGACCCGCATCAGCCGGTGGCCTGCTCGGCACTGTCGCGCAGCGCCGCCACGCTGGTCCGCAGCGAGGTCTGCAGCACGTGCTCGCGCCGGGCCGGGTCCATCATGTTCGCGCCCATCGCGGCGAGGTCCTCCGGGCCGGGGGCCACCATGACGACGTCGGTGCCGCCGCGACGGACGACCTCCGCCTCCCGCTCCATCCGCCGGGTCACCCGGGCGCGGAACGTGCGCTCCAGGCGTTCGATGACGGCGCTGGGATGGTCCATGACGAACGCCGCCATCGGCGCGAGCACGTACACCTCGTCCAGGCCGAGCCCGGCGAGCAGGTCCACCGACGTGGCGGACACCGCGCCGCCGTCGACGTAGCGCCGCCCGGCGATGGCCACTGGCGCGTACCACCCGGGGATCGCACAGGAGGCGGCCACGGCGTCGGCCAGCCGGGCCGGGGGCGCGCCTTCCCGGCCGAAGACGACCCGCTGCCCGGTGTCGAAGTCCATGGCCACCGCCCACACCGCGGGATGGGCCACCCACCCGGCCCCGGCCGGGGTGACCGACTCGACCAGGGCCCGCACCGGGGCCAGGGAACCGGTGCCGGCCGGCAGCACGGCACTGACCGCGGCCATCGGCGTGACGCTGCGGGGGTGGCGGGCGCTACGCCACAGCAGCGAGCGGGACCCGATGCCCAGCCGGGGCCGGCTCGGCGGCCCGCCGCCGGTGGCGGTGTCGTGGTCGTAGGCGAGCTCGTAGCCCTCCACCGGCAGGCCCAGCTGGTGGTCGCGCAGCGCCGAGGCGGGCAGCCCGGCGCCGAGCAGCGCGGCGAGCACCGAGCCCGCCGAGGTGCCCACCAGGACCGCCGCGTCGCGAGGGTCGAACCCCTCGACCTCTGCCAGCGCGCACAGCGCGCCCGTCGTCCACGCCGCCCCGAGGACCCCCCCGGCGCCGAGGACGAGGCCCCGGCGGCGCCGCGCCGGGCTGGTCACGGCACCGTCTCCACCAGCTCGGCCAGGGCCTCCCCGAGGCAGCGGGCGAGCACGTCCACGTCGCGCAGGGCGTCCCGGTCGGCGTTGAGCCCGTAGAAGACGCCGCCGTTGTACGACGTCAGGCCGATGCTGACCGCCTGCCCCTTGGCCAGCGGCACCACCGGGTAGGCCTCGAGCATCTGCGCGCCGTGCGCGTACAGCGGGAACTGCGGACCGGGGACGTTGGTCACCACGAGGTTGAACAGGCGCCGGGACAGCCCGCTGGCGACCCGGGCGCCCAGCGAGTGCAGCGTCGGGGGCGCGAAGCCGCCAAGCCGCACCAGCGCCTCCGCGCCCACCGCCTGGTAGGTCTCCTTCACCGCTCGCATCGCGTAGCTGACCTGGTGCAGCCGCATCACCGGGTTCGGCTCCCCCACCGGCAGGTCCACCAGGTAGTTGGTGACCTGGTTGCCCAGGGTGCCGCGCTGCGCGGGCCGCCGGACGCTGACCGGCACCATCGCGCGCAGCGTCGACGCGGAGGGCAGGGACATCCCCCGGGTCAGCAGCCAGGCCCGCAGGCCGCCGGCCACCGTGGCCAGGACGACGTCGTTCACCGTGCCCCCGTGCGCCTTGCGGACCCGCTTGTAGTCGTCCAGGTCGGTGCGCAGCGTTGCGAACCGCCGCTGCTCGCCGATGGGCACGTTCAGCGGGGTCTCCGGCGCGGGCCGGACCGCGGTGCGGGCCGCGGCGAGCAGGCCCCCCGCCGTACCGACGAGCCGCCCGGCGGTGCGGCGTACGTCGCTGGCCCCGGTGCGCACGGTGTCGACCACCTCGGTCGGGCGGCGGACCAGGTCGGCCATCGCCCCGGCGACCAGCTCGAACCAGGACGGCTCGGGCGCCGGATGCCAGGTGTCGGCGGGGGTCTCCCGGGGCTGCGGGGTGGTGTCGAGGATGACCTGCCCGATGTCCACCGCGCTGATGCCGTCGACCATCGCGTGGTGGGTCTTCGTCACCACGGCGAACCGGCGCCGGGACAGGCCCTCGACGAGGTACATCTCCCACAGTGGGCGGTGCCGGTCCAGCGGGCGGCTCATCAGCCGGGCGACCAGCTCCCGCAGCTGCGCCTCCCCACCGGGACGCGGCAGCGCGCTGCGGCGGACGTGGTAGGTGACGTCGAAGTGCTCGTCGTCCACCCACACCGGGTTGGCCAGCCGGCCGGGGACCCAGCGGATGCGCTGGCGGTAGCGGGGCACGAAGGCGATGCGCTCCCGGATGAGCCCGACCAGCTCCTCGTAGTCGAAGCCGCCCTCGGGGAGGGCGAAGACGGCCACCCCACCGACGTGCATGGGCGTGGTCGGCTCCTCCATGTAGAGGAACGACACGTCCAAGGGACTCAGCCGGTCGGCCATCCACTCATGGTGCCACGCCGGATGAAGGCGTCCTTCACTACGCAAGAGAGGTCAGCAGGACGCCTTCATGCGGGGGACGGGGGCGAGATGGGGCGGCATAGGGTGGGCGCATGCGTGCCGTGGTAGTGAGCCGACCGGGCGGGTCGGCCGTGCTGGAGGTCCGGGAGCAGGCCGACCCCGAGCCGGGGGCCGCCCAGCTGCTGGTGGCAGTCGCCGCCGCTGGGGTGAACTTCATCGACGTGTACCAGCGGGAGGGCCGCTACCCGGTGGCCACCCCGTTCGTGCTCGGCCTGGAAGGTGCGGGCACCGTCCGGGCCGTGGGGCCGGGTGTCACCGAGTTCGCACCCGGGGACCGGGTCGCCTGGAAGGCGGCGCAGGGCAGCTACGCCGAGCTCGCGGTGGTGCCGGTGGCCGAGGCGGTCCCGGTGCCCGAGGGGGTGAGCGACGAGCTGGCCGCCGCCGCCATGCTGCAGGGGCTGACCGCGCAGTACTTGACCACCGCCACCTACCCGGTGCAGGAAGGGGACCTGGCGGTCGTGCACGCCGCGGCCGGCGGCGTGGGCTTGCTGCTCACGCAGGCGGTGCGGCTGCGCGGCGGGCGGGTGCTGGCCACGGTGTCCACGGAGGAGAAGGCGCAGCTGGCCCGGGACGCCGGCGCCGAGGAGGTGGTCGTCGGCTACGACGGCTTCGCCGAGGCGGCGCGGCGGCTCACCGGCGGACGGGGGGCTGCCGTGGTGTACGACGGGGTGGGCCGGAGCACCTTCGACGCGGGGCTGGACGCGCTGCGGCTGCGCGGCACCATGGCGCTGTACGGCGCCGCCAGCGGGCCGGTGCCCCCCGTGGACCCCCAGGTGCTCAACACCAAGGGGTCGCTGTTCCTGACCCGTCCGACGCTGTGGCACTACACGGCCACCCGGGAGGAGCTGCTGGCCCGGGCTGGGGAGCTCTTCGGCTGGATCCGTGCCGGCCGGCTGGACGTGCGCATCGGCGGGCGCTACCCCCTGGCGGAGGCCCGGCGGGCCCACGACGACCTGGAGGGCCGGCGTACGACGGGCAAGGTGCTGCTGCTGCCCTGACCGGGCGCCGGCTACCCGGCGCCCAGCGGGACGCCGAAGAGGGCCTCGAGCTCAGCCCGGGTCTCGTGGTACGACGTGTGCCGCACGCCCACCATGCCAACGGCCACCGCGCCCTGCACGTTGACCGTCAGGTCGTCGACGAACACGCATTCCTCGGGGGCCAGCCGGAGCCGCTCGGCGGCCAGCCGGTAGATCTCCGGCTCCGGCTTGCGCAGGCCAACCTCGCCGGAGATCACCACGGCGTCGAACAGCCCGTCCCACAGGTGCACCGGGTAGGCGTTACCCCACGAGTTGGACAGCAGCGCCGTACGCAGCCCCTGCCGGCGGGCCCGGCGTACCACCCGGTACATGTCCTCGGCGTGCTCGAAGGCGGTGAACATCCGGGCGAGCAGGCCGTCCGGTTCCACCGGCGCCCCGTCGTGGCGGCGCAGCCTGGCGGCCAGCAGCTGCTCGAAGTGCGGGACCTCGATCTCCCCGCGTTCCAGGGCGTGCACCGGGTTCACCCGGGCCTGGGTCACCGCGTCGGGGCCGAGCAGGTCGCGCATCGCCTGCAGGTAGTGGTCCCAGTCGACGCCGTCGCTCTCCGCCCAGGCGGCCAGCGAGTCCTGCAGCCCGGTGGTGAGCACCCCACCCCAGTCGGTGACCAGGCCGCGCAGTTGCCGGGCAGTTCGGTGCACCCGTTCATGCTAGGCACGGCGCCGGCCCCGGGTTCGCCGCGCCGCGGGCTCCAGCAGAGCCGGGTCACCGGTCGGGCCGAGCCCCGCTGGGCGGCCGGTCAGGCGGCGAGGAGTCGCCGGCTGGGTGGGTGTCGGGGGTTGCGGCGGCGTCGTCGGTGTTGCCGGTGGGCCCAGTCGGGGGGTGGGGTGACGGTCCAGGCGCCGTGGGTGCCGTGCAGGG
>JBMOMH010000135.1:0-9587 GCA_049323135.1 Actinomycetota bacterium
GCGCCTTCGGCCGGCCCGGCGGGGGCCGTCCCGTTCGGGGCCGCAAGTCCAAGAAGCAGCGCCGCCAGGAGTTCGACAACATGCAGGCGCCGACGATCGGCGGCGTGCAGGTCCCGCGCGGCGATGGCCGGCCCATCCGGCTGCCGCGAGGGGCTTCGCTCAGCGACTTCGCGGACCGGATCGGGGCCAACCCGGCCTCGCTCGTGCAGGTGCTGTTCCACCTGGGCGAGATGGTCACCGCCACCCAGTCGGTCAACGACGAGACGCTGCAGCTGCTGGGTGCCGAGCTGAACTACGAGGTGCAGATCGTCAGCCCGGAGGACGAGGACCGCGAGCTGCTGGAGTCCTTCGACCTGGAGTTCGGTGGAGACACGGGGGAGGAGGCCGACCTGGTCGCCCGACCCCCGGTGGTCACCGTCATGGGCCACGTCGACCACGGGAAGACCAAGCTGCTGGACGCGATCCGCAAGACCAACGTGGTCGCCGGCGAGGCCGGGGGGATCACCCAGCACATTGGTGCCTACCAGGTGCTGGCCCGGGCCGGGGATGGCCAGGAACGGGCCATCACCTTCATCGACACGCCCGGACACGAGGCGTTCACTGCGATGCGGGCGCGCGGCGCCCAGGTCACTGACATCGCCGTGCTCGTGGTCGCCGCCGACGACGGCGTCAAGCCGCAGACCATTGAGGCGCTCAACCACGCCCAGGCCGCAGGCGTCCCTGTCGTCGTCGCCGTCAACAAGGTGGACAAGGAAGGGGCCGACCCGCAGAAGGTGCGCGGTCAGCTCACCGAGTACGGGCTGGTCGCCGAGGAGTACGGCGGCGAGACGATGTTCGTCGACGTCTCGGCCACCCAGCTGGTGGGCATCGACGAGCTGCTCGAGGCGATCCTGCTCACCGCCGACGCGGCCCTGGACCTGCGGGCCAACCCGCACCAGGACGCGCAGGGCGTGGCCATCGAGGCGCACCTCGACCGTGGCCGCGGCCCGGTGGCGACGGTGCTCGTGCAGCGGGGCACCCTGCGGCCGGGGGACTCGGTGGTCGCCGGCGACGCGTTCGGGCGGGTGCGCGCCATGCTCGACGAGAACGGCGCGGCCATCGACGAGGCCGGGCCGTCCCGTCCGGTCCTCGTCCTCGGGCTGACCTCGGTGCCCAGCGCGGGCGACAACTTCCTCGTGGTCCCCGAGGACCGGGTGGCCCGGCAGATCGCCGAACGCCGCCAGGCCCGGGAGCGCAACGCCCAGCTGGCGCAGGCCCGCCGCCGGGTCTCCCTGGAGGACATCGAGAAGGCGCTGAAGTCGGGGGAGCGCCAGGAGCTGCTGCTCATCCTCAAGGGTGACGTGTCCGGCTCGGTGGAGGCGCTGGAAGACGCCCTGCTCAAGATCGATGTGGGCGAGGAGGTCTCCCTGCGCATCATCCACCGGGGAGTCGGCGCGATCACCGAGAACGACGTCACCTTGGCGTCGGCCTCCGAGGCGGTCATCATCGGCTTCAACGTCCGCCCCGAGGGCAAGGCCCGGGAGCTGGCCGAGCGCGAAGGCATCGACGTGCGCTTCTACTCGGTGATCTACCAGGCTATCGACGAGGTTGAGGCGGCCCTCAAGGGCATGCTCAAGCCGGAGTTCGAGGAGGCCCAGCTGGGCACCGCGGAGGTGCGCGAGGTGTTCCGGGTCCCGCGGGTCGGCAACGTCGCCGGCTGCCTGGTGCGCTCCGGCACCATGAACCGGGGTGCCCGGGCCCGCCTGGTCCGGGACGGGGTCGTGGTCGCCCCGAACCTCACCGTGGACTCGCTGCGGCGGTTCAAGGAGGACGTCACCGAGGTACGTGAGGGGTACGAGTGCGGAGTCGGCCTGGGGTCGTACAACGACATCCGGGTCGGGGATGTGATTGAGACCTTCGAGATGCGGGAGAAGCCGCGGGTCTGACGGCCCACGGCCGCCGGGAGCGGGGGCGGTGCGGGTGTACGTCGGCACCCTCAGCGTCGACCTGCTCCTGGGCGACGTTCACTCGCTGAAGGAGAAGCGGGCGGTGGTCCGGCCGATCGTGGCCGACCTGCGTCGCCGTCACCTGGTGGCCGCGGCCGAGGTCGGCCACCTCGACCTGCACCGGCGGGCCCGGCTGGGCGTCGCCGTGGTGGCGGCCACCGCCGCCCACTGCACGGAGGTGCTCGACGCCTGCGAGCGGCTGGTCGCCGGCCGCCCGGAGGTGGACCTGCTCAGTGCCCATCGGGCCCTGCACACCGAGGAGGAGCAGTGAGTTCCCAGGCGCGGGTGCGCAAGCTCGCCGACCGGATCCGCGAGGTGGTCGCGGCGACCCTGGAGCTGCGGGTCAAGGACCCGCGGCTGGGGTTCGTCACGGTCACGGACGTACGGGTCACCGGGGACCTGCGGGAGGCCACCGTCTTCTACACGGTGTACGGCGACGAGGCCGAGCGGGCGGCGACCGCCGCCGCCCTGGAGAGCGCCAAGGGCGTGCTGCGCACCGAGGTGGGCCGGGCCACCGCGCTGCGGCACACCCCGGCCCTGTCATTCGTCCCGGACGCGCTGCCGGACAGCGCCCGGCACATCGACGAGCTGCTGCGCACCGCCGCCGCACGGGACGAGGCAGTGTCCCGGCTCGCCGCCGACGCCCAGCCGGCCGGGGACCCGGAGCCGTACCGCACCGGCCCGGACGAGGCGCCGTCCCCGTGAGCACGACCCCGTGAGCACGACCCCGTGAGCACGACCCCGTGAGCACGACCCGGTGAGCGGGGGGGACGGGCTTGTCGTCGTGGACAAGCCGGCCGGGCTCACCTCCCACGACGTGGTCGCCCGGCTGCGCCGCCTGGCCGGCACCCGGCGGGTCGGGCACGCGGGGACCCTCGACCCGATGGCCACCGGCGTCCTCCTCGTCGGGGTGGGCCGGGCCACCCGCCTGCTCGGGCACCTGGCGCTGACCGACAAGGCGTACGACGCAACCATCCGGCTCGGTGTCCGCACGGTGACCGACGACGCCGAGGGGGAGGTCGTGGCCACCGGGCCGGCCGGCGAGGTGGCCGAAGCGGACGTGCGTGCCGCGGCGGCCGCGCTGACCGGGGAGCTCCTCCAGGTACCCGCGGCGGTGAGCGCCGTGAAGGTGGCCGGCCGGCGGGCCTACGCGCGGGTGCGGGCCGGGGAGCAGCCGGCCCTGGCCCCGCGTCCGGTGCGGGTCGACCGGTTCGAGGTCCGTGCGCTGCACCGGCCGGCGGGGGGCCAGGTGCTCGACGTGGACGTGACGGTCACCTGTTCGAGCGGCACCTACGTGCGGGCGCTGGCCCGGGACCTCGGCGCCGCCCTCGGCGTCGGCGGCCACCTCACCGCGCTGCGGCGCACCCGCGTCGGACCCTACGGCCTGGACCAGGCGCGGACCCTGGACCAGCTGGCCGAGGACTGGCAGATGCAGCCGCTGGCCGCCGCCGTGCGCGCGGCCTTCCCGACCCGGCAGGTCGACGCCGGGCAGGCCCGGCGGCTCGCCCACGGCGGGCCGATCCCGGCGGCCAGGGCGGGGCCTGGGCCGGTGGGGGTGTTCGGGCCGGACGGCGAGCTGCTGGCCCTGGTCGACGACCACGACCCCGCATCCGGCGCCCGGCCCCTGGTCGTCTTCGCCGACCCCTGAGCCGAGCCGGGGCCTGCCGGTCCGGCCGGCGCCGTCTGGCAGGCTGTCCCGGTCGGGCGGGCAGGAGAGGGGCGAGCGGCGCGGTGGTGCAGACGTGGTCCGGCCTGGACGCCGTACCGCCCACGCTCGGCCGGTCGGTGGTCACCATCGGGGTGTTCGACGGGGTGCACCGGGGGCATGCGGTCGTGGTGCGGACCGCGGTGGAGCTCGCCCGGGCCGCCGGGCTGCCCGCCGTCGCGGTGACCTTCGACCCGCACCCGCTGGCCGTGCTCCGTCCCGAGGCCGCCCCGCCGCTGCTGACCGGGGTCCCCCGTCGGGCCGCGCTGCTCGGCGACCTCGGGGTGGACGCGGTCTGCGTGCTGCCGTTCACCACCGAGCTGTCCCTGCTCACGCCCGAGCAGTTCGTCGACACGGTGCTCGTCGGCCGGTTGCACGTGGCCGCCGTGGTGGTCGGAGAGACCTTCCGCTTCGGTCACCGGGCCGCGGGGGACGTGGGTGTGCTCGCCTCCCTCGGCGAGGCCCACGGCACGGACCCCGGGGCTGGCTTCCTGGTCCGGGCGGTCCGGCTGGCCGGCTCCCCCGAGCAGCGGTGGTCCTCCACCGCGGCCCGGGCCCGGCTCGCCGAGGGCGACGTCCGCGGGGCGGCGCAGGTGCTCGGTCGCCCCCACCGGGTCGAGGGGACGGTGGTGCCCGGTGACCGGCGGGGCCGGACGCTGGGCTACCCTACGGCGAACCTGTCGCCGGACCCGCCGGCGAGCGCGCTGCCCGGGGACGGGGTGTACGCCGGGCGGCTGGTCCTGCCCGAGGCGGTGCTGCCCGCGGCCGTCTCGGTGGGCAGCAACCCGACGTTCTCCGGCGTCACCCGCCGGGTGGAGGCGCACGTCCCCGGCCGGGACGACCTCGAGCTGTACGGGCGCCGGGTCGGGGTGGACTTCGTCGAGCGGCTGCGGGGGATGGAGCGGTTCGCCTCGACTGCCGACCTGGTGGCGGCGATGACGCAGGACGTGGCCCGTGCTCTGCACGTGCTGGAGGCCGACGGTGAGGAGCAGGCGGATGGAGTACACGACGTTAGGGCGTAGCGGGACGGTGGTGTCCCGGCTCGGCTTGGGCACGATGACGTTCGGTGCGGAGACCCCCGAGGCCGAGGCGCACGCCCAGCTGGACCGCTTCCTGGACGCGGGTGGCACCTTCGTGGACACCGCCGACGTCTACTCCCGGGGGGCGTCGGAGGAGATCATCGGCCGCTGGCTGGCGGCCCGCCCCGGCGTACGGGACCGGGTGGTGCTGGCCACCAAGGGCCGCTTCCCGATGGGGGCGGACCCCAACGAGGTTGGGCTGTCCCGGCGTTGGCTGACCCGGGCTCTGGACGGCTCGCTGCGCCGCCTCGGCGTGGACGCCGTGGACCTGTACCAGGCGCACGCCTGGGACCCGCACACGCCGGTGGAGGAGACGCTGCGGTTCTTCGACGACGCGGTGCGCGCCGGGAAAGTGCGCTACGTGGGCCTGTCGAACTTCACCGGCTGGCAGGTACAGAAGGCCGTGGACTTGGCCGATGCGCGGGGGCTGGTCCGGCCGGTCACCCTGCAGCCGCAGTACAACCTGCTGGCCCGGGAGATCGAGTGGGAGGTCGTGCCGGCCTGCCGGGCCGAGGGCCTGGGCCTACTCCCCTGGTCGCCGCTGGGCGGCGGCTGGCTGACCGGCAAGTACCGCCGGGACACCCCGCCCACCGGGGCGACCCGGCTGGGGGAGAACCCGCAGCGCGGGGTCGAGGCCTACGGGCGGCGCAACGCCGAGGCGCGCACCTGGGACGTCCTCGACGCGGTCCGCGCGGTCGCCCAGGGGCGGGGGGTGACGATGGCGCAGGTGGCCCTGTCCTGGCTGGTGGACCGGCCGGCGGTGACCTCGGTGATCCTCGGGGCGCGGACGGTGGACCAGCTCATCGACTGCCTGGGCGCGGCCGGCCTGCACCTCACCGGTGAGGAGGCGGCGCGGCTGGACGCGGCCAGCGACCCCGGAGCCGCCGACTACCCGTACGGCGGGCCTGGGCAGGAGCAGCGCAGCCGCCGCCTGGAGGGCGGCCGGTAGCCGGGCGGCCTTCACGACGTGCAGCCCCTTGACTACCTCCCGTCCCCTAGGCCAACATCACTCAGACTTTACGTCTGCTTGGCCTAAGCTTGCGATTAAACCTTGATCGACTGCGATCAGGCTGCTTTCTTGATCGCGGGGTGACGGGTGCGTGGGGGTCGGCTGGTGCCTTTCGGGCGGCCGGGGCCGGCGGTGTCGGTTTTCGGTGGACTGGCCGGGCTGCCGATGGTTGCGATCAGTGCGGGGAAACCTCGCCGGATCCGGGTCGGGGTGAGTCGGCTCGGGTCGCGGGGGCGTTCCCAGGGCAGCCGCTGGTCGGTGATCAGTCCGCGGGCCAGGCGTAGTTGGGTGTGGCCGGCGATGATCAGCCAGCTCCACCGGTCGGCCTGTTCGGGGGTGCGCAGCGCCGGGGTTGTCCAGCCCAGGGTGTTCTTGGCGAACCGCAAGGTGTGTTCGACGTCGAAGCGGTGGATGTAGGTGCGCCAGCACAGGTCGAGGTCGGCGGTGAGGTCGGCGGGGCCGGCCCACCACAGCCAGAGGGTCTTCTTCGCCCGCCCGGTCGGTTTGGGTAGGGGCTCGACGTGCACCCGGATGACGGTGCCGGTCACGATCGGCGGGTGGCTGGTGTCGGCCCAGCGGCCGCGGCCGGCGAGCTTGGGGTGCAGCCCAGTCCAGGCGGTCACCTCGACCCGCCCGTATTGCCGGTCGTCGGCGACGTGGGTGGCGTCGGGCGCCGGCCAGCTGGCCGGGTCGGCGAGCCGGAACGCCGCACCGTGGCGACGTGGCCGGCCCCGCGCGCCGGGCGTGCGCGCTGGCGGGTCGGCGTAGAAGACCCGATCATCGCGGATACGCACCACGATCTGGGCACGGACGTCGGCTAGGTCGACGGACAGCGCGATCGGGTCGTAGCCGGCGTCGAAAGCGAACATCGGCACCGGGTCGCCGGCCGTGTCTGACAGAGCCAGTCGGCGTGTCAGGTTGCGTACCTGGGTTGCGGTGGCCCGCCCGGTGTCCTCGTGCGGCGCGATTCGGGCGACGTCGAGCGGCGCCGTCCACGAGTCGCGGGCCCAGTTCAGCTGCGCGATCCACGAGTAGTTCCAGCCGGCCACGATCGGTTTGCCCGCCGAGTGCCGCGAGGGGTGGTGGTAGAAGCCGCGCTGCGGGCTGGTCTCGGCATCGCAGCGCGGCCACGCCGAGGTGTCCACGGCGAACACCGCCGGCCAGTCGGCCGGCCGGAACAACCTGCAGGTCGCGGGTCGCCTCGGCGTCAATGTCGCCGCGGGCCAGGCACTTGTAGAGGCTGCCGTGACTGCGGCGGAAGATCGGGCACAGGCTTAACGCCGGCACCGAGCCGACCGCCCCCGGCGCGCACAGCAGCGCGTCGGTCAGCTCGAACAGCGCGTCGCCCCACCCGGTCAAGCAGGCATAGAAGCGGGCGCGGTAGTCGCCCAGCATCACCGCACCAGGTCCCAACCCGGTCCGCTCGGCGCTAGCCATCACCGATCCTCTCGCCAGACAGTAGACATACTGTCTGATAGGCGAGCGTCACAATCATGCCGACACACCGAAGGGACCGCGATGCCCCGATCCCGTGCGCAACGGCTAGCCAGCGCGCAGCGCCGCTACGGCCGGCTGGCCGCCCAGCTGGCCGACATCGGACTGATCACCGCCGGCAGCCTCACCCGCCGATACACCCGCTGCACCAGCCTCGGCTGCCGCTGCAACGCCGAACCGCCACGCCCGCACGGGCCGTACTGGCAATGGACCGCAAAGATCAACGGCAAGACCGTCACCCGGCGGCTCACCGCTGCTGAAGCTCGCCTCTACCAGGAATGGATCGACAACGACCGCAAGCTACGTTCACTGATCGACCAGATGCGCGCCGCTGCCACCGAAGCCACCGAACTGATCATGGAACAGGTCCACGACGCCGCGTCCGAGGTTTAATCGCAAGCTAAGGGAGGGAACGAAAGCATGCTGCGGCGGATGTGGGTCAGGCGTGTATCTATTGGAGCGCTGACGGCTGCTCTGACAGTACTCGGTCTGTTGATCACGGGGACGGGTACGGCGGGGGCGGCCGTCTGCAACACCACCGCCTACTACCCGGTTCCCAGCGGAGGGGGAAAGGTGAATGCACGTAGCCGGGCAGACTGCTCCGGTTACACCTCTGGATGGCTCAAGAGCACTCTGGTATTGGTGAGAACCTTCGCGCCGGATGTCAACATCGCTTCCGCGACAGGCAGCGTTGCCGGAACCTGGTTTGACGCGACCGCACAGGGTTGCGGCGCCTCTGGAGCGACACGCGGCTACAAGACGGTGTACGACACCTCTTGGGGCGCTCGCGGACAGTCTGGCAAGGTCGACGTCTATTGTACTTGATTCGCCAGCCTGTCTGCTTCGTCGCGCAGTAGGTCGTGCCCGGGGCAGGTCGCCAGTACAAGGAGTGTGTCTGCCATCGTGATCGTGGCTGCGCAGCACGTTGACGTCGTCATGCGGGGACGTTCCATTCTGCGGGACTGTTCGGCGGAGTTTCCGGTCGGGGTGACCGGTCTTGTCGGTCCCAACGGGTCCGGCAAGACCAGCCTCATCAGGCTCCTGGCCACGGTCCGCGCACCGACGAGGGGGCGAGTCGTTTTCGACGGTCAGGACGCGGCTCGGCATCCGTTGGCCTTACGCCGGCGGCTCGGGTACCTGCCGCAGGAGTTCCGGTATCCCCCAAACTTCACGGCCCGGGAGTTCGTGGAGTACGTCGCCTGGTTGAAGGAGGTTGCTGCACCTGCCGTCCCTGGTCGAGCGGCGCAGGTTCTGGACCGCGTCGGACTCGGGGCGCGAGCCGACGAACGACTGGGCAGGCTGTCGGGTGGAATGGTGCGGCGAGTTGGCTTGGCGCAGGCCCTGGTCAATGACCCGAGGCTGCTGCTGCTGGACGAGCCGACGTCGGGGCTCGACCCGGAGCAGCGAATGCTCTTCCGAGCGCTCGTTGGGCAGCTCAGCGAGAGCACGACGGTGGTGATCAGCACGCACCTGCTCGACGACGTGGTGGGGACCTGCCAAGAGCTGGTCGTCCTGTGCGATGGAACGGTGCGTTTCCAGGGAAGCCTCGACCAGTTGAGTCACTTCTCGCCTGACGAGTCGGTGCCTGGTGTGGAGTCGGCCTACCTTCGGCTGGTTGGGGCGGCGTGAGGCTTGCGTGGCGCATCCAGCTGCGCCGCTCGCCCGCCCGATGGGCCACCCCCCTTCTGGCCGCCGTGCTCCTGGTCAGCTGGTACGTCACCAGCACTCGGAACGTTCGGGTGTGGGTGGAGGTGAGCTTCGGGCTGACCTATGCGATGGTGCTCGCTGGTCCGCTGACGGCCGGGGTAGGCGCTTTCGTGGCCGGGCGGGAGCGCCGCGCCGGGCTTGGCGAACTGATGCGATCCGCTCCTCGACCCCTGGGACACGGCAGGCTCCTGGCCCTGGGCAGCGCGCTGACGTGGTCTTTGGTCGCCTTTGCTGTCGTGGCCGTGGGCGTTTCGGTTTGGGTGGCCACCGGTGCGACCTGGGGAGGTCCAGACCTGTGGGCGCTGGCCCAAGCGGCAGCGGCGCTGGGCGCATTCACGGCCCTGGGATTCGTCGTCGGCAGCGGTGCCCCTTCGCGTCTCGTTGTCCCCCTCGTCGTCGCGGCGGCCTACTACCTGCAGTTCTTCGTCGCCACGCGCTCGACGTGGCCCCGCGCCTTGGTGCCTACCAGCCAGGAGGCGGCTGTCGCTTGCCAGCCTGATGGGACCACCGCGTTGCCAGGAGGATGGGACCACCTGGTCGTGTGAGTGAGCATCACGGTTGGCCTCCTTCGGGGTCAATGGCGGCTCGCCGGTGTGGGTGTCGTTGGC
>JBMOMH010000136.1:0-9542 GCA_049323135.1 Actinomycetota bacterium
GCCGCCGGTGCCGCCCGAGGTCGCCCTCACGGTGACCGTCCGGGGGAGCGCCAGCTGGCTGTCGGTGACGGCCAGCTCCGGGGCCGCCGTCTTCACCGGGACCCTGCCGCCCGGCGCGACCCGAATCTTCCGCGACCCGTCCCGCCTGTCGCTGGTCGTCGGTAACGCGGGCGCGGTGAACCTGGCCGTGAACGGTCGCAACCTGGGTGCCGCCGGCGCCCCCGGGCAGGTCGCCCGGCTGGACGTGGTGCCTGACAGCGGGTTGCCCGCGCACGGCGGCGGGTGAGCCGCCGACGGTTACCCTCAGGGGGTGCCCGCCTCGCCGCCCAGCGTCGCCCCACTTGGTGTCGACCCACCCCGTGTTGCTCTGGTGACCCTGGGTTGCGCCCGCAACGAGGTCGACTCCGAAGAGCTGGCCGCCCGGCTGGCGGCTGGCGGCTTCGCGCTGGCCCGCACTCCGGAACAGGCCACCGTCGTCGTGGTCAACACGTGCGGCTTCGTGACCGCCGCGAAGAAGGACTCGGTGGACACCCTGCTCGCCGTGGCCGACCTGAAGGGGTCGGGGGGGCCGCGCGCCGTGGTCGCGGTGGGCTGCCTGGCCGAGCGGTACGGCGACGAGCTGGCCGCCGCCCTCCCGGAGGCCGACGCGGTGCTGGGCTTCGACGACTACCCGGCCCTGGCCGACCGGCTCCGAGAGGTCCTCGCCGGCCACCCCCCGCCCGCCCCCCGCCCGCGCGACCGCCGCCGCCTGCTGCCGGTGACCCCCGTGGACCGGCACCGGAGCCGACCCGCGGACCCGGCGGAGACGCCGGCGGTGGGTCCGGACGTGCCCTACCGGGGCCGCCGACGGCTGGCCGGGGGACCGGTGGCGCCGGTGAAGCTGGCCTCCGGGTGTGACCGGCGCTGCACCTTCTGCGCCATCCCTCGCTTCCGCGGCGCCTACCTGTCCCGCCCACCCGACGAGGTCGTGTCGGAGGTCCGGTGGCTGGTCGGGCAGGGGGTGCGCGAGGTCGTCCTGGTCAGCGAGAACTCCACCTCCTACGGCAAGGACCTCGCCGACCTACGGGCCCTGGAGGGGCTGCTGCCCCGGCTCGCGGCGGTACCCGGGCTGCACCGGGTCCGGGTCAGCTACCTGCAGCCGGCGGAGCTGCGCCCCACCCTGGTCGACGCGCTCACCGGGACCCCCGGTGTGGCGGCCTACTTCGACCTGTCCTTCCAGCACGCCAGCGCTTCGGTGCTGCGCCGGATGCGCCGGTTCGGCGACGCCGAGCGGTTCCTCGACCTGTTGGCCGCCATCCGCGCCCGGGCCCCCCACGCGGGGGTCCGCTCCAACGTCATCGTCGGCTTCCCCGGGGAGACCGAAGCCGACCTGCGGCGGCTCGAGCAGTTCCTGACCGAGGCCCGGCTGGACGCGGTCGGCGTGTTCGGCTACTCCGACGAGGACGGCACGGAGGCGGCCGGGTACGCCGGGAAGCACCCCCCGGAGGTGATCCGGGACCGCACCGAGCGGGTCACCCGCCTGGTCGAGGAGCTGACCGCCCAGCGGGCGGAAGACCGGGTCGGCGAACCGGTGGAGGTCCTCGTCGAGGCGGTCCGCGGCGGGCGCGCCGAAGGCCGCGCCGCGCACCAGGGGCCCGACGTGGACGGCGTGACCGTCCTCACCGGGCCCGGGGTGCGCCGGCTGCGGTCCGGCGACCTCGTGTCGGCCCGGGTCGACGCCAGCAGCGGGGTGGACCTGCGGGCCCGGCTGGAAGCCCGGTGAGCATGCCGCCGCGCCGGGTGGGGGTGCGCAACCTGGCCAACGCGCTGACTCTGCTGCGACTCCTGCTCGTCCCGGTGCTGGCGCTGCTGTTGCTCGCTGGCGGCGGCGCCGGCTGGCGGCTGCTCGCCTTCGCCGTCTTCGCCGCCGCGGTCGTCACCGACCGGGTCGACGGCGAGGTCGCCCGGCGGCGAGGCCTGGTCACCACCGTCGGTAAGGTCGCCGACCCGATCGCCGACAAGGCACTGATCGGCACCGCTCTGGTGGCGCTGTCCCTGCTCGGGGAGCTGCCGTGGTGGGTCACCAGCGTGGTGCTCGCCCGCGAGGCGGCGGTTACCGCGGTACGCCTGGTGGTGCTCCGGTACGGCGTGATCGCGGCCAGCCGCGGCGGCAAGGCCAAGACGCTCCTGCAGGCGCTGGCGGTGGGGTTGTACCTCCTGCCGTTGCAGGGGCTGGTGGCCCAGGGTCGTGCCTGGGTGCTCGCCGCGGCCGTCGTACTCACCGTGCTGACCGGCCTGGACTACGGCCTGCGGGCGCTACGGCTGCACCGGGCCGCTGGGCCGGCGCGGCCGTCCCCAGCGGCGCCGCCGGGGGCGCGGGGGTGAGGCTGGCCCTCCTCACCGTCGGCGACGAGCTGCTCCTCGGCGACGTGCCCAACACCAACGCTGCCTGGCTGGGTCGCGCGCTGGCCGGCGTCGGCGGCCGGGTGGTGCTCGGGCTGACCGTGCCGGACGAGGTGGCGGCGATCGTCGCCGCCCTGGGCGCGGCCCTCGCCGCCGCCGACGGGGTCGTCGTGACGGGCGGGCTGGGGCCGACTCCCGACGACCTGACCTGGGCGGCTCTGACCCGGCTCGCGGGAGCGTCCCTGCCGGTCCGGGGGGCCGCCCCGCCGGGAGCCGCCTGGATCCCCAACCCGGTCGGGGCGGTGCACGGGGTCAGGCTGACCGTGGGGGGCCGGCCGGTCTGGGCCGTGCCCGGGGTGCCCGCCGAGATGGCTGCCATGGTCACCGCTGCGGTGCTGCCGGAGGTGCGGGCGGCCAGCGGGGCCGTCGTCAGCACCCGGACGCTGCGGGTGGCGCTGCTCGGTGAGGCCGCGGTGGCCCGCCGGCTGGCCGCCGACCGGGGCTTCCGCGTCCCCGACGGGGTGCGGCTGGCGTTCCTGCCCGGGCCGGGGGAGACCCAGGTGCGGCTGACTGCCTCAGGCGTCGACCCGGCGGCGGTGGACCGGTGGCTGGCTCCCGTGCTCGCCGCGGCCCGGACCGCGCTGGGTCCGGCGGTGTACGCCGAAGGCGAGCGGTCGCTGGCCGAGGTCGTCCACGCCGCGCTGCGTGGCCAGGGGGCCAGCCTGGCTAGCGCCGAGTCGTTCACGGGGGGGATGCTCGGCGCCGCGCTCACCGACCCCCCGGGGGCGTCGGGGACCTACCGCGGCGGGGTGACCGCCTACGCGTCCGAGGCCAAGGTCCGGCTGCTCGGGGTTCCGGCGGCGCTACTGGCGAGGACGGGGGCGGTGCACCCGGACGTGGCCGCGGCCATGGCCGCGGCGGTGCGCGACCGGTTGGAGGCGACGTACGGGGTGGCCACCACGGGGGTTGCCGGCCCCGGGGCGCAGGACGGGCGACCACCGGGCACGGTGTTCGTCGCGGTCGCCGGTCCCGGCGGGGTCACGGCTGCCGGTCCCCGGCTGGCCGGGTCGCGGGCCCACATCCGGGCCGTGGGCACGGTCTGGGCGCTGGACCTGCTGCGCCGGGTCCTCGCCGGCCATCCGCCCCCCGGCGCCGATTGATTACACTGTTGCATCGAAGGGGCTGGTCCCACCGACCCGAGCCGCACGGCGGCGAGTGGGGGAGTGTCCGACCGGCACCCGGGTACGGTGGGAGGGTCTCCCGTCGGGACCGCGCGGAAGGAGTGGGTCATGGTCCTGCTGCGTCGCCTGCTCGGTGACGCGCTGCGTCGGCAGCGCCAGCACCAGGGGCGCACGCTGCGCGAGGTCTCGTCGGCCGCCCGTGTCTCCCTCGGCTACCTGTCGGAGGTCGAGCGTGGGCAGAAGGAGGCGTCCTCGGAGCTGCTCTCGTCCATCTGCACCGCGCTGGACGTGCCCCTGTCCGCGGTGCTGCGGGAGGTCAGCGACGAGCTGGTGCTCGCCGAGGCCGCCGCCGCGTTGGGCGCACTTCCCGACCAGGTCCCCCCTGACGGCTACCCGGCGGCGACGACCGCCGTGCGGCACGTCGTCGCGGCCTGACTGGGCTCAGCCGCGCAGCCGCAGGCCGCGGGGGGTGGGGTGGAACCCCGCGGCGGCCAAGGCGTCGCCAACCGGGGAGCTGCCGGGGGAGCCGAGCATCCCGGTCCCGTCGGCCCGTTCCACGGTCAACCGCCCCAGGTGCCCGTCCCGGACGGCGAGGGCCAGGGCGTCGGCGGCTGGCTGGAGGAGCGCCGGGTCGCCGCTCCAGGTCAGCAGGGTCCGGCCGCCCTTCTCCACATAGAGGACCGGGTGTCCCGCGACCAGCACGACGAGGGCGCCGGCCTTCCGCCCGGGACGGTGGCCGGGGGTGTCGGCGTCCCGGGGGGGCCAGGGCAGGGCCGCGCCGTAGGGCTGGGCCGGGTCGGCCGCGGGGAGCACGACCGCAGGGCCCCCCTCGGGGGTGCCGCGCAGCCGGTCCACCGCCCCTGGCTCGGCGAACTGCGCCGCGCCCAGCCCCTCGACGAAGTAGCCGCGCCGGCAGCGGCCGGCCTCCTCGGCCGCGGACAGCACCCGGTAGGCCGCGGCGAACCCGCCGGGCAGCCGCTCGGCCACCACCGCCCCCCGGGTCAGCACCCCGTGGCGGGCCAGCAGGCGCTCCGCGGCCGCGTGCGTCCGCCGCGTGGGGTCGGTGTCTGCCGGGGGGAGCAGCGACCAGCGACCGGCCAGCTCCGGTGGCCCCGACCATCTCGGCGGGATGCGGCGACCGGGACGCGGCCGGTGGGCCGACCAGGTTTCCCGGCGGGGTAGCCGGCGGGGGGGTCGGGGGCGGCCTCCCCGGGCGGCCCGCAGGGGGCCGAGGGTGTCGTTCGTCACCCGGCCGGCCCATACCAGGTCCCACAGGGCGGCGACCAGCCGGTCGGCCAGGGTCCGGAAGAACAGCGCCACGTCGCCGTCCAGCGCGGCCAGGACGGCGGCGTGCAACGGTGTGGCCGTCACCTCCTCCGCGGGCGGCAGCAGCAGGGGCGCGGTGTCGGGGAGCAGCAGGGTCACCCAGCCGTCCCCGCCCGGCAGCCGCCCCAGCCCCGCCCAAAGCACCTCGCCGGCCGCCGTGAGCTCGTCGAGCATCCCCGGCTGGTAGTCGAGGACACGGGCCGGCAGCACGAGGGACTCCAGGGCGCTGGCGGGTACGGCGGCCCCCTGCAGCTGCTCGACGGCGGCGAGCAGGCCGTCCACGCCGCGCAGGGCGTGGTCCCCCACGTGCTGCCAGGCCGGCAGGAAGCGGCCGAGAGTGGCCGCCGGGACCGGTTCGACCTCTCGGCGCAGGGCCGCCAGCGAGCGGCGGCGGAGCAGGCGCAGCACCCCCGCGTCGCACCACTCCTCGCCCCGGCCGCCGGGCCGGAACTCCCCTCGCACCACCCGTCCCGCGGTGGCTAGCCGGTGCAGCGTGTCGGTAACGACCGCCACCCCCAGCCCGAACCGCCCGGCGACCTCCGCCGCGGTGAACGGTCCGTGGGTGCGGGCGTAGCGGGACACCAGGTCGCCCAGCGGGTCGGCGACCGGTTCGCGCAACGCGCCGGGGACTCCCACCGGCAGGGGCATGCCTAGGGCGTCCCGCAGCCGGGCCGCGTCGGTCACCGCGGCCCAGCGCTCCTCGCCGGCGACCCGCCCGCGCAGCGCCCGGTGGGTCGCCTCCAGCTCGGCCAGCCAGGTCGGGGTCGCGCCCCGGTCCACGGCCTCCCGGGTGCTCAGCGGGCCCAGCGCCGCCAGCAGGTCGGCGGTCTCCTCCAGGGTGCGGGCGCGGCGTTCGGGGGTCAGCCGCTGCAGGGCCGCCACCACGTCGTCGACGGCCCCCGGGTCGAGCAGCTCGCGCAGCTCGGCTCGCCCCAGCAGCTCGGCTAGCAGGGTGGCGTCCAGGGTCAGCGCCGCGGCCCGGCGCTCGGCCAGCGGGGAGTCCCCCTCGTACATGAACTGGGCGACATACCCGAAGAGCAGGCTGCGGGCGAACGGCGACGGCTGCGCCGTCTCGACGTCCACGAACCGAATCCGGCGGGCCGCCAGGTCGGCCATCAGGGTGACCAGGCCGGGCACGTCGAAGACGTCTTGCAGGCACTCGCGCAGCGTCTCCAGCACCACGGGGAAGGAGCCGAAGCGGCTGGCCACCGCGAGCAGCTGGGCGGAGCGCTGCCGCTGCTGCCAGAGCGGGCTGCGCCGGCCCGGGGTCCGGCGGGGGAGGAGCAGCGCCCGCGCGGCGCACTCGCGAAAGCGGGCGGCGAACAGCGCCGAGCCGACGACCTCGGCCGTGACCAGGTCCTCGATCTCGTCGGGGGCGAAGGTGGCCAGGTCCAGGGGCGGCCGGTCCTCGGTGTCCGGTAGCCGCAGGACGATGCCATCGTCGGCGGGCATCGCCTGCACGTCCACCCCGAAGCGCTCCCGGAGCCGGCCGGCGATGGCCAGCGCCCACGGCGCGTGCACCCGCGCCCCGAACGGGGAGTGCACGGCCACCCGCCAGTCGCCGAGCTCGTCTCGGAAGCGCTCCACCACCACGGTCCGGTCGTCGGGCACGTGCCCGGTGGCCGTCCGCTGCTCGTCGAGGTAGGCCAGCAGGTTGTCGGCGGCCCACCCGTCCAGCCCGGCCTGCGTCACCCGGTCCCGCGCCGCCGGGCCGAGCCGGCCCAGCTCTCGGACGAACGCGCCGAGTGCCCGGCCCAGCTCCAGCGGCCGGCCCGCGGCGTCGCCGTGCCAGAACGGCAGCCGCCCGGGCTGCCCGGGGGCCGGGGTGACCAGGACCCGGTCGTGGGTGATGTCCTCGATCCGCCACGACGTGGTGCCCAGGGTGAACACGTCGCCCACCCGCGACTCGTACACCATCTCCTCGTCGAGCTCGCCGACCCGGCTCTGCCGCTCGCCCACCAGGTACACCCCGAACAGCCCGCGGTCCGGGATGGTGCCGCCGCTGGTCACCGCCAGCCGCTGCGCCCCCGGCCGGCCGCGCAGCGTCCCCGACGTCCGGTCCCACACCACGCGCGGGCGCAGCTCGGCGAACTCGTCGGAGGGGTAGCGGCCGGACAGCATGTCCAGCACCGCCTCGTACGCCGACTCGGGCAGCCCGGCGAAGGGCGCCGCGCGCCGGACCAGGGCGCCCAGCTCGTCTACCGGCCAGTCGTCCATCGCCACCATGGCCACCACCTGCTGGGCGAGCACGTCCAGCGGGTTGCGCGGGTAGCGCAGCGCCTCGATCGCCCCGGCGCGCATCCGCTCGGCCACCACCGCGCTGAGCAGCAGGTCCCCCCGATGGGTGGGGAAGAGCACGCCCCGGGACACGGCCCCGACCTGGTGGCCGGCCCGGCCCACCCGCTGCAGCCCATTGGCGACGGACGGCGGCGCGGCGACCTGCACCACGAGGTCCACCGCGCCCATGTCGATGCCCAGCTCCAGGCTGCTCGTGGCCACCACGGCCGGCAGCCGGCCGCTTTTCAGGTCGTCCTCGATCTGGGCCCGCCGCTCCTTGCTCACTGAGCCATGGTGGGCCTGGGCCAGGCCCACGGGCCTCTGGTGGGCCTGGGCCAGGCTCCCGGGTCCCTGGTAGGCCTGGGCCGGCGCCCCTCGGGTAGCGCCGGCCTGGCCCATCAGCGCTGCGGGCATCCGCACCAGGTCGGGTAGCTCCTCGCCCCGCCGCTCCCAGGCGATCTCGTTGAGGCGGGCGGTGAGCCGCTCAGCGCCCCGGCGGGAGTTGGCGAAGACGATAGTCGACCGATGCCGCTCCACCAGGTCGACCAGGCGCTCCTCCACGTGCGGCCAGATCGAGGCTCGCGCCTCAGGGGAGGCGACCGCGCTGGCGGACGCGCCTGTCGCCGGCTGCCCCAGGTCGGTCAGGTCCGGGACCGGTACCACCACCTGGAGCTCGAGCCGGGTCTGCGCTGGTGGGGCGACGACGGTGACCGGGCGCGCGCCGCCGAGGAAGGCGGCCACCTCCTCCACCGGGCGCACCGTCGCGGACAGCCCGATGCGTTGCGCGGGGCGCTGCAGCAGGGCGTCCAGCCGCTCCAAGGACAGGGCCAGATGCGCGCCCCGCTTGGTCCCGGCGACCGCATGCACCTCGTCGATGATCACCGTAGTGACCCCGGCCAGGGCCTGGCGGGCCTGGGAGGTGAGCACCAGGAACAGCGACTCCGGGGTGGTGATGAGAATGTCGGGGGGGCGCCGGGCGAACCGCCGCCGCTGCTCACCGGGGGTGTCCCCCGACCGGATCGCGACGGTGATGTCGGGGGCCGGCCCGCCGAGGCGGGCCGCCGCCTGCTCGATGCCGGCCAGCGGGGCCCGCAGGTTGCGTTCCACGTCCACGGCGAGGGCCTTCAGCGGGCTGACGTAGACGATCCGGCAGCGGCGCCGCGGGTCCGCCGGTGGAGAGGTGGTAGCCAGGCGGTCGAGAGCCCACAGGAACGCCGCGAGCGTCTTGCCGGAACCGGTGGGGGCTACGACGAGGGCGTGCCCGCCGGCCTGCGCCGCCTGCCACGCCCCGAGCTGCGCCTCCGTCGGCGCGGCGAAGGCTCCGGTGAACCAGGCGCGGGTCGGCGCTGAGAAGGCCTCCAAGGGGCGCACGGGTCCGATTCTGCGCCGAATGGCCGTCCCGTACCTCGGCGCCTCCTCCCGGACACCGTCCGCCGGACCCGCCGGTCTCGGCTACCCTGTCCCGGGCACCTCACGGCGTACCACGTCGCGCGAGGGCCTCCTCCCTCACCAGTTCACCGACGCAGGAGACCTCTCGTGGCCGGACAGCAGTCCAAGACCGCCCGGGCGTCGATGCGGGCCGCCGCCAGCAGCGGCAACGCCGCCATCACGATCCTCGGCGACATCCGTTACCTCGTGCCGCTCAACCGCGGGCGCAACGCGTACGTGCGCAACATCGTGGCTGGCCGGACCCCCAACCTACGCACCGACTCCGAGCAGTTCGTGGAGGAGATCCGGCAGCTGGCCGCCGCGGGGCACGGCGCCAAGCTGCGGGTCGAGCTCGAGCAGTTCGCCGTGGACTACCCGGGGGACGGATGGGACGTGACGCTCAAGCGGCTGGAGGAGGCCGGCGTCCTCGCCGGGTAGTCGGCGGCCTCCCGTCCCACCTCCGGTCGACCGGCATCCTGGTCCCTATGCGCCTGACGGAGTTCTGGGGCCGGATGCACGCGGCCTTCGGGGAGACCTACGCCGGCTCGGTGGCCCGAGACCAGGTGCTCGCCGGCCTGGGCGGGCGGACCGTGGAACAGGCCCTGGCCGCTGGTGTGCCGGCCAAGGACGTGTGGCGGGCGGTCTGCCAGGACCTCGAGGTGCCCGCCCGGCTGCGGTGAGTCCCGCCAAGCGGCGGGTTGGGGATGGGAGGATCGGCCGGTGTCTTCGGTCGCCCCACTCCCCGCCGGCCCAAGCGCCGCGGACGCCGCGGCACCTCCGGGCCAGCCCACGGGCCAGCCGCACGGCCCCCAAGGTGGACTGCAGCGGCGGGTGCTCGGCGTGCTCGTGGCGAGCCAGGTGCTCGGCGGGGTGGGTGCCTCGCTCGGTGTCGCGGTCGGGGGGCCGCTCGGGGCGGCCCTCGCCGGCACCACGACGTTGGCCGGGCTG
>JBMOMH010000137.1:0-9394 GCA_049323135.1 Actinomycetota bacterium
GTGGGGGGCCCGGCGCGCCCGCGCGGGGCCCACCTCACCGTCGTACGCCGCCGGTCAGTCCAGCACCAGCAGCGACGTGTCGCCCTTGCTCAGCCGCTCCTCCGCGGCGTGGTCGACCTGGTCGGTCACCTCCGGTCGGCGGGGCATCAGCAGCAGCGCCGCCATGGCGATGACGGCACAGCCGATGATGTACCAGCTGATCCAGGTGCTCGACCCAGTGTTCTTCAGGATGGCCGCGGCGATCAGGGGAGCGGGGCCACCGGCGATGACCGAGGCCAGCTGGTAGCCCATCCCCGCACCGCTGTAGCGGACGTTGGCCCCGAAGCTCTCCGCGATGAGCGCCGCCTGCGGGCCGTACTGCATGTCGTGGAAGATCAGCGACAGCACGATGGCCAGGATGATCAGGCCCGGGGTCTTCGTGTTGAGCAGGCCGAAGTACGGGAAGGCGTACAGGGCGACCCCGACGATGCCGATGCCGTACATCAGGCGCCGACCGATGATGTCGGACAGGTAGCCGAAGAACGGCACGCTGAGCAGACCCAGGGCCGCGGCGAGCAGCGTCCCGTTGAGCAGCAGGCCGCGGTCCACCTTCAGCTTCGTCGTGCCGTAGGTGAGGATGAACGTGATGAACAGGTAGAAGGGTGCCTGCTCGGACATCCGGACGAAGGCGGAGGTGAGGACCTCTCGCGGCTGCTTGCGCAGCACCTCCCACACCGGCAGCTTCACGACCGCCTCGCTCTGGCGCACCTCGGCGAAGACCGGGCTCTCCAGGACGCGCAGCCGCACGTACATGCCGATGCCGACGAGCACGATGCTGGCGAGGAACGGCACCCGCCAGCCCCACGTCTCGAAGCCCTTGCCGGCCACGCCGGAGAACAGCTTCACCATGCCAGTGGAGAGCAGCAGGCCCACCGGCACGCCGACCTGCGGCCAGCTGGCCATGAAGCCACGGCGGCGCCGGGTGCCCCACTCCATCGACATCAGCACCGAGCCGCCCCACTCGCCGCCGACGCCAATGCCCTGCAGGATGCGCAGCACGGTCAGCAGGACGGGCGCGGCCAGGCCGATGCTGGCGTGGGTGGGCAGCAGGCCGATCAGGAACGTCGCCGCCCCCATGAGGACCAGCGTGGTGACGAGCATCTTCTTGCGCCCGATGCGGTCCCCGTAGTGACCGAAGATGGCCGCCCCGATGGGCCGGGCGGCAAAGCCGACGAACTGCGTACCAAACGCGGCCAGCACCCCGGCGTACGGCGTCTGGCCGGGGAAGAAGAGCTTGGGGAACACGAGGGCGGCCGCAGTGCCGTAGAGAAAGAAGTCGTACCACTCGATCGTCGTACCCACCGTGCTGGCGACGACCGCCCGACGCCTGTGGCGTATGAGCTCGGGGGTCATCGCCGCCTGTGCTGTTGCCATTCCCGCCTCCGCAGTGGCAGAACCAGTGGCCCGGACCGGGCCACGAACGGTCGGCACACTGCGGCCCCCGGGCGACGGTGTCAAGGCGCGGCGAGGACCGTTACGCACTCCAGAACACGTCCTGACCAACGCTTTGCCCGGGGGGCGGTTTGGCCGTCCTGTTGGGTGCGGCAGGGCCGCAGTGCGGGGTGCGGCGGAGCCTTTCCCTGGATGGCCCCCAGGCCACTTCCTGGGCCGTCGTACCACTTCCTGGCTGGTGATATCGCTTCCTGGGTGGTCGACGGCCCAGGAAGGGATACGACGATCAGGAAACCTGATCGTCGTCCGGGGCGGGGGCCGACCCGGGGAGGGACGAGGGAGGAACCCGGTAAAGCATTCGGGCGTTGCCGAGGGTGTTCGGTTTCACCCGTTCCAGGTCAAGGAACTCGGCGACGCCCTCGTCATAGGACTGCAGCAGCTGCTCGAACACCTCATGGTCGACCGGGGTGCCCTCGATCTCCACGAAGCCGTGGGCGGCGAAGAACCGGGTCTCGAAGGTCAGGCAGAAGACCCGGGACACCCCGAGGTCCCGGGCCGCGGCCAGCAGCCGCGTCAGCAGCAGGTGCCCGACGCCCCGGCCGCGCCAGGCCGGGTCGACCGCCAGGGTCCGCACCTCGGCCAGGTCCTCCCACATCACGTGCAGCGCCCCGCACCCGACCACGGCGCCGTCGGCCCGGCTCTCGGCCACCCAGAACTCCGGCACGTCCTCGTACAGGGTCACCGTGGCCTTGGACAGCAGCACCCGCTGCGGGGCGTACAGGTCCACCAGGCGCCGGATCGCCCGGACGTCGCCGGTGCGGGCCCGGCGTACCACCACCAGGGCGGGGTCGGCCGACACCGGGCTCACTCGGGCTTGAGCAGCGGGAAGGCGATGGTGTCCCGGATGCCGGTCCCGGTGAGCAGCATGATGAGCCGGTCCACGCCCAGCCCCAGGCCACCCATGGGCGGCGCCCCGTACTCCAGCGCCCGCAGGAAGTCCTCGTCCAACTGCATGGCTTCCGGGTCACCGCCGGCGGCCCGCAGCGACTGCTCGGTCAGCCGGCGGCGCTGCTCGACGGGGTCGACCAGCTCGCTGTACGCCGGGGCCAGCTCGACCCCGGCGACCACTAGGTCCCAGGCCTCGGCCAGCCGCGGGTCGGCCCGGTGCGGCCGGGCCAGCGGGCGGACCGACGCCGGGTAGTCCCGTACGAACGTCGGCTGCACCAGGGTGTGCTCCACCAGCTTCTCGAACAGCTCCAGCACCACCTCGCCCGTCCCCCACGACGGCGCCACGGGCACACCGGCCCGGTCGGCGAAGCGGCGCAGCGCCGGCAGCTCGGTGTCCGGGGTCACCTCCTCCCCCACGGCGACGGACACCAGGTCGTGCACCGTGGCGTGCCGCCACGGTGCCGTCAGGTCCAGCTCACCGCCGCGACCGTCGGGTACGACGGTGGCCCCGGTGGCACGGGCGGCGTCCAGCACGAGGTCGCGGGTGAGCTCGGCCATCGTGTCGTAGTCGCCGTACGCCTGGTAGGCCTCCAGCATGGTGAACTCGGGGCTGTGCGTGCTGTCCACGCCCTCGTTGCGGAAGTTCCGGCCGATCTCGTAGACCCGCTCCACCCCGCCGACGACCAGCCGCTTGAGGTAGAGCTCGATGGCGATGCGCAGGTACATCGGCTGGTCGAAGGCGTGCAGGTGGGTGGCGAACGGCCGGGCCGCCGCCCCCCCGTGCAACGGCTGCAGGATCGGCGTCTCCACCTCCAGGTACCCGCGCCGGTCCAGCGTCTCCCGCAGCGAGCGCAGGACGGCGGCGCGCACCTGCAGCATCCGCCGCGGCTGCGGGTTGACCACCAGGTCCACGTAGCGCAGGCGAACCCTGGCCTCCGGGTCGGTGAGCCCCTTGTGCTTCTCGGGCAGGGGCCGCAGCGCCTTCGCGGCGAACGCCCACCCGGTGGCGCGCACGGACAGCTCACCCCGCCGGCTGGTGACCACCTCGCCGGTCACCCCCACGTGGTCGCCGCGGTCGACCCCGGCCTTCCAGCGGGCCAGGGACTCCGCGCCGACGCCGTCCAGCGCCAGCATCACCTGGATGTCCCCCGAGCCGTCGCGCAGCGTGGCGAAGCACAGCTTGCCGGCCACCCGGGAGAGCATCACCCGCCCGGCCACCCCCACGGTGACCCCGGTGCGCGCGTCGGCCGGCAGCCCGGCGTACCGGGCCCGCAGCTCGGCGGCGGTCGCCGTCCGCGGGAAGCCCACCGGGTAGGGGTCAACCCCTTGGGCGCGCAGCCGGTCCAGCTTCTCCCGGCGCACCCGCTCCTGCTCGGGCAGGTCGGCGTACGGAGAGGCCTGCGGCAACGGCTCGGTCACGAGCCCCAAGGCTACGGGCCGGCCCATCCCCCCGGATGAAGGCGTCCTTCTGACCTAAATTGAGTAGGGAAGGACGCCTTCATCCGTCCGGGGGCATTGGGGGGGCGGTCAGCGGGCGGAGACGTTGCGCTCGAACACCAGCCGCAGCCCGATCAAGGTCAGCCATGGCTCGTGTACGTCGATGGACTCGGCCTCCCCGAGCACCAGCGGCGCCAGCCCCCCGGTGGCCACCACGGTGACCTCGTCCACCCGGTCGGCGGAGGGGACCAGCTCCCGGGCCATGCGGGCGACCATGCCGTCGACCTGGCCGGCGAACCCGAACAGCACACCGGACTGCAGGGCCTCGACGGTGTTCTTGCCGATCACCGACCGGGGCCGGCCCAGCTCCACCTTCAGCAGCTGGGCACCGCGGGTGGCCAGCGCCTCGACGGAGATCTCGATGCCCGGGGAGATGGCCGCCCCCAGCAGCTCACCGCGGGCGCTGACCGCGTCGAAGGTGGTGGCGGTACCGAAGTCGACGACCACGCACGGCCCGCCGTACAGGTGCGCCGCGGCCGCCGCGTTGACGATGCGGTCCGCCCCCACCTCCTTCGGGTTGTCGGTGAGCACCGGGACCCCAGTGCGTACCCCCGGTTCCACGACGACCAGCGGCACCTGGGCGTAGTAGCGGCGGGCCATCGCCCGCATCTCGTGGAGCACGCTGGGCACCGTGGAGCACAGCGCGATGCCGCCGATCTCCCCGACCTCGGGCCCACCGGACTGTCGGATCAGCCCGTGCAGGACGACGGCCAGCTCGTCCGCGGTACGCCGGGCGTCGGTGGCGATGCGCCAGTGCTCCACGATGGTGTCGTCCTGGAACAGCCCGAGCACGGTGTGGGTGTTGCCCACGTCGACGGTGAGCAGCATGGTCAGCGTCCTTCCCGGACGTCGCAGGCCACGTCCAGCCGGGGCGCGGAGTGGGTCAGCGCCCCGACCGCGAGGTAGTCCACGCCGGTGGCGGCCACCTGTGCCGCGTCGGCGAGGACCAGCCCGCCACTGGCCTCCAGGCGGGCCCGGCCGGCGACCCGGCGTACCGCCTCGCGCAGGTCGTCGAGCCCGAAGTTGTCCAGCAGCACCAGGTCCGCGCCGGCCTCGACGGCGGCCAGGGCCTGCCCCACGGTGTCCGCCTCGACCTCGACGGCTAGCCCGGGGAACCGTTCCCGCACCGCCTGGAAGGCCTCGACGATCCCCCCGGCGGCCAGGATGTGGTTGTCCTTCACCAGCGCGGCGTCGGCCAGGGACAGCCGATGGTTCTCCCCGCCGCCGCAGCGAACGGCGTACTTCTCCAGCAGCCGCAGGCCGGGGGTGGTCTTGCGGGTGTCGCGGACCGTGGCGCCGGTGCCGGCGACCGCGTCCACCCAGGCCCGGGTGAGCGTGGCGATGCCGGACAGGTGGCCGAGCAGGTTGAGGGCGCTGCGCTCGGCGGTGAGCAGCCCCCGGGTCGGCCCGGTGACGGTGCTCAGCACGGTCCCGGCGGTGACCGCGGTGCCGTCGGCGCAGTGGTGCCGCACCCGGGCGGCGGGCCCGCACACCACCTCGTACACGGCCTCGGCGACCGGCAGCCCGGCGACCACCCCGGCGGCCCGGGCGACCAGGTCGGCGGTGGCCACCGCCCCGGGTGGCACGGTGGCCACGCTGGTCACATCCTGCCCGCCGGCCAGGTCCTCGGCCACGGTGTCCCGGGCCACCCGTTCGACGTACGCCGGGTCCAGCCGGGCGGCGGCCAGGCGGTCGGCCAGTCCGGGGCTCAGCACGGTGGAGCCTCCGCCCAGCGCACCCGCCCGTCCGGCCCCAGCGTCGCGTCCAGGCGCACCGCCCAGCGCGGGTCGCTCCGCGGGAAGTCCTCCCGCCAGTGCGCCCCCCGGGTCTCCTCCCGGGCGGCGGCGGCGGCCACCAGCACGTGGGCCACGGTGAGCATGTTGGTGGCCTCCCAGGTCTCCACGCAGGGGGTGGCCGACGGTGCGGACAGCAGCTCGGCGAGGGTCGCCGCGGTCGCGGCTAGCCCGGGTCCGGACCGTAGCACCCCGGCGCCCCGGCTCATCGCCCCGCGCAGGCTGGGAACCCCGGCGGCGTCGGCCAGCCCGGCCGGCCGGGGGTCGGCCGCCGGCTCCGGTGCCGGGCCGGTGAGCCCATCGGTGAACTCGGTGCGGAGCACGTCGGCGATCCGCCGGGCGAAGACCAGCCCCTCCAGCAGCGAGTTCGAGGCCAGCCGGTTGGCCCCGTGCACCCCGGTGCAGGCCACCTCCCCGCAGGCGTACAGGCCGGGTACGCCGGTACGCCCGTGGCGGTCGGTGCGCACCCCGCCGCTGGCGTAGTGGCTGGCCGGCACCACCGGGACGAGGTCGTGGGCCGGGTCGACGCCCTGTTCCAGGCAGCTGGCGTAGATGGTGGGAAAGCGCACCCGCCACCGCTCCGCGCCCAGGTGCCGGGCGTCCAGCCACACGTGCTCGGCGCCGGTCTCGCGCATCCGGCGGAAGCAGGCCTGCGCGACCACGTCGCGGGGGGCCAGCTCGGCCAGCTCGTGCTCGCCCTGCAGGAAGCGCACCCCGGCGTCGTCGACGAGGGTCGCGCCCTCCCCGCGGACCGCCTCGGAGACCAGGGGCTGCTGGCCCCGGGCCGCCGTGCCCCGCCAGAGCACGGTGGGATGGAACTGGACGAACTCCAGGTCCCGCAGCACCGCGCCGGCGCGCAGCGCCACCGCCAGCCCGTCCCCGGTGGACACGACCGGGTTGGTCGTGGACGCGTAGATCTGGCCCAGCCCCCCGGTGGCCAACACCACGGCCCGGGCGCGGACCGCCCCCACCCCGTCCCGCCGGCCCTCCCCCAGCACGTGCAGGGTGACCCCGGCGACCCCGCCGCCCCGCGCGGGCAGCAGGTCGAGGACCAGGGCGTGCTCGAGCACCTCCACGCCGGGCTCGGCGAGCACCGCGGCGACCAGCGCCCGCTGTACCTCCGCGCCGGTGGCGTCCCCGCCGGCGTGCACGATGCGGTCCCGGCGGTGGCCCCCCTCCCGGGTGAGGGCCAGCCCGCCGTCGCCGGCCCGGTCCAACCGCGCCCCCAGGTCCAGCAGGTGGCGCACCGCGGCCGGGCCCTCCTCGACGAGCACCCGGACCGCCACCGGGTCGGCGAGGCCGCCCCCGGCGGCGAGGGTGTCGGCCAGGTGCGCCTGCGGGCTGTCGTCCGCGCCGAGCGCGGCGGCGATGCCGCCCTGCGCCCAGCGGGTGGACCCGGCGGCGAGCACGTCCTTGGTCACCACGAGGACCCGTACGCCGGCCGCGGCCAGCCGGCGCGCCACGGTCAGCCCCGCGATGCCGGACCCGACCACGACCACGTCGGTCGCCGCGGTCCACCCCGGGGGCGGGGCGAGCAGGCGCCGCGGCACCTGGGGGGGCACGGGTCCGGTCAACGCGGCCCGGTAGCGACCCGGTCGCCGCGGACCAGCGGCCGGGCCGGCCCGGGTGCCAGGTCCGGGTCCGCCTCCGCCGGGTCGCCACCGAGCCGGACGACCCGGTTGGCCCCGTCGACGAACACCACCGCCGGCCGGTGGCCGCGCGCCTCGGCCTCGCTGCACACGCCGTACGCAAGCAGGATCACCACGTCCCCGGGGTGCACCAGCCGGGCGGCGGCGCCGTTGATGCCGACCACCCCGCTGCCGCGCGGGCCGGGGATGGCGTAGGTCTCCAGCCGGGCGCCGTTGGTGACGTCCACGATGGCCACTTGCTCCCCGGGCAGCAGGTCCGCGGCATCCATCAGGTCCTCGTCGAGGGTGACCGACCCGACGTAGTGCAGGTCGGCCTGGGTCACCGTGGCCCGGTGGATCTTGGACTTGAGCATGGTGCGGAACATGGCGGTCAGCGCTCCTTCCCGGCCCCGGCGGCCCGGCCGGCCGGGTCGAGGACCACCGGCACGTTGTCGATGAGCCGGGTGGCGCCCACCCGGGCGGCGGCCAGCAGCCGGGCCGGCCCGCGGGCGGGCGCCGGTCCCAAGTCGGGGTCGCGCAGGTCCAGGTAGTCCAGGTCCACCCCGTCCGCCGCGGCGAGGACGGCCCGGGCGGCGGCCAGCACCGCGGCCGGGCCGGCCCCGGTCTGCGCCGCCGCCTGCCCGGCCCGCAGGGCGGCGGGGAGGGCGGCGGCCCGGCGCCGCTGCGCCGGGTCCAGGTAGCGGTTCCGGCTGGAGCGGGCCAGCCCGTCGGGCTCCCGCACGGTGGGCACGGCGACCACCCCGACCGGCAGGTCGAGGTCGTCGACGAGGCGGCGGACCAGCACCAGCTGCTGGTAGTCCTTCTCCCCGAACACGGCCCAGTGCGGGGCGAGCAGGTGGCACAGCTTGGTGACGACGGTGAGCACCCCGATGAAGTGCCCCGGGCGGCTGGCCCCCTCCAGCTCGGCGCCCAGCGGCCCGGGGTCCACGGTGACCCCGCCGGCGGGGCGGCCGGCGCCGGCGTACAGCACCGGAGCCTCGGGGGCGAAGACCAGGTCCACGCCCTCCCGCTGGCACAGGTCCAGGTCGGCGGCCAGGGTCCGCGGGTAGCGGTCGAAGTCCTCCCCGGCACCGAACTGCAGCGGGTTCACGAAGATCGACACGGCCACCGCGTCGGCCCGCTCCCGGGCGGCGCGCAGCAGGGCCCGGTGGCCCTCGTGCAGCGCGCCCATGGTGGGCACCAGGGCGACGGTGCGCCCGGCGGCGGCGAGCGCGGCGCGGGCCGCGGCCAGGCCGGGCCGGTCGGTGGCCACCCGGGGGGCGGTGGCGGTGGTCACGTGCGGGCCTTCCCGGGCGCGGCGAGCACCTCGAGCAGGGACGCCGCCGCGGTGGGGGCCAGCCGCCCGGCGGCCAGGGCGCGGTCGGCGGTGAGCCGGGCCAGGGCGACGTACGCCGGCACCGCCTCCGGGTACGCCCCGGCCAGCGCGTCCAGGTGGGCGGCCACCGTCCCGGCGTCGCCGCGGGCCACCGGCCCGGTGAGGGCGGCGTCCCCTTGGTGCAGCGCGTTGTCCAGGGCGGCGGCGAGCAGCGGGCCGAGCAGCCGCGCGGGGTCGGCGACCCCGGCGGCGGCGAGCAGGTCCCGGGCCTGCGCGACCAGGGTGACCAGGTGGTTGGCCCCGGCGGCCAGGGCGGCGTGGTAGAGGGCCCGGCTCGTCTCGGGCACCCACACCGGCTCCCCACCCATCTCCAGCACCAGCGCCTCGGCGATGGGCCGCAGCGGGTCCGGCGCGGTCACCCCGAACGCGGCGCCGCGCAGCCGGGTCAGGTCCACCGAGGTCCCGGTGAAGGTCATCGCCGGGTGCAGCGCCAGCGGCAGCGCCCCGGCCCGCAGCGCCGGTGCCAGCACGTCGGCGCCGTAGCGGCCACTGGGGTGGGCGACCAGTTGCCCGGGCCGGACCGCGCCGGTGGCGGCCAGGCCGGCGACCAGGCCGGGCAGCACGTCGTCGGGTACGGCAAGCAGCGCGAGGTCGGCGGCGGCGACCACGTCGGGCACCGGCCGCACCGGTACGTCGGACAGCAGGGCGGCCGCCCGTTGCCGGGAGGCGGCGGACACCGCGGAGACGGCGACCACCGGGTG
>JBMOMH010000138.1:0-9370 GCA_049323135.1 Actinomycetota bacterium
GCGGCGCAGGCGTGGCGCAGCGGGTCGTGGCACGAGTCCCGCCCGGCGTCCGCACCCGAGCCCACCCCGACGCCGAACTGGCCCCCTGCGCCCGGTACGCCGGCCCACGACGCGGCCGGCGCCAGCCCAGACGAGGCGCTGGCCGACGCGGCGGCGCAGGGCACCCGCCCTACCGTCGACGGCCCAACCAGCGAGGGCCCGACCAGCGAGGAGGAGGCGGCGACCGAGATCCCCGGCGGGACCAGCCGCCGGGGCCGTACGACGTCCTGACCCGACCGCCCCGGAAGATCTACTGTGACGCTGTTTGCGGTGACACCGGCGTGTCGCATCGAGAACGTCACAGTCGATCAACGAGTGGCCTGCGGCCTGCAGCATCGCCGCGGACTTCGTCTAGGTCGACCCGCACGAGAGGTGTGTCATATGGGAAGACAGAGACGGATCGCGCAGTGGACACCGCGGGCACGACCGAGGCGAGCGTCAGCGGTAAGCAGCGTACATCCGTGCGCCTCGGCGGCGGCGACGTAGGCGGCGTCATAGCCGCTGAAGCTGTGCCGCAGGTGCCACATCCTGGGGAGCAGCGGGACGACGGGGAGCACCTCGATGGCTGCCTCGGCTAGCTAGCGCTTCCAGGGCGTCTGCGGCACGCGCTTCCCTGATCCTGCCGCCGAGCAGCCTGCCCCGGATCGCCGAGAACGCCTCCACGACAAGATGCTCCGGTCCAGACCAGTGCACGTCCCGGCCAAGTTCACAGCGGGCAACCTCCCCCAGCGGGCCGTCATCGGTGAGCGCGTTGGCCAGGACGGAGGCATCGACGACGATCAAGCGGCGCCGCCAGGCTGAACCCGGTCAGCCAGCAGCTGCCCCTCCCGCTCCTCGCGAGCCTCAGAGACGGCGTTGGCCGCCTCTTCGACGGCGAGTAGCGACCCGTCGTTGCGGTGCACGAAGCGCTCTAGTAGGGCCCGGTTGCGGGAACGTCGAGCTTCGTCTTGGAGCAGGCAGAGCAGGTGGCCGCCCTTGTGTCGCCCCCGGAACCGGATCGCATCGGAGCCACCTCGCCGCGGGGTTGACCCGCCGAACCCCCGTCGGCGTTGGTGGGCTGCTTCTGGTTTGCTCCGGTCGCCTCCCGGCCCGGCCGGAGAAACCCCCGAGCACGGCAGCGCAACGGTGCACCTGCCATGACAGACCCGGTGTGGTGGTGGAGACGAAGGGACTCGAACCCTCAACCCCCGCCTTGCAAAGGCGGTGCTCTGCCAGTTGAGCTACGTCCCCCGACGGCGGAGCCGGGGGCTCAGCGCGGGTCGACCGGGTCGGTAGCCTCGGTCCACAGGTCCTGCTCGGCCCGGTCGGCCTGGACCTTGCGGTAGGCGAGCAGGCCACCGACGACGGTCAGGGCGGCCAGCAGCAGCTTCTTTGGCACCACGTGGACCCTCTCCTGGACCTACCGGCAGACCGGACGTGGGCCTAAGTGGACTTGAACCACTGACCTCTTCCTTATCAGGGAAGCGCTCTAACCGACTGAGCTATAGGCCCGGTACGACGGCTCCGAGGCTACCCGATGGCTCCGGGACGGCCCAACCCGGCGGCCACCGCCCTCACCCTCCCGCATGAAGGCGTCCTTCACTACTCAAGAGAGGTCAGAAGGACGCCTTCATGCCATTGGCAGCGGGGGGGTCAGTCGCTGTCGGAGAGGGTGACCTCCAGGCCGCCGACGAAGCTGGCGGCCAGGTTGTAGAGGAACGACCCCAGGGTGGCCAGTGCCGTGCCGAGCACGACGTTGACCAGTGACACCAGGGTGACGAACCCGACCACCCGGGAGAGGGACAGGTAGGACTGCAGGTCGAACCCCGTGTTCGGGCTGGACCCGGTGACGTCCCGCACCGTGGTGCCCACCGTGCTGAACACGCCGAGGGCGTCGATCACCGACCAGAGGACGGCCGTTGCCACGACGACGACGATGCCGGCGGCAATGAACAGCAAGAAGCTGATCTTCATCACTGACCAGGGGTCGACCCGGGCGATCTTCAGGCGGGCCCGCCGGATCCGCATCGGGGCCGCGCCGACAGGGCCCTGCTGGATGGTGGCGGTGTCCGAGCCGTACCGGGGGGGTGCCTCTCGGGGGACGGGGCGGGGCGGGGCCGTCATCGACGCCGCCGACGGGGCCGGCGGGGCCGCCGGTCGGGCCGCGGGCGGCCCCGGCGGGCGCGCGCGCCTCGCCGGTCCCCGGTCGAGGCGGGGTACCCGGTCGGCCCGCACCTGCGGGGGGCCGGGCCACCGTGGAGCCGGCGCGGGCCCCGGGGCCGGGCGGCTGCGGGTCCGAGGTCCACGAGCTCACGTCTGCTCCTCCTCCGTGCCCGCCAGGCCCGCCGTGTCCTGCGTGCCCGCCAGGCCCGCTGAGCCGGCCGGGGGCTCGGCCAGCTCCGGAGCAGTCTCCCCCGCCGCCTCGGCGTTACGCGCGACCGCCACCACTGCGTCACCCTCCGCGAGGTTGACCAACCGGACCCCCATGGTGTCACGGCCGCTGACCCGGATGTCGTCCAGCCGGGTGCGGATGAGCGCGCCGTTGCGCGTGATCGCGAACACCTCGTCATCCTCCCCGACGACGAGGGCGGCCACCAGGTTCCCCCGCGCCTCGGTGATCCGGTGGGCGAGCACCCCATAGGTGCCCCGGCCCTTGGCCGCCCACTCCGTCAGCCGGGTGAGCTTGGCGAAGCCCGCCTCGGTGGCGGTGAGCAGGAACGCCCCCGGCCGTACGACGCCCAGCGCGAGCAGCTCGTCACCGGGACGGAACCGCATGCCGATCACCCCGCTGGTCCCCCGGCCCATGGGTCGCAGCGTCGAGTCGTCGGCCCGGAACCGCACCGAGGACGCCTGCCGGCTCACCAGCACCAGGTCGTCCCCCTCGCCGACCAGCTCGGCGGCGATGAGCTCGTCGCCCTCGCGCAGGTTGATGGCGACGATGCCGCCACTGCGCGAGCTGTCGTACTCGGTCAGCCGGGACTTCTTCACCATCCCCTGGCGGGTGGCCAGCACCAGGTACGGCGCCACCTCGTAGTCACGCAGGTCGAACACCTGGGCGATGGACTCGTCGGGCTGGAATGCCAGCAGGTTCGCCACATGCTGGCCCCGCGCGTCGCGCGCTGCCTCCGGCAGCTCGTAGGCCTTGGCCCGGTAGACCCGTCCCTTGTTCGTGAAGAACAGGATCCAGTGGTGCGTCGTCGTCACGAAGAAGTGCTCGACGATGTCGTCCTGGCGCAGCTGCGCGCCACGCACGCCCCGTCCGCCCCGACGTTGCGACCGGTAGAGGTCAGTCTTGGTGCGCTTTGCGTAGCCGCCGCGGGTGATCGTGACGACGACGTCTTCCTCCGGGATGAGGTCCTCCGCGGTGACGTCGCCGTCGTACGGCACCAGCTTCGTCTTACGCGCATCCCCGAACCGCTCGGTCAGCTCGGCAAGCTCCTCGCTGATGATGCGGCGTTGACGTTCGGGGGAGGCGAGGATGGCCTGGTACTCGGCAATCTGGGCCAGCAGCTCGTCGTACTCGTGCTGCAGCTCCTGACGTTCCAGCGCGGCAAGCTTGCGCAGCTGCATGTCCAGGATCGCCCGTGCCTGCACCTCGTCGATGTCCAGCAGCGTCATCAGGCCGGACTGCGCCACCGCCGCCGACTGGCTGGCCCGGATCAGCGCGATGACCTCGTCGATGCGGTCGATGGCGCGCAGCAGCCCGCGCAGGATGTGGGCGCGCTCCTCGGCCTTGCGCAGCCGGAACCTGGTCCGCCGGACGATGACCTCAACCTGGTGCGTCACCCAGTGTCGGACGAACGCGTCGAGCGGCAGCGTCCGCGGTACGCCGTCAACGAGCGCCAGCATGTTGCAGCCGAACGTGTCCTGCAGCTGGGTGTGCTTGTACAGGTTGTTCAGCACGACCTTCGCCACGGCGTCTCGTCGCAGCTCGATGACGAGCCGCCGTCCGGTGCGCGAGGACGTCTCGTCGCGCACATCCGCGACGCCCTGGATCCGGCCGGTGTCGTGCAGCTCGGCGATGCGCAGGGCGAGGTTGTCTGGGTTCACCTGGTAGGGCAGCTCGGTGACCACCAGCTGGGTGCGCCCGCGCCGGTCCTCCTCCACCTCGACCACCGCCCGCATCGTCACCGAACCACGCCCGGTCCGGTAGGCCTCCTCGATGCCCTTGCGGCCGACGATGAGCGCGCCCGTGGGGAAGTCCGGACCCTGGATCCGTTCGAGCAGCGCCGCGAGCAGCTCCTCGCTGCTCGCCTCGGGGTGGTCGAGGTACCACTGCACCCCAGCGGCGACCTCCCGCAGGTTGTGTGGCGGGATGTTCGTCGCCATGCCGACGGCGATGCCGGCCGAACCGTTGACCAGCAGGTTCGGGAACCGGCTCGGCAGGATCGACGGCTCCTGCGCCCGACCGTCGTAGTTGGCGACGAAGTCGACCGTGTCCTGGTCGATGTCACGCACCATCTCCATGGCCAGGGGCGCCATGCGGCACTCCGTGTACCGCATCGCCGCGGCCGGGTCGTTACCCGGCGAGCCGAAGTTGCCCTGCCCCTGGACCAGCGGGTAGCGCATCGCCCACGGCTGCGCCAGGCGCACCAGGGTGTCGTAGATGGCCGAGTCCCCGTGCGGGTGGTACTGCCCCATGACGTCGCCAACGACCCGCGAGCACTTGGAGAACCCGCGGTCGGGTCGGTAGCCCCCGTCGTACATCGCGTACAGCACCCGGCGGTGCACCGGCTTGAGGCCGTCGCGGACGTCCGGCAGCGCCCGCCCCACGATGACGCTCATCGCGTAGTCGAGGTAGGAGCGCTGCATCTCCACCTGGATGTCGACCGGCTGGATGCGGTCGGCGGGAGGTGGGGTGGTGGTCTCGCTCACAGGGTTCCTTCCGGCGTTCGGCGGCGAACCGTCAGATGTCGAGGAAGCGGACGTCCTTGGCGTTGCGCTGGATGAACTGCCGGCGGGAGTCGACGTCCTCGCCCATCAGCACGCTGAACAGCTCGTCGGCGTTGGCCGCGTCCTCCAGGGTCACCTGCAGCAGGATGCGGTGCGCCGGGTCCATCGTGGTCTCCCACAGCTCGTCGGCGTTCATCTCACCGAGACCCTTGTAGCGCTGGATGCCCTCCTCCTTCGGCAGTCGCTTGCCGGCGGCCTGCCCGGCTGCGACGAGGGCGTCGCGCTCCCGGTCGGAGTAGGCGAACTCGACGGTGTCCTTCACCCACTTCAGCTTGTACAGGGGCGGCTGGGCGAGGAAGACGTGGCCCTGCTCGATGAGCGCGCGCATGAAGCGGAACAACAGCGTGAGCAGCAGCGTGCGAATGTGCTGGCCGTCGACGTCAGCGTCCGCCATCAGCACAACCTTGTGGTAGCGCAGCTTCGCCAGGTCGAACTCGTCATGGATGCCGGTGCCGAGCGCGGAGATGAGCGCCTGCACCTCCTGGTTCTGCAGCACCCGGTCGATCCGCGCCTTCTCAACGTTGAGGATCTTCCCGCGGATCGGCAGGATCGCCTGCGTCTCGGGGTTGCGGCCACCCTTCGCCGACCCACCGGCGCTGTCGCCCTCGACGATGAACAGCTCGCAGCGCTCCGGGTCGCGCGCCTGGCAGTCGGCGAGCTTGCCCGGCAGCCCGCCGCCGCCGAGCAGCCCCTTGCGGTTGCGTGCCAGGTCGCGGGCCTTGCGGGCGGCGATCCGAGCCGTCGCCGCCTGGAGGGCCTTGCGGGCGATCTCCTTGCCCTCGGCTGGGTTCCGGTCGAACCAGGCGGCCAGCTGGTCGTTGCAGACGGTCTGCACGTAGGTCTTGGCCTCGGTGTTGCCGAGCTTGGTCTTGGTCTGGCCCTCGAACTGCGGTTCGCCGAGCTTCACCGACACGATGGCGGTGAGCCCTTCCCGGATGTCCTCGCCGGCAAGGTTCGGGTCCTTCTCCTTGAGCAGCCCCCAGGCGCGGGCGTACCGGTTCACCAGGCCGGTGAGTGCCGCGCGGAAGCCCTCCTCGTGGGTCCCGCCCTCCCGGGTGTTGATGGTGTTGGCGAAGGTGTACACCGACTCGCTGAAGCCGGTGTTCCACTGCATGGCGACCTCGAGGGACAACCGTCGCTCGGTGTCCTCCGCTTCGAAGGAGATGATGCTCGGGTGCGACGCACCCTTGGTGGCGTTGAGGTGGCGCACGAAGTCGACAATGCCGCCGTCGTAGCGGTAGACCTGCTCCCGTACGCCGGACGCCGCCTCCTCGCCGTCGGCCGCACCCGGTGCCGGCCGCTCGTCGCGCAGGACGATGGTGAGCCCACGGTTGAGGAACGCCATCTCCTGGAAGCGGCGGGACAGCGTCTCAAAGTCGTACGACGTGGTCTCGAAGATGTCCGGGTCGGCCCAGAACGTGACGACCGTCCCGGTGTCTTCGGTGGGCTCGCCCCGCTGCAGCGGGGTGACCGGCACCGACCGGTCGTACTCCTGCCACCACCGGTAGCCATCTCGCCGGACCTCGACGAGCAGCCGTCGGGACAGCGCGTTGACCACGGACACGCCGACGCCGTGCAAGCCGCCGGAGACGGCGTACCCGCCACCACCGAACTTGCCGCCCGCGTGCAGCGTGGTGAGCACGACCTCCACCGCCGAGCGCTGCTCGACTGGGTGCTCGTCCACCGGGATGCCCCGGCCGTTGTCGACGACCCGCACCCCCCCGTCGGTGAGCAGCGTCACCTCGATGTGGTCACACCAGCCGGCCAGGGCCTCGTCGACGGAGTTGTCCACCACCTCGTAGACCAGGTGGTGCAGGCCCAGCTCGCCGGTCGACCCGATGTACATCCCGGGCCGCTTCCGGACCGCGTCGAGGCCTTCGAGGACCGTGATCGCGGTGGCGTCGTACGTCGGGGAGGTGCGGCCGTCGGAGCCGTTGGGCCCGTTCGACCCGAACCCGGCCCCCCTGCCGGCCCGACCGACCTGCTCCACCACCCCGTCCACCGGTCCCTCGACCGGTTCCTCGACCGCCCGGTCAGCGACGCTGTCAGCCACGAGGGGCAGCTCTCCTTCGGGCACGGCGCGGCGCGAGCCCCCCAGCGAGGGCCGGCCGCGGGATTCGGGGTCCACGTCCGCGACGGACGCGGAAGCGGTCAGGCACCGCTCAGTCTAGCCGGTTTCCGGGGACTGGCCCGCCCCGCTAGGGCCCCTGGGGGAGCCGCTGGGCCCCCCGGACCCGTCCCGTGTGTCCCCCCACACGGGGGCGCGCGGACGCCGTCCGCTGGGCCGTCCGCTGGGCCGCCTCCTGGGCCGCTCGCTGGCCGGGTCAGCCGTAGGTGTCCCGGGGGCCCCGGCCGGGCACGGTACGCCGCCCCCGCCGCCAGCTCGGCGCGGTGGGCCCCCGGACCTGCACCCGGGTCACCGTGCCGGCACCGACCTCGGCGGCGATGCGGGCCAGCAGCTGGGGCGCCAGCAGCCGGATCTGCACCGCCCAGGCGGTGGAGTCGGCCACCACGGTGAGCACCCCGTCCCGGAACCCCTCGGGCCGGCAGTGTTCGGCCACCGGTGCACCCACGATCTCCGCCCAGCGGCCGACCACCTGCCCGGCGGCCGCCGGCTCCTCCCAGCCCCGCTCGGCGAGCAGGCGGGCCAGCACGGCCGCGACCGGCTGCGGGTCCCGGTCGTCGGGACCGGCACCGCTGCGCGCTAGCGCGGCCGGCCGACCACCGGCCCGACCACCGGCCCGACCACCGCCGGGGGTCCCGGCCGGGCCGCCCACGGGCTGGCCGGCGGGGCTGCCGTCACGGCGGCGGGTGGCCGCCGCCCGGGCCCGAGCGAACGCCGCCCGCGCCAGGTCGGCCGGGGCCTCCCGGTCATCGGACACGGCGCACCTCCCCGGCCATCACGTCGTACCGGGCCCCGTGCAGCAGCTCGGGGACGTCGGCGGGCACCGCCGCGGTGACCAGCACCTGCTCGGCGCCGGCGACGAGCTGGGCCAGCCGGTCCCGCCGCCCCACGTCCAGCTCGGCGAACACGTCGTCGAGCACCAGCACCGGGGCCGAGCCGCCAGGGCCGTCGGCGCGGAGCAGCTCGTAGGCCGCCAGCCGGAGCGCCAGGGCCAGCGACCAGGACTCGCCGTGGCTGGCGTAGCCCCGGGCCGGCAGCGGGCCCAGGCCCAGGACCAGCTCGTCCCGGTGCGGGCCGACCAGGGTGACCCCCCGCTCGAGCTCGCTGCGCCGGGCCCGGGCCAACCCGTCGAGCAGGGCCGCGGCCAGCAGCTCCGGGTCGGCCGGCGCCGGGCCTGCGCTCCCCGGGGATGGCCCGTCCGCCGCCGCGTCGGGGTCCTCCCCGTGCCGCAGGCAGGGGCGGTAGTCCAGGTGGGGCTGGTCGGCGCCGCCGCCGATGGCGGCGTACGCCGTCCGCACGTGCGGGGTCAGGGCGGCCACGAGGTCCAGCCGGGCGGCGAGCAGGGCGGCCCCGCAGCGGGCCAGGTGCGCGTCCCACACGTCGAGGGTGCGCAGGTCGGGGGTCCGGGTCGTCCCCGCCGACTTCAGCAGGGCGGTCCGCTGGCGCAGCACCCGGTCGTAGTCGGCCCGGACCCCGGCCCAGCGGGGAGCCCGGGTGACCAGCAGCCCGTCGAGGAAGGCGCGCCGCTCGCCCGGGTCCCCCTTGACCAGGGCCAGGTCCTCCGGCGCGAACAGCACCGTGCGCAGCACGCCGAGCACCTCCCGGGGCCGGGGGACCGGCGCCCGGTTGATCCGTGCCCGGTTCGCCCGCCCCGGGGCGATCTCGACCTCGACCAGGGTGGACCGGCCGTCGCGGGCCACCCGGACGCGCAGCACCGCCCGGCCGGCCCCCTGCCGGACCAGGGGGGCGTCGTGGGCGACCCGGTGGCTGCCCAGCGTGGCCAGGTAGCCCAGCCCCTCGACGAGGTTGGTCTTGCCCTGCCCGTTCGGTCCGGCGAACACGGTCACGCCCGGCTCCAGCGTGACGTCCAGCTGGGGGTAGCTGCGGAAGTCGGTGAAGCCGAGGTCGGTGACGTACACCAGGGGTACCGGGGCCGACCACTACACCAGGTAGGACCCGGCGGCCCGGGCCACCTCGTGCCCGCCGAACTGGTTGCGCAGCGCCGCCACCGCCTTCATGGCGGGGGAGTCCTCCTGCCGGGAGGCGAAGCGGGCGAACAGCGCCGCGGAGATCACCGGCAGCGGTACGGCGTGGGCGATGGCCGCGTCCACCGTCCAGCGCCCCTCGCCCGAGTCCTCGGCGTACCCACGGATCTCGGCCAGGTCCGGGTCGGCGGCCAGGGCCCGGTCGAGCAGGTCCAGCAGCCAGGACCGGATCACCGTGCCCTCCCGCCAGGACCGGATCACGGCCGGTACGTCGGTGACCACGTCGGCG